>JAFDDA010000181.1 GCA_019311105.1 Deltaproteobacteria bacterium
CCGGTGCGGCGCTTCAAGTATGCGACGCGGATCTGCCCGGAGCCGGAACACTGGGGCGGGCTTTCGGGGTGCAGCTACACCGAGGGCGTGTCGTGGGGGAAGTTCGTTCCCGAGGGCGAAGGGGGACGGCACTGCGAAGTCTTTGCGGATGCGACGATCGCTTGGCCGCTGGTCGTGAAGGCTGTGATGGAGAGAGTCGGGGGGTAGGCCGCGGGCCGACGGCGGGGGCTCCCTCCGCCGAATGGCTCACTCGGTTGATGGATTCGAGTTCTTGCGCCGCTTCGAGCCTCGCTCCGCTTTATTTCGGCTCCGGGAGCCCCCGCCGACGGCCCGCTCCTCGGTGTTCGCGGTTTGGTCGAGGTTGGGCGGCCAACCGTTCGCTGTTTATCGGGTTTTTCCTATTTCGCCCGGGGCTTGGTAGGTGGTTCCGTCGTGGCGGAGGGTGTAGCCGGCGGCGTTCTTCGGGACTTCGGGTTCGGAGTTCAGATCCCGTGCCGTGTAGCCGCGCAGGGCCGCCATCACCCCTCCGTGGCTCACGACGACGACTGGGTCGCCGGTCGTTCGGCGACTTCTCGCAGGGTTTCGCCGCCGGGGGGCCTGCGTTGCCAGCGCGTCGTTGGGGCGTCTTCGGCGAGTGCGGCGAACGAGTCGTAGGGCTGGCCGTGCAGTTCGCCGAAGTATTGCTCGCGCAGGTTCTCCACGGTCTCGAGTTCCAGGCCGATGGACTCGCCGATGAGGCGCGCGGTTTCCTGGGCTCGATCGAAGGGGCTCGCGTAGAGCGCGACCGGGGCGTAGTGGGCGGCGACGAGTCGGCCGGCGGCTCGTGCTTCGTCGCGGCCCTGGTCGGTGAGGGGCTCTTCGGGCCCGTGGGTGAAACGTCGCTCGGCGTTGCCGAGGCTCTGGCCGTGTCGGATCAGGATGAGGGTCGCCATGGGTCTGGCAGGCTCGCACGGTGCGCGGCCCACCGCCAGCGCGTGGTAGGCTGCGCCCCATGACATCCAGCACCATGCAAGCCGCCGTCTCGTCCGGGCCGAATCAGATTGGACTCCAATCCCTCGCCACCCCCGAAGCCGACGCCGGCGACGTTCGCGTCCGCATCGAAGCGTGCGGGATCTGCGGGAGTGACCTTGCGCTCCTGGGCGTCGGCGCACTGCCTCCGGGAATGCCGGCTGGGCACGAGATGATGGGCGTGATCGAGTCGCTCGGCGCGGACGTCACGGGTGTCACGGTCGGCCAGCGGGTTGCGGTGGAACCGTTCCGAACGTGCGGCACCTGCACTTCGTGTCGCGCGGGGCGCGGGAACATCTGCCGCGAAGCCAAGTTGCTCGGCGTGCACGCGCCCGGCGGTCTCGCCGAGTACGCGACCGTGCCGGCGCAACGCGTCTTCCCCGTCGCGGAGGGCCTGCCCTCCCCCATCGCCGCGCTCGCGGAGCCGCTCTCGGTGTCGGTGCATGGGCTGCGGCGCGTCGCCTTCGAGCCGGGCCAGCGGGTGCTGGTTCTCGGCGCGGGCTCCGTCGGCCTCCTGACCGTGTTGGCCGCCAAGGCGTTCGGCGCCGGCGAGGTGATCGCCACGGCGCGGCACGCGCACCAGGCCGAGCGTGCCGAGGCTCTGGGCGCCGACCGGGTCCTGCTCGAGCGCGAGGCCGAACCCATGGCCCTCGCCCAGCTCGGCCAGGAACGCGATATCGACATCGTCGTGGAGACCGTGGGCGGCACCGCCGACACCCTGAACGCCGCCGGCATCGCCGTGCGTCCCGGTGGGGCCGTCAGCGTTCTGGGTGTCTTCATGGCGCCGGTCTCGCTCCAGACGCTCCCCTTCCTGATGAAGGAGGTGACCCTCGGCTTCTCCTACTGCTACGAGCACGGCGACGACCACGCCGACTTCGCCGACTCGCTCCAGATCCTCGACGAACACCGGGATGCCGCGGCCCAGCTCATCACCCACACCCTCCCCCTCACGGAGGTCGAGCGAGCCTTCACCCTGGCCGCCGACCGAAAAGCCGGAGCCATCAAAGTAAGCGTCACCCCCTGACGAAGGGGACGGTTCTCTTTGATGACGAAACCACTAAGACGCTGGCGTCCTGGAACGGGCCCTGGTTTCGTCATCAAAGAGAACCGTCCCCTTCGTCACCCTCCGTCAGCGTTGGCGCATTAGTTTGTAGATTGGGGCGAAGCGTTCGCGCGTGGAGTCGGGGAGCGGGACGAGGTCGCCCAGGGCTCGGGCGCCCCAGATGACCTGGGCGGTGCGCTCTACGAGGGAGGCGACCTTCAAGGCTTGCTCGGGGTCCTTGCCGACCGTGAGCAGGCCGTGGTTCGCCATCAACACGGCCCCGCGCTCGCCCACGTGGCGCGCGACCTCTTCCCCGAGTTCGTCGGAGCCGGTCATCCGGTAGTCCGCCACCGGCACGTCGCCGCCCACGTAGATGTCGAACTCCTCGATCACGCACGGGATCGGCTGGTGCGTCACCGCGAACATCGTGGCGAACATCGCGTGGCAGTGGATCGCGGCGCCGATGTCCTCGTGGTCGCGCATGCAGGCCAGGTGAAGAGACTTCTCGCTGGTCGGCGCGCGCTCGCCCTCGAGAACCGTGCCGTCGAGCCCCAAGACGACCAGGTCTTCGACCGTCATGCTCTCGTAGGCCAGCGAGGACGGCGTCATCGCCACCCGATCCCCCGACAGGCGGACCGAGAGATTCCCCGCCGTCGCTTCGGTCAGACCGCGCGCGAGCAGCTCTTTCGAGGTCGCGAGCAGGCGCTGCTTCAGATCGTCGTCGCTTACGGCGGGCATGGGGCTCCTCAGGCGGTGGCGTGGGCCACGGCGTCGTGGAGGTCTTCGAGGGAGGGCATGAACCCTTCCGCGAGCGGGCCTTCGTCGCGGATCAGGAGTTCGAGTTCGATCACCCGGCGCGCCGCGTCCTCGTCCTCGCGGACGCGGCGGAGCTGGCGAAGGCTGCGCTCGACGCGCCCGTAGAACTCGTCGGATCCCAGCGTCTCGGCGTGCTCCGCACGCCATTCGCGCAGCTCTCCGAGGCAACGGGTCAACAGGTGCTGGAGCGTCTCCAAGGTGCCGGTACACTACCACCGCCCGAAGCCCTGGAAGGAATCGAGTTGCCCGACGCCAAGGACTGGAAGCCGCGCCTCGATGCATTGGAGCAGCGCAAGGCCACGGCCGAGAGCATGGGCGGCGGCGAGCGGCTCGCACGCCAGCACGCGGGCGGGCGCCGCGATGCACGCCAGCGAATCGATGCCCTCCTCGACCCCGGCAGCTTCCGCGAGATCGGCGCGCTCGTTGGTGCGGGCGCCGCGACGCCCGCACCGGCAGACGCCTTCCCGTGTGGCAGCGGTCAGATCGACGGCCGCCCCATCCTCATCGGCGCCGAAGACTTCACGACCCAGGGCGGCTCCATCGGCGTCGGCACCCACGCCAAGCGGCAACGGCTCGTCGAGCTGGCAGGCCAGGAGCGCACGCCCCTCGTCTTGCTGCTCGAAGGTGCGGGCGAGCGCGTGAGCAACGCCCTCGAACGCCACGGCCGCGCGCCGAACGATCTGCAAGAACTCGCGCGGCT
Source organism: Deltaproteobacteria bacterium (assembly GCA_019311105.1). Lineage (GTDB taxonomy): Bacteria > Myxococcota_A > UBA9160 > UBA9160 > JAFDDA01 > JAFDDA01. The sequence goes on from JAFDDA010000181.1 coordinate 3,567, forward strand.
CTCCGGGCGAGTCCCGAGCGTCTGCCTCATCCTCGGCGCTTCGGCGGGCCACGGCGCCCTGGCCGCCCCGCTCATGGACTACGCCGTGATGTCGCAAGACGCCGCGATCTTCGCTGCCGGCCCACCCCTCGTCGCCGCCGCCACCGGCGAGCAGATCGACAAAGCCGCGCTCGGCGGCCCCGAGGTCCAGGTCGACACGAGCGGCGTCGTGCACGACGTGGTCGCCAACGAGGACGAGGCCTTCGCCCGGGCGCGTCGCTACCTCTCCTACTTCGGATCGAACGCCTGGGAGCACCCGCCGCTCGCCGCCGAAGCGGAGGGCCCGCGGCGCCTCGACGACCTGCTCGAGGTCGTCCCGGCGGGCGACCGTCAGGCCTACGACATGGGCGACGTGCTCACGCGCGCATTCGATGCCGACAGCGTGCTCCAACTCCAGTCCCGCTTCGGTGGGTCGCTCATCACCGCGCTCGCGCGGCTCGGCGGCGAGGCCGTCGCAGTCCTCGCGAGCCAGCCCAAGGTCCGAGCCGGTGCCATCGACCGCGCCGCGGCCGACAAGGGCGCGCGCTTCCTGGCCGTCGCCGATGCCTTCCATCTCCCCGTCGTGTTCCTCGCCGACACGCCGGGTGTCCTCGCGGGCAGCGCTGCGGAACGCAGTGGCGCGCTCCGAGCCGGCGCGCGGCTCTTCTCGGCCCAGGTCGGACTGCGCGTGCCGAAGCTCCACGTCACCCTCCGCAAGGCTTTCGGCTTCGGCAGCTCGATCATGGCCATGAACCCCTTCGACCGGCAGACGGCGACGCTCGCCTTCCCCGGCGCGACGCTCGGCGCCATGCCGGCGGGCGGCGGCGGGAGCGCCGCGAGCGCCGACGCGAACCTGCAGACTGAACTCGACGCCCAGGAGGCCGACGGCCCGTGGCGCGCCGCCGACACCCTCGCCTACGACGACGTCATCGACCCGCGCGACCTCCGCAACGCCCTGCTCGCCGCCTTGGCCACGAGCGAACGCCGACGCCACCAGCCCGCCGCCCCACGCGAACGGGGCATCCAGCCGTGAAGACGACCCGCATCCTCGCTCTCGCCCTCCTCCCGCTGCTCTTCGGATGCAGCACCGCCTACTACGGCGCCATGGAGCGCGTGGGCAAGGAGAAGCGCCACATCCTGAAGAGCCGCGTCGAGTCGACGCGCAAGGAACAGCGCGAAGCCCAGGAGGAGTTCCAATCCGCCTACGAGCGCTTCCAGTCCGTCACCCACTACGACGGGGGCAACGTCGAAACGGTCTACCGCGATCTCGCCGACGCCCTAGACAGCTCCGAAGCACGCGCACACGCTACGACGGGTTGATGGCCGCCATGCGTCGTTCGGAGCAGCGCATGGCGCCCGTGCTCCAGGCCTTCCGCGACCAGGTGCTCTACCTGAAGCACAACCTGAACGCCCGGGCGATCGCGAGCCTCGAGGGCACGGTCGGCTCCATCGAGGGCGACGTGAAGCGCCTGCTCGACGAGCTCGGCCGCTCGATCCGCGAAGCCGACGCCTTCCTCGAGACGCTCGACGACGCCTAGCCCAGCTCGGTGTTGGGTTGGACGACGCGATCCCGGCTCAGTGTTCGAGGATGACCTCGAAGCCTTCGAACTGCGGGTGGCCGAGGTAGGTCCCGCTCGGGGCGCGAGCCTGGGAATGGGCCTTCTTGAACGACTCCGATTCCGTCCAGTCGTCGAAGGCTGCGCGCGAATCCCAGATCGTGTGGGATGCGAAGAGCGTGCACTCCTCGTCGGTGGCACCGCGCAGCAGGTGGAACTCGCGGAAGCCGGGCACGCCCTCGAGATTCGAATCCCGCGAGCGCCAGAGGTCTTCGAAGACGTCCTCGCGGCCGGGCGTGATGCGGAAGCGGTTCATGGCAATGAACATGGGTTCTCCTAGCGGGTTCAGGCCCGCGCCTCGGCGGTGCAACAGCCCTCTTCACGTGTGCAGCGGCAGCCGACGACGGCGAGCCCCGCACCGATCAAGGGTGCCACAAAATAGATCCAGAGCGAGCCCATCTGGCCACCCAGCAGCGCGGGCCCGAGCGAGCGGGCGGGGTTCATGGACGCGCCGGTGAGCGGCCCGGCAAACAGTGCGGCGAGCGCCACGGTGCCCCCGATGGCGAGCCCGGCCGTCGCGCCCTCCTCCTTGGCCCCGGTGCTCACGCCGAGGATCACGAACATCAAGAAGAAGGTGAGGATCACTTCGAGCACGAGGGTCTCGGCGACGCCGATCGCGGGGAGCGTCTGGCTGGCGCCGTAGGGCAGCACGTCCACACCGGGCAGGCGTCGCGCGACGTAGAACCCGACGGTCACCGCCGGGTTGAAGTGCGCACCCGACACGTCGCCCACGGCGTAGATCATGGCCAGGATCACGAGGCCGAAGGTCAGGGCCACGCCCACGTGGGTCACCACGCCACCTGTCACGTCGTGGGTCACCATCGCACCCGTCCCGGCGAAGACCAGAGCGAAGGTGCCGATCGCTTCCGCGGCGAACCTTCGCATCTAGCCCGCGGGCGGCGGCGGCACGAGCACGCCGGAGGTCGCGATCAAGCGCGAGTCCGCGAGCGCCGCGGTCCGGTGGTGCCCGATGGCCTGATACTCGGGGCTCGTGGTCATCTCGATGAAGGCCTTGCGCGTCGGGTACTCGACGAGAATCGCGTTGTCCCACGTCTCGCCTTCGGGGGCGATCAGGGTCGTTCGAGCCAGGCCCATCCAGATGGGCCGCCCCCCGTGCTTCGCGAGCAGCGGCATCACGCCGTCGGAGTAGCGACCGTAGGCTTCCTGGCCGGTGCAGGGCGCCTCGGCAGCGCCGGCCTCGTAGTCCGCCTTCTCGCGGTATCGGAGGAGATTGATCATCACGATCGGTCCGTCCTCCGCCTCGGCGAGAAATGCCTGGAGCTGTGCTTCGTTCGGATGGATCGCAGACAAGGTGGAGCCTCCGTTCCGCGTGGGGAACCCGCGGCGCGCGGCAGGGTATCACGACCTAGGATTCCGCGGTGCGGTAGCCGAGGCCGCGAGGGATCGCGCCGCCGCGCAGCACGCGGAAGAACGGCGGAAGTTCGAGCACGGCGGTCGCCAACACGCCGAGCATCGTCACCGTCAACGCCACTCGGCCCGAGACCGCG
>JAFDDA010000022.1 GCA_019311105.1 Deltaproteobacteria bacterium
AGCTTCGAGGTTTTCACCCTCGAGCGCGGCCTGCTCGGCGGGCTGCTCGTGACCGCCGTCGGGATCTTCCTCATCGCACGCCTCGCTCTCGAGTGGGCAGGCGGAGGCTTCGGCCCCCTCGACAGCTCGGTGACGCTGCGGCCCATGGTGTTCGGTTCGACCCTCGCCGCCATCGGAATCCAGACCATCCTGATGTCCTTCGTCTACTCGATGCTCGGCATCAAGCGGCGGCGCGGCTAGCCGGCATGCGCGTCGCCGATCGCATCCTGCGCCAGTTGCGCATCCGACGGGCCGCCGATTGGGTCCGCGCCGGCGACCGCCTGCTCGACGTCGGCTGCTTCGACCGTAGCCTGATCGACCGCGTGGGCGACCGCATCGAAAGTGCCGTAGGGATCGACGGCGTGGCGGAGCCTTCGGAAGCGGGCAGCGTCCGCATCGAGCGTGGGGTCTTCCCGAAGGATCTCGAAGCCGAGCCCGAGAGGTTCGACTGCATCACCGCTCTCGCCGTCCTCGAGCACGTCCAGGCGCCCGACGAATTCGCCAACGCCTGCCACCGCCTCCTCGCGCCCGGCGGCCGGGTGGTGCTGACCGTGCCCCACCCCCTCGTCGACAAGATCGTCGATGTGCTGATCTTCCTTCGCCTGGCCGATGGCATGGACATCGGCGAACACCACGGCTTCGACGTCGACGAGACCGGCCCGATCTTCGAGCGCGCCGGCTTCCGGACGGTGGCCGTGAAGGCTTTCCAGCTGGGCCTGAACCGCCTCTTCATCTTCGAGAAGTCGACAACGGCCTAGCGGGTTAGCGGGTCAGCCCAGCTTCGCTAGAGCGCGTTCGAGCGGCGCCGTCGTCTCTTGCCAGTCGCAGTCGGGAGCGATCGCATCGCGGGCGGCGTGCGAGAGCTGCGAGGCCCGCTCGGGGTCGCGCGCGAGAGATCGCAGGGCGTCGGCAATCGCGCGGGCGTTCTTCTCGACGCACACCACCGGGAGTTCGAGGCCACCCAGGCAATCCGCGAACGCCAGAGTGGGAAGCCCCGCGGCGAGGAACTCGAGTAGAACCACGGCCGGAGCGCTCACGGAGCCAACGGCCACGAACGAGAACTCCGGTGCCAGGGCCGCCACGCGGCCTAGCCAGTCGAGCCCGACCCGGTTTGCGGGGACGTCCGAGCCCGCAAACAAGACCGTGGGCCGTTCGGGGAGGTCGAGGCGACGCCTCGCGACGGGCCGCACCCGCATCGGGACGGGCCGGATCCGGGTCGTGTCGGCGCCGTTGGGGACGACCACGAGCTTCGACTCGGGGCAGCCGTAGCGCTGGGTGAAGTCTTCGGCGTCCGCCTCGCTGACGGCAAGGATGCAGTTGGCTCCGCGCACGGCTTCGGCCTCCACGCGCTCGACCCATTTCACCCAACGATCGCCCTCCGGGTCGACGCCCGAAGCCCGCGCCCACGACGCGAACTTCTGCGCTTCCACGTTCATCGAGGCGTAGACCAACGGCCCGCCCGCGCGGCGTCGTCGGCAGAAGTCGAACTGCCAGGGAAATTCAACCAGGACGACGTCCGCCCAGGCGAGCCAGGTGTCGAGCTTCCGCGGGCCGAAGAGCGAGAGGGCGCGCCCGGCCCAGAGGGGCGCGTTCGGCCAGGCCCGCACGGGCACGCCACCGAGCGCCGCGGCCAGGGGGTGGACCCACTGCCATTGTTCCCAGGTGCTCGAGTGCCGGATCGTCCTGCTGCGGGGCTGCCACCGAAGGTCCTGCCACGTCGCCTGGGAGAATTGTCGCACCTCGTGGGATCGCGAGATCTGCCGAAGGACGCCATGGATTCGCACGTCGGACCCGCGGCCCGGCGCTGCATCGAATCGCGGCGTGACGTCGACGATCTTCACCGACCGCCGAGGATAACTGCCTCCGCGCCGTCGCCTTCGGCCTCACGTTTTTTTTCGTGCCCGACTGCCGTTTGGCGCCTACCCTGCCAGCCGTGGATCCGGCCGAGTCGAGCGATGCAATCCCGGGGTTTCTCCGCGGGCTCCGAGAGGAACGGCACCGCGTCGAGTTCGACGAGGCCGCCTGGCCCTGCGTACCGATCTACCGGCGGACATTCGAGGCCGCGTGCCAGCGCGGCCAGGAGCGGATGGCCGGGTCGCGGGCCGTGCTCTGTGGCCTGGCGCGCGACGCGGAGCGCGAGCTTCCGCTGAATCTCGCGCGGCTCTCGCACCTGGGCGGGCTCTTCGCCGACCACCGGATCGTCGTGCACGAGAACGACTCCTGTGACCAGACGCCGAAGCTGCTCTCCGAAGCCGCCCGTCGGGACCCGCGACTCCAGGTGATCTCCGAGACCCACGGCACACCGCGTTGGCCGTCGATCCGCGATCTCACCCGAGCCGCAGCCCTCGCACGCTGCCGCAACCGGGTTCACGAGGCGGTGACCCAGAGCTTCGGCGACTTCGACTACGTGATCGTGGCGGACCTGGATCTGGAGGGCTGGAGCTACCTGGGCCTTGCCAACGCCCTGGGCCTCGACGATTGGGACGCCATGGCCTCGACCGGGATCCGCTTCCAGGGCGCCCGCCCGTTCTTCTGTGACGGCTGGGCCTTCCGCGGACCCGGCCAGCGGGAGGCCGCCAGGCCGCGCGGGGTGAGACCGATGCTCTTCCCACGCGGCACCCCCCCGATCCCGATCGACTCAGGCTTTAGCGGCCTCGCCGTCTACTCCATGGCTGCCTTCGCGGCCGGCCGCTACGGCGGCAGCGACTGCGAACACGTCGTGTTCCACGCGGCTCTCGCGAGTGCCGGCTTCGATCGGATCTTCCTGAACCCGAGCATGCTCTCGCTCTATCCGGACTTCGCTGAGGGAGAGGCCTAGCCGCCGAGGTCGGGCCCCACGACCGAATCGCCGTTGCGGACGGCTTCCTCCGCGACCTCGAGGTCCGCCGACGTCGAGCCGCTGCGAACCCGCCAGGGCCCTAGGGCCGAGAGCGCCGAACTCCAAGCCTGATCCGTGGGATAGGCGAGGACGAGCTCCCACGTGCCGTCCTCCTGCGCGCGCGTCGTCGCGCGGTGCCGATGCGGACGCCCGCTCTCGGTCCTCATTTCGAGCGACGCTTCGACCTCGGCCCCCGGCGTCGCGCGGCCCTCGACCCGGGCCCCGGCGACGATCTCCCAGACACCGAGCGCCGAGCCGGGTGGCTCCACGGCCAGTTCGCGCCCGTCGCCGCTGCGCTGATGCCAGAGGAGCCGGTGGTGGGAGAGCGCGGGCACGGCTCCATGCGCCGAACCCCAATCGCGCGCCAGGCGCGCCGTCATCGTTCGCGCGCCGTACTTCGGAGGGCGGCCCGCCCCACGCAGGTCGGCCAAGACGTAGCGGACACCCATGGCCTCGAGCAGCGCCACGGCTTCGGATTCTTCCTCGGCCGCGTAATAGCGCTCCGCGCGCTCGTAGTTCTCCCGCCCGCCGTAGACGCCGAAGTTGTCCTGAACGAGCGGTCGCCGCGCCCGGTAGCGAACGAGGTGTCCGGCGTCCCAGCGCGCGAGAAGGCCGTACTCGGGCGTGAGACTCGGGTCGTGCCAGCCCTTCGTCGGCGGCGACGCGCCTTCGAGCCAGCGACCGGCAGCATCGAAGAGCCGGTGCTCCACCGGGAGCGGGCCGCGGCGTGCAACGGCCGGGTCCGCGTGGGCACGCGCGAGGGTCGCCTGCCGCGGGCCCAGGAACTCGACGATCGAGATCAGAGCGGCAAGGCCGACCAACACCGCCGCGCCACGCACCGGCCAGCGCCAGCCCGCCCTCGTACGCGATGCAGCCAACGCCTCGGTGACCCCGACACCCCAGACCAGGACGAACATCACCGCGAACGAATTCCCGAAGCGCCGCTGGAGAAGAGCAAGCACACAGAAGGCCGCCGCAAGACCGAGCAGCACGAGTCGCTCCGTCGCCACTCCGCGACGCCAACTCGCCCAGGCCAGTCCGCACCACGCGAACGGGAACGCGAGCGCCAACCAGGTGAAGCGCGAAACGGCGAGCGTCGCGTCCATCGGTCGCAGCTCACTCACGTTGTGCTGGAAGGATTCCTCCTTCGAGAACCAACCCGCCGCCTGAGCGAGCGTGTCGCCCAGGCCCGGAATCATGAGAAACGCCACGGCCAGCCCCGCGCCGGCGAAGCCGCCCGCGATGCCCAACCGACCCGCGCGAGTCGGGCCCGCGAAGCGCCACGCGAGCCCCACCGCACCGAGCGTCAACGCCGCGGCGAGGAAGAACCAGGGCTGAAAGTTCGAGAGCACCCACGGGCTCCACGCCCCGAACTCGGGCCAGCTCTTGCCGAGTGCGAACGGTACGACGGCCACGAAAGCCCCGGCGTTCAGGTTCCCCAGGGCGAGAGCGCGGGTGGATGCCTCACCGCGCGACTCGGCCGAGAGCATCCAGATGCAGAGCATGGCCTCGAGAAGCCCGACGTGGATCAACATCCCAGGCCAGAGGAGCAAGCTGGCGCCGAACAACACCCCTGTCGCCACCGTCCGCCGGCCCGTCGGACGCGGTGCCGACACGAGCCCCATCGCTGCGGCGAGCAGCGCCAGCGCGGCCAGCGACACCGCCACGTGATGATCGAGCTGCCCGACCTGGGAGTGGAGGACGTGGTTCGGCAAGAGCGCCAGCAGCCCGGCGCTCACCCAGGCCGCCGTCGGGGAGAACCACCGCCACGCCAGGCAGAAGACCGAAAGGACGCCGAGGATCCCGAGCACGGCCGGGGCGCGCGCGGCCACACGCTCGACGCCGACCGGGTCGTCGCTCCCTGCCAGAAGCCGCGCCGCGCCGGCGATGGGCCAATCGAAGCCCGGTGGCCAGACCACCCGCCCGCCGTGCGGGAAATTGAGGTAGGGGTCGACTTCGAGCACGCGCGGGAAGTGCTCGGCCGACCAGGTGATGCGTCGCAAGTGGTAGTAGGGGTCGCCGGGCACGACGAGCTGGACGCCGTCATCGTGAACCACCCAGACGTCGGTCGCGAAGCGGGCCCAGCCTGCCACGGCGACGAGGGCCAGCAGCCCCAGCGCAAGACGAAGCTTCAGAGCCACAGCGGCGCTTCCGGAGGTGCGGGCCTCATGACGACCGACGAAGCTACACCCTCGGCCCCACTGCGCGCCCGCTTCTCGCCGCCATCGTGACCGGCCCCCACCTTCCCCTGCTAGGCTCCGGTGGATGGGGACGATCGACCCGATTCAAGCCGAACGCGCAGGAAACCTGTGGACGAGCTTCTCGCGCAAGTTCGCGCCGGTGGCCAAGGCGACCCGCCTCTCGACCCCCGAACTCACCTTCGACCAGGTCGGCGGCCTCGCCAGCCCCAAGGACGAGCTTCTGACCTTTGCGTGCGCCGCCACCAGCCCGGACGTGTACGGGCGTTGGGGCACCTTCCCTCCCTCGGGCCTACTTCTGATCGGCGGGCGCGGCACGGGCAAGAAGCTCCTGGCGGAAGCCCTCGCCTCGCAAACCGAGACGGGCTTCCTGCTCGTGCAGGTGCCTCGCCTCGTGATGGAGACGCTGCGCCACGGCGGCAAGGTCGGCGAGTTGGTCGAGGAGTGGAGCCAGACCCTCGAAGAGCTGCCGCCGACGACGGTCTTCTTCGACGAGCTCGAGTTCTACCAGGCGCACGAGCTCGGCTCCCAGCGCGACGATCTGCCCGTCGGCCCCGTGATGGACTTCCTGCTCGACCTCGTCGATCGCACGGTCGCCGCCCAGGACATCCTGACCCTCGGCTCCACGAGCTACCCCGACACGCTGCGGCCTGCGTTCCTCTCGCACCAGCGGTTCGAACGGGTGGTGGAGGTGACGCCCATCTTCCCGGGCGACATCGTGGCGGCGCTCGAGATCCACGCGGCGAGCGCGAGCCAGCGGGCGGGCCGGCCGCTCTTCGAGGATGTGGATTGGAACGAAGCCGTGCGCCCCTACGGCGAGCACACGGCGGCCGAGTGGACCCGGATCCTGCACGGCGTGTTGCGCCGAAAGGCGCGCTGCGAAGCGGCCGGGGAGCCGACCGCACCCATCACGACCGCTGACCTCCTCGAGGAGGCGTCGCGCGTCCAGGGCACGAAGCGGCGCCTCAGCTACGGCCAAGGCAACTACATCTAGTTCGAAGTCTGGGCTCAGTCGGCGCTCGAGTCCTTGAAGTCTGGACTCAGTCGGTGCGGAAGCGGCCGACCTCCTGCTCGAGCTTGCGCGAGCGGGCCGACAGCGTCCCGACCATCCCCTTCATCTCTTCCGCCTTGCGACCGCTCTCGACCTTGACCTCACGGAAGACGTTCAGGGCCTCGTCGATCTTTGCGGCGCCGCGCGTCTGGGCCTGCATGGCGGCGGCGATCTGGTTGATCATCGCCGTCACGTTCTCGACCGCGTTGGTGATGAGCTTGCTCTCCTTGCTCTGCTCGGAGGTGCTTCGCTTCACCTCCTGGCCGAGGGCTCGCATGTTCTCCACCGCGCGCGTGATCTCGCTGCTGGCGCGATCCTGTTCGTGGATCGACGTGTTGATGTGCTGGACGATCTCCTTGACCTGCTCCATCGCATCGTCGACCTGCTGGATGTCCTTGGCCTGCTGCTTGTTGGCCATGACGATCTCGGTGACCATCTGGGTCGACATCCGCGAGCTCTGGATGATCTCGCCGAGCAACTGGCCCGCCCTCTCGGTGAGGCTCACGCCTTGCTCCACCGTGCCGGAGCCCTCCGCCATCGCGACGACCGCGTTCTCGGTCTCGTCCTGCACACTCTCGATCAGGCTCGCGATCTCGCGCGTGGAAAGCGCCGTCTTATCGGCCAGGCTCTTCACCTGCTCCGCGACCACCGCGAACGCCTTGCCGTGCTCGCCGGCCTGGGAAGCGATGATCGCCGCATTCAGCGAGAGCAGGTTCGTCTGCTCCGCGATCCCGTCGATCACCTTCACGATCTCACCGATCGATTCCGAACGGCCCGACAGGTTCCCGATCACGCCCTGCAGCGCCTCGAAGCGCTTCTTGATGTCGCGCATGCCGGTGATGGTCTCGCCCACCGCCTTCATGCCTTCTTCCGCTTCCTGGGCCGTCTTATCCGACAGCTCCTGGCTGTGCTGGGCGTTCTGCTCGACCTGCTGGACCGAGGTGTTCAGCTCGTGGACCGAGGCCGTGGTGCTTTCGGTGGCTTCGTTCAGGACGTCTACGCTGCGCGCGACCTCCTTGATGCTCTGGGTCATCTCGACCACCGAGGACGAGGTCATCTCGATCGACTCCGAGAGGTGATCCATGTTGCCGGCGATCTCGTTCACGGCGACGTCCATCTGAAGGATGGAGCTCGACGTCTCGTTGGCGGAGTCCGCCAGCCGCTCGGCGTTCTTGTTCACGTCGCCGATGGACGAGGTCACGGCCTCGATGGATTCGGCCGCCTCCTCGACGGCGTGCTCCTGGCGCTGGCCTTCGTGGATCATCGCGTCGCTGGCGGTGAGCAGGCCGTCGGTCACGACCCGCACGGAGTTGGTGTTCTCGTGGACTTCGCCGATCAGCTTGCGCAGGCCGTGGGCCATGCCATTGAAGGCTCCCGCGAGGATCCCGATCTCGTCGTTGCTCGAGATGTCGACCTGGATTCGCAGGTCGCCCTCGGCCACGGCCTCGGCGCTCTCGGCCAGCTCGCCGAGCGGGCTCGAGATCGCTCGCTGAAGACGGCTGCCGAGCAGTAGGGCCACCAGCGCGGCGACGATGGCGGTGCCGAAGGCGAGCAGCATGTAGGCCTGCTGGCGTTCGCGCATCTCGGTCAGATCGCTCTTCAGGTAGATCGTGCCGGCCTTGTCGCCGTAGCTGATGATGTCCTTGAACATCACCAGGGCGCCTTCACCGAACTCGTGCGATTCGAGGTTCACGGGCGGCGGCACGACCCCTTCGGTTCCGTGGGTTCGGCTGTAGGTCGCAAAGACGTCGCCGTCCGTGTCATAGATCACGGCCTCGAGGATGCGTGCTTCCTTCGAGAGCGCCGAGAGCGTCTCGCCCGCAGCGTCCGGGTCACTGAACGCCAGGGCCGCGGTGCTGTTGGTGCCGATGATCTCGGCCAGCGTTCCGATATCCCGGACCATCTTCTGCTCGTAGGTCACCCACTCGTACGTCATGAAGCCGCCAGCGGCGATCACGAGGGCTGCGAGCGAGGTCACCAGGACGTTGAGCGTGAGCTTCTGGCGGATCGACATGTCACCAAACGAGCGCATGGAATCTCCTACCCGCCATCCACGATCGTGGCGAGTTTGAGCAGCTGCGAGCTGATCTTGAGGCCCGCGCGCTTTGCGGCGGCCTCGTTGATCTCGAAGCGGACCTGCTGGTTCACCTCGACGAAGTTGATCATTCCGCCCTGTCGGGCGAAGCGGTCCTGCTCTCCGACGAGCAAGACGGGTGAGTCGGCGAAGCGGGCGACCACGTCTGAGACGCGCGCCTGGTCGGCCCGGCTCACGAAGAGGATGCTGCATTCATCCGCGTCGGCCGAGCTCGACACCCGACGCGCCTTGACGCTGCGGCTGCCCACGGTGCGACCCGCGAGCGTGTCGTCGAGAGTGGAACCGAAGGGATCGCGGCCGAGCACGCAGATCTCGAGCGCGCCGCCCTGGGCGGAGGACGGCCACTCCACGTACTTCCCGAAATTCAGCAGGAAGGCCGCCTTCACCTTGTACTCCGAGATCGCCGTGGCGACTGCGGGTACGAGCAGGCATGCGGCCAGTCCGATCAGCGCGAGCGCCTTGGGCGCGTTCACGTCACATGCTCTCTTCACGGATCCCCCCTCCGAAACGACCGGCCGGTTTCAGCCAGGGCCGTCGGGCACGAACTCTCGTGAAAATCATCGGCAATTCGCGGCCTCTCTTGAGCGCAACCTCTCGGCGGGCGAGGCGTGGCTCCCCACGGAAGGCACCGTGTTCGGTCGGGTTCGGGGGGAGGCGCCTACAGACCGAGTGATCACAGGGATCCGCCCAAAACAAACAGAACGGGGTTGGAAACCCTCATCGCCCGACCTATTTTGGGTAGTCCGCCAGACGAAGCGGACGAGGTGCCCTGCATCCATGTCCCTTCGATCTCAACACCCGACGAACCACCCTTGCACGCCGACTCTCCGCCGCGCCCTCGCAAGCACCGTTGCGAGCCTCGCGCTCACGGCACTCACCGCGTGTGCACCGGCCATCGACGCCCAGCTCGACGAGGCGCAGTCGCTCGTCGCTGAGGGGCGCCCGATGGCGGCGCTCCCCTTGCTCGAGAATGTGGTTCAGCGAAGGCCCGGCGACGGACCGGCGAATCTGCTGCTCGGACAGGTGCTGATCCAAGTGGGCCGAACCCAGACGGCCCTCGCTCCGCTCGAGCGCGCCTTGGAGAACGAGCGCTGGGCGGTGCCCGCCGGGCTGTTGCTCGCCTCCGCCCATCTGCGGGACGCTCGCCCGCGCCCGGCACTCGAAGCCGTGAACCGGGTCCTCGAGGCCCACCCGGATCAACCTGTGGCGCTTCGCATCCGCGCCACCGCACACCTGCAGATCGGCTCTGATGAGGAAGCCCTGGCCGACGCCCGGCACATTCTCCGCGTCGCACCCGAAGACACCCAGGCTCCGATCCTGGCGGGAACGGCGCTCGCTCGACTCGGCCGCGTCGAGGAGGCCGAAGCATTGCTGGTCAAACTCGAAGCCGAGGCGCGCGAGCAGGGGCCAGCGAGCCGGCACGCCGCGGCCTGCGTCGCCCTGGCTTCGTTCATCGAAGCAGGCCGGCGCGACCCCGAGCACGTCGCCGCAATCTGGCGCGATTGCCTCGACCGCCACCCCGCGGACCCGGCCGTCCTCCAAGGCGCGAGCCAGTACTTCGACCAGCACGGAGACTCCGCGAGCAGCCTCGCGGCCCTGGAACGGGCTCTCGCCCAGGATCCGTCGGCTCTCGGCGTACGCCTCGCCCTCGCCCATCGCCTGGCCGCGCGCGGCGATGTCGAAGCGGGGGATCGACTCCTGGTCGAGGCCGCCGAACGCCGCAGCGAAACGTCGCCGCTGTACGTTCGGACCGCCAGCAGCTGGCAGGCCGTCGCGAGCTTCCGGCTGCGGCGCGGCAACCTCGCCGGCGCGCGCGATGCACTCGACCGCGCGATTGCCAGCGCCTCGGCCGACGGCGCCGACACCACGAGCGAGGAGCTGGACGCGTTGCAGTTCCAGCGCGCGATGTTGCTGCTCGAACTCGGCGAACTCGACGAGGCCCGCGAAGCCCGCGGGCAGATCGGCGTCCCGGCCCTGGCGATGTTGATCGAAGGACGCCTGCAGCTCGCGCAAGGCGACCCGGGTGCTGCCCTCGACGCCCTCGAACAAGCGGTCCGAAGCCGCCCCGGCGAACCCCGCAGCCACTACTGGCTCGGCGTTGCGGCCCAGGCGGACGGCCAGATCGACCGTGCGCTCAAGGCCTGGGGCCGTGCCTTGACCCTCGACCCCACGGCCACCGACGCCGCGCTCATGGCCGCGCGGCTCGCGCACGGCCTCGGCGACCACAACGGCACGGTCGAGCTGCTCCGCCGCCATCGCAGCAGCCGAGCCACCTTCCCGCGCGAGACCGCGCTGCTCGAAGCGCGCTCGATCGCTGCGCTCGGGCAGGAGAGCGCCGCCGCGGGCTTGCTCGAAAGCGTGCTGCGCTCCCAGGCCGACCCCGAAGCGCTGGTACTGCTCGCGGAGGTCCTGCGGCGGAGCCAAGGCCCGGCCGCGGCCGTCGCACGGATCGATCAGGCGCAACGCGCCGGCTTCGACCTGGCCGATCCGGACGCCCTTCCCGTCCTTCGGGCCTATGCGGTGAATGCCGTCGCAGCGGGCCATGCCGAAGCCGGGTTCGCCGCGGTCTCTCGCGCGCGGCGGGAGCACCCCGACTCGATCCCCCTCTATGTGATCCAAGCCAGCGTACAGGCCGCGGACCAGGATGAAGAGGGCGCCGAGGCCACCTTGCGCGCAGCCGTCGCTCAGGCTCCCGACGATGGCCGCGCCCTGGCGAACCTCGGCAGCTGGCTCCGCGGCCGCGACGACTCCGAGGCCCTGGGGTTGCTGCTCCGCGCGGCGGAGAACTCGCCGGGCGATCTCGAAAGCGCGTACCTGGCTGCCAAGATCCTCGCGGCCCAGGGCGACACCGAGGAGGCCGAGCGCTGGCTGCGCAAGGTCGTGACGGCAAACCCGCTCCACATCGGCGCGTGCAACGACCTCGCATGGCTCCTGGCCGGTGCGGGCCACGACTTCGACCTCGCCGTCCAACTCGCCGAGCGAGCCGTTCGCCTGCGGCCCGAAGGCGCCACCCTGGACACGCTCGGATGGGTCCGGCTCGCACGAGGGGAATCCGAGGAGGCCATCGAGGCGTTCTCCCAGGCCGTCGCCCGCGCCTCGGACAACCCGGGCTTCCGCTTCCGCCTGGGCTTGGCGCTCGCCCGGGCCGGGCGTGAACCCGAGGCCCGCGAAGCGTTCCGCGCGGCGCTGGCCGCCGGGCCCTTCCCGGAGGCCGAGCAGGCCCGCACCGAGTTGGCACGCCTCGAGCCCTGAAGCGTCCGCGCCCCTTTTCCGTATCGATTCCCTTCGGATCGATTTTCGATCCGAGGGCGCCTCGCGCGCAGCGCAGGCCGGTGGCCTCGGCAATCGGACCGTGGGAGATCGACGATGCAGAACACCCTTCGCCGCAGCACCCTCGGGCTATGAGTTCCCGTTCTGCGTGAACGGCGGCTGCAACCCGGGTTTCTAGAGGCGCGGTGGCAGCCACCCCGGGGTTCTAGAGGCGACCCCACTCCTTGGCGAGCTGCATCATGCCCGTGAAGAGTTCGCCCGTGTCGAACTGGGCGTCCCAGGGCTGCCCCTCGAGCTCGCGGTAGGCCCGCGAGACGTTGAAGTAGAGCCGCTCCGGCTCGGTCCAGTCGGCAAAGGGCCCCAGGTCGATCTTGCGCGCGGCTTCGAGCGGCGTGAGGCCGGCCTCGCGAAAGCGGCGGCACTCGGACAACACGTACTGGAGGTAAGCCTTCATCTGCTTCGGCCCTTCGACGTCGCAGATCGGGCCGTGGCCGGGCACCACGGTCTCGGGTGCGAGCTCGACCATGAGATCGAGGGCCTTGCACCAGTTGTCCGTCGTGCCCTCCCAACCGATCGGCGTGCAGCGATGGAAGAGGATGTCGCCCGCGAACAGCACGCCCTCTTCGGGCAGGTGGACGATGACGTCGCCCGCGGTGTGGGCGGGGCCGACGTAGATCAGGTGCGCCGCGCGCCCACCGAGGTCGAGCTCCATCCGCTCGTCCAGGATCGTCGTCGGAGGCGTGAGTTCGATGCCGTTGAAATCCCAGTCGGAGAGACGGCGCCCGAACTCGGCGATGCCCGGCTCGGTCCCCGGCTTCGCGGCGAGGCCCTTCAAGACCTCGAGGCCCGCCGGCGTCCCCGCAGCCTCGAACAGGTCGCGACAGAGACGGTGGCCGATGATCTCGGCCTGGGGGAAGAGCTGATTCCCCCAGCAGTGGTCCCCGTTGTGGTGGGTGTTGACGACCCGCTCGGCGGGCCGCGGCCAGACCGTGGCGTAGGCCTCGAGCATCTCGCGCGTGTGCGGGAGATCCCAGAAGGTGTCGACCACGAGCCCCCCGCCACGGTTCACGAGCCCGGAGTTGCTATAACCCAGGCCTCGATCTTCCTGGAGACACGCATACACGTCCCGGGCGATCGCTCGAAGCTCCATGCAACCATCCTAGATCCGCAGGAAGTGGAATGAAACCCGCGAATCGACCGCTGAATCCCAACTTCTCCTCGGGCCCGTGTGCGAAGCGACCGGGCTGGTCGCTCGACGGCCTGAAGGACGCCTGCCTCGGGCGCTCGCACCGAGGCAAGCCCGGCAAGGCCAAGCTCGCAGAAGTCATCGACCGCCAGCGCGAGATGCTCGGCATCCCCGACGACTGGCGCATCGGCATCGTGCCCGGCTCCGACACCGGCGCGTTCGAGATGGCCATGTGGTCGTTGCTCGGCTCACGCGGCGTCGACGTGCTGGCGTGGGAGAGCTTCGGCAAGGGCTGGGCCACCGATGCCACCCAGCAGCTCCCGCTCGATTCGCCCCGCGTGCTCGAAGCGGGCTACGGCGAGCTGCCCGACCTCGGCGCCGTCGACTTCGCGCGCGACGTGCTCTTCACCTGGAACGGCACGACCTCGGGCGTCTGCGTCCCCGATGGCGATTGGATCCCCGACGACCGAACCGGCCTCACTCTCTGCGATGCCACGTCGGCGGTCTTTGCCATGGACCTGCCGTGGGAGAAGCTCGACGTCACGACGTGGTCGTGGCAGAAGGTTCTCGGCGGCGAGGCCGCCCATGGGATGCTCGTGCTCTCGCCGCGCGCCGTCGAGCGCCTCGAATCCTGGACGCCGCCCTGGCCGATGCCGAAGATCTTTCGTCTCACCAAGGGCGGGAAGCTGATCGAAGGCATCTTCAAGGGTGCGACCATCAACACGCCGTCGCTGTTGTGTGTCGAGGACGCCCTCGATGCCCTGCGCTGGGCGGAGTCGATCGGCGGCCGCGCCGCCTTGGAACGCCGCTCACGCGACAACCTCGCCGTTCTCGAAAGCTGGGTGGCGGGCACCGGCTGGGCGGGCTTCCTGGCCGCCGACCCGAGCACCCGCTCGCGCACGTCGGTTTGCTTCAAGATCACAGACCCCGATTGCCCGGAAGATCGGCAGGCCGATGCCGCGAAGGCCGTGAAGAGTCTGCTCGAGGCCGAGCGCGCCGCCTACGACATCGGCGCCTACCGCGACGCCCCTCCTGGCCTGCGCATCTGGTGCGGCGCCACGGTCGAAACCAGCGACCTCGAAGCGCTCAAGCCCTGGCTCGATTGGGCCTGGGGCGAGGTGAAGTAGAACCTTCAGAGGGGCGGCTAAGTCCCTGCCACGGCTTGCAGGTCGGCCTCGTCATCGGTTTCGGGCTCGATCGTCTCGCCGGGCGCCCAGCCGGCCCGGGCCAACTGGGTCTGCGCTTCGACCGCCTCGGGCTCGTGCAGTGCCGCCACCGCGACGTCGCCCGCTCGCGGCGTGAGGCCGGCGTGCATGAGTTGCCAACGCCCGGCCCGCTCGACCGCCATGATCACATAGGGGTCCGCATCGCGGCGCCCGCGCATCCCCTCCCCGTTGCTCTCGCCGGCATCGGCGACCCCGCCCTCGGCCTGGCCAACCCAGTGGAAGCGTTCGAGCCGCGCGATCCCGTGGCGGAACCGGACGTTCCAACGCTCGACGTCCTTCGCGCCATCGAAGAGCATCTGGCTCCCCTGCTTCTCGAGCAGCGCCGGGGTGGTGCCCTTGGTGACGCGATTGATCGCGGCGAAGGTCTCGGGCACTCCGAAGTCGTCGCGTGCTTCGCGGGCGAAGAGGCTGTTGACCTCGTCGTTGGGCGTGAGGCCGACCACGGCGCGAGCTTGCGCGAGCCGCGCCCGCGCGAGCACGCTCTCCTGGAGGGCGTTGCCGAAGACGACCGGAAAGCCGCGCTCCTGGGCCGCGCGGCAATGGCCGGGGTTCGAGTCGATGAAGCCGACGGGCAGGCCCTCCTCCCGCAGCAGTTCGCCAAGGGCGAGACCGAAGTCTTCGCCGCCAAGGATCACGAAGCCGTCCCGCGCCGGAGCCCGGACACCGAGCATGCGGGCCACCAACGGCCCTGTGCCGCCTTGGACGAGGACCGTGACGGCGATCGTGAGGAACACGAGGGCGCGCAGCTCGGCGCCGCCGGGAAGACCGTGGGCCGTGAGCGAGGCCGCGAAGATCGACGCGATGGCTGCCGCGACGATCCCGCGCGGCGCCATCCACGAGAGGAAGGCGCGCTCTCGGTAGGAGAGGTCCGTCCCGAGCGTCGAGACGAGCACGTTCAGCGGGCGAACGACGAAGACCAAGGCACCGACCGCGGCGAGGCCCGGCCAGCCGAGGGCCACGACGTCGGCCACGCGAACGTCTGCGGCCAAGAGCACGAAGAGCAGTGCGATCAGCGCGAGGGTCAGGTGGTCCTGGAACTCACGGAGCTCCCGGGCGACCTTCGTTCCGGAGTTCCCCACCACGACACCGGCGAGGGTCACGGCGAGGATGCCGCTCTCGGGCACTTGCACCTCGCACCCCACGAAGAGCAGCATCACGAAGCCCAGCGTCACGACGTTCTCGAGGCCTTCGGGCACGACCCGAGGCAGCCGCAGCAACCCGGCGATCGCGCCGCCGCCGAGGATGCCCGCCACGGCGCCGAAGCCGAGCCCGAGACCCAGGTGCGAGAGGCCCTGCGAGACGGCCCCGGTCTCGGCGGCTTCGAGCACGATCTGGAGCGCCACGGCGGCGACGATCGCGCCGATCGGATCGATCAACACCCCTTCCGCTTCGAGCACGGTCGCAATGCGGGGGGAGAGTCGGATGTTCCGCAGGATCGGCCGCACCACCGTGGGCCCGGTCACGATCACGAGCGTCCCGAAGAGGACCGACTGGCTCCAGTCCCAGCCCATCACGTGGTGGGCAGCCAGCGCGCCTCCGAGAGCCGTCACCATGGCGCCCGCCGTGACGAGCATCCGGATCGAGCGGGCCTCGCGCCGGAGCCGGCGAAGGTCGAGGTTGAGCGCGCCCTCGAACAAGATCACGGCCACGGCGATGAGCACCAGGCCTTCGAGCCCCGCGCCGAGCTTCTCGGGCCGGATCCAGCCGATGCCGTCGGGCCCGAGCACCACGCCCGCCGCCAGGAGCGGAACGATGCTGGGGAGCCTCAGATGGCGCGCCAGGGCCTGGGCGAACACGCCGGCGCCGAGCGCCAGCGCGAAGATGAAGGTGGGCCCCAGCTCGTCCATCGGGGAACGCTAAGCAAACGTCCGGAGAACGTCGAGACGAAGAGGGGCCACGCGTATGCTAGAAAGGGCCACGCCCGGGATGTCACAGCCTCGCCCTTCGTCTCTCGGCCTCGAGGCCCTCGGCGGCGGCCTCATGGTCGCCGCGTTCGGGGTCGTCCTCGCGCGCTGGCTGCCTCTCGAGTTCGCCTACCGACCCAACACGCTCGGCATCCTCAGCGTCACGACCGCCCTGCGCTACCCGACCCAGCAGGAGTCGATCCTCTTCCTCGGCTTCGGGGCAATCGGAGTGCTGGCGGTGTGGCTCGCGAGCGGGGGGCTCGGCCGCAGACCGTTGGCCCTCCCCGCCCTCGTCGGCTTCGAAGCCCTGGCGCTCGGTGCCTTGCTCGCCGCGCTGATGCTCCCCACCCTGCCGGCGGGCGGCGTGGTGATCGCCGTGGCGGTGAGCCTCGCGATCCTCGTGCGACGGGGCGTTGCCGAGACCACGCAGGACGGGGCGGCCAGCGAGACGTCAAACGATGCGCCCGACCTCGAGCGTGGGGGCTTCTGGGCGCTCGCCCTCTCGATCGTCGCGCTTTCGTTGTTGCGCGTGCCGCGCCTTGCCCAGGCCTTCAGCGCGTTGGGCGTCCCCGACTCGAAGCTGACACGCAACGGCTGGGTCTTCCTCTCGGAGGATGGCCAACACCTCGCCTGGGCCGACGCGCTCGCGAACGGAGGTTTCCACGGAAAGGACATCTTCTGCCTCTACGGCCCGCTCTACGACTGGAGCGTCGTCTGGGCCTGGAAGCTCTTCGGTCGCTCGGTCGCGGGGTGGCACCTCCACGTCGGCGTGACCGAGGTGCTCGCGTGGGTGGCCTTCCTCGGCCTCGCATCCCTGGTGCTGCGCCGGCGCTGGCTGCTGCTTCCGCTCGTCCTGTTCGTGCCGCACCTGACACTCCGCGTGGGCCTGGCCTTCGCGAGCCTCGTCTTCCTCTTTCGGCATGGACGCAACGGCGGGCGGGGCGATGCCTTTGCGGCCGGGCTGCTCGCGGGCGCGGCGCTGCTCTACAGCCAGGAGTTCGGGGCCGCGGCGGTCGTGTGCGCCGCGGTGCTGTTCGCGGTGCGAACGTCGATTCCTGCCATCGCGGCCTACGCCGGCGCGGCCACGCTCGCGGTGGCTCCGATGCTCCTCTACTACGCCCACGCCGACGCACTCGGGCCGATGCTCGCCGACCTCGTCGGCTACCCGAGCCTCCTGATGGCGGGCTTCGGCAACCTGCCCTTCCCGTCCCTCACGGCGAGCCTCCCGTGGGCCCTCGCACCGGGCGGCGTCGAGACGCGGCTCTTGCGGGAGTTCTACTTCCTGCCCGCCATCCTGGTCGTCGCTCTCGGTGTGACGTTGCCGCGGGTGGCGCCGCACCCGCGCAGCCCCTTCATCTGGTTCGCACGTCTACGCGCCGACTGGGCCGCCGACCCGCGCCGGCTCGAGCTCGCTCTCATTGCCTTGTTCGGGCTCGCCGCGTACCGAAGCGCACTCGGCCGCAGCGACCAGATGCATCTCTACGCCGTCGCAGCGCCTTCGATCCTGCTGCTTACCGCGGGCGTCGACCACCTCCTCGGCCTGGCGCGCCGCAGGCCTGGCGCGGTCGCGCTTCAGCTGGCGCTGGGTGCGGCACTCGTCTGGTTTGGCGGCCTTGCCACCGGCACGACCGGCGCGGGCGCCTTTCACCTGACCAACGCGGTCCAGACCGCCGAGACCCTCGCTCGCGGAGAAGTCACGCACCGAGGCGACGGTTCGGTGAACCGGGTCGTCGCGTGGCTCGGTGCCAACTCCGAAGCCGACGACACGTTCTACTTCATGCCCAACGACGCGGCGCTCTACTACCTGACGGGGCGGATCTCTCCGACGCGCTTCGTCGTCTCGCACCAGATGGTCACGGACGCGCACCGCGCCGAAGCCCTCGCCGACCTCCAGGCCACTCCGCCGCGCTACGTCGTGTGGAACGACGCGGGCCTGCGCCTCGACGACATCGGCGACGAGGCGATCCTCGGCCCCACCTTCTGGGCGTGGCTTCACACGAACTATCGCTCGACCGCCCGGGTCGGCGGGATGGACGTGTGGGAATGGGCGCCCGGCGAGGTGGACCCCGCACCCTCGCCCTAGCCGCGGCTACTCGAGGTAGCCGAGCTCGCGGAGCCGGTCTTCCAGCTCCGGCGTCAGGCCGGCCTCTTCGCCCCCCGTCCAGGGAAGCCCGTCGCCGTGCCGTTCGGCCGCCCCGTAGGCCGCTTCGAGTTCGGCGAGGCGCTCGGGCGCCGCGCTTCGCGCCGGCCGCGGCGACTGTTCGCCGGGGTCCGCGACCAGGTCGTAGTAGACGGCGTACCCGGTGGCGATGTCTTCGATGACCTTCCAGCCATCGCCGCGCAGGCCGCGGCTCTGGCGCAGCGTGAGCAGCCGCGGAGCTTCCGTCAGAGCACCGGCTTCCAGTGCCGGCGCGAGGTCGCGACCGAGTGCTTCTGGGAGCGGCGGCAGGCCGGCGAGCCCCAGAAGTGTCGGCGCCACGTCATCGAGGCCGACCACCGAGCTCACGGTGCGCGGCGCGAGCCGCCCCGCATCCACCAGGATGAACGGAACGCGCAACGAGATGTCGAGCAGGTTCCGGTAGTGCCCCTTCTGGCCGTGCTCGAAGAACTCCTCGCCATGATCCGCCACCAGCGCAACGACGACGCGCTCCGCCTTCTCGCGTTCTTCGAGGGCGGCCAGCAGGGGTTCGAGTTGCGAATCGAGCCAACGGATCTCGCCGTCGTAGAGGGCGCGCAGATGCTCGAGATCCTGGACCGGCATGCCGGGGTGGATCGCGGGATTTTCCTGGAACCCCTTCGCGTCGAGGTCGCCCGCGTAGTCGGGATCGAACATCCGGTCGAAGGGGGCCGGCGGTTCGAAGTCGTAGTGGACGTCCCAGAGATGAACGAAGAGGAACCACGGTGCCTCGGGGTCGACGGGCTGCCCCTCGAGCCAATCGAGTGCGGCCCCGACGACCTGCGGCGCCGTTTCATCCCCGTGCGAGACGGCATGCGCCTCATCCGACGGGGGCTCGCCCCCAGCACCGAAGTTCTCCCAGCGATCGAATCCGCGCGAGAATCCGTAGGAGCGGTGCAGGAACGGCGCCGAGACGAAGCCCGCCGTGCGGTAGCCCGAGCCCTTCAGGTGCTCGGCCAACAGGCGCCGCGCCGGGTCGATCCGCGTCTCGGGATGGACGACGCGGTGGACGGGGATCGGCTGGCCCGAGAGCAGGCTCACATGACTGGGAAGCGTCCACGAAGTCGGTGCCACGGCCTGATCGAAGCGCACACCGCGGCGACAGAGGGCGTCGATGGCCGGGCTCGTCTCGCGCTCGGCGCCGTAGCAGCCGAGGCGGTCGGCGCGCAGGCTGTCGATCGAGATGAGCACGAAGTTGGCCGGCGGTGCCTCGACGGCCCGCTCGGAACCCCCGCAGCCGACTCCCGCGGCCACGGCGCACGCAAGACCGAGGACGGCCGCCCTTCGGGCGCGGCGCAAGCGTGCGGTCAACGTTCGGGCGCGGCGCAAGCGTGCGGTCAACGGTTTCGGTTCCGGCTCCATCGGCCGCGCGAGCGTAGCAGCAGCGCCGCGCCCAACCCGAACGCCGTCGCCAAGGACACGGCGACACCGGCCGCGAGGCCGGGCGTCCGATAGTGGACCACGACGTCGGTCTCGCCCTCCGGAACGCGAACGGCGACGTGGCCCGTCGGCGCGCGCAACGTCTCGAGCCCGTCGGCCTGCCAGTCGCCCCCGTAGCGGTCCCACTCGATCTGGAGCGCCAGGAAGGCCGCGCGGTCACTCTCGACGCGATAGGCGAGACGGTTCGGACCCTGCGCGACCTCCTCGACCTCCCCCACAGCGGGCGGCATCAACACCGGGTCGTGGATCCGATGGGGCCGCGACGTCTGGAGCGGACCGTGCGCGGCTGTCTGCCACGGTCGGGAAGCGGTCACGAGGTCGGCGGCCAGGACAAACGCCAACGCCGCGAAGGCGACGCTTGCCGCTCGCGGGCCGAGCCGTCGGCCGAGCCCGCCGGCGAGCAGCCGTTCCCAACCCACCGCCGCCGCGAACACACCGGCGAAGACCGAGATCATGAACAAGCGCGACGGACAGCGTTGACTCGACGCAACCGGAAGCTCACGAAGGCGCTCCCAGAGATCGAAGCCGAGGCCCGTCGTGTCGAGGCACAGCACGCCCGCGACGACGCCCACCCCGAGCAACGCCGCTTCGCGCCGCGCCGCAGCCAGCGTGCCCAGCGCGACGAAGGCCAGCCCGAGCCAGCCGAGATAGAACGTGTACTCCCACCAACCCGAACCATGCGCAAAGACCACGCCGAAGCCCGAACTCTCGGGCCCCTGGGCACGGGAAACGAGGGCGTGGAGCAGCGCACCCGGTGGTAGCCCGCCGATCCGCTCTTCCGGCTGGTAGTCCGAGAACTCGAGTACGAGCGGGATGAGCCGGACGCCCGCCAGTGCGAGGCCAACCGCCGTCGCGGCGGCGAAGCGCCCAAGGCCGCCCCACTTCCGGTCGCGCGTGCCTTCGAAGACGAGCCAGAGGCCGACGAGCCCGTTCTGCCAGAGGAACGGGTGGTGCTGGCCCTCGAGCACGGCCAACGCCTGAACGGCAACGACGCCGAGCCATGCCGCCTCCGAGCCTGCACGCCCACGGCGCACGAACAGGAAGAGCCACGGCAGCCAATAGCCGCCGAGGCTCCAGTGATGCCCGACGGCCACGTGGGCTGCGAAGAACCCGCCACACGCCCACAGCACCGCCGCACAGGCGGCAATCGCCGCCCGCGCGCCGAGATCGCGGGCCAGCACGAAGCCACCCGCCACGCCGATTGCGGTGTAGACCGCCACGAGCAGCTTCACGTAGATCTCGGTGGGCAGGAAGGCGAGCAGCCCGACGAGCGGGCCGAGCACCGGACTCTGGGCGTTGGCTACGAAGTTCGCGGTATGCCACGCGTCGTTCATGAAGCGCGCGAGAACGCCGTGCTCCTGGAACCCGATGCGGACCCAGTCGTAATAGTGCCAGTGGATCCACCAGTCGAAGTGGTGGAGTGCGCCGCCGAAGAGCAGCCCGCCCTGGAAGACGAGCGCGAGGGCCAAGGCGGCGAGGGCCAGGCCCAGCCCGGCGACCGCGCGCGATCTCACCAGGGTTCGACCCAGGGGCGGAGGTCGAGCTCATGGGTCCACGCGCTGCGAGGCTGCTGGTGCAACGTCCAGTAGCTCTCGGCGATGTCGTCCGGTGCCAGCAGGCCGTCGGCCGGGCGCGACTTCACCATGTCCGGAAAGTTCTCGCGGATCCAGGGCATGTCGATGGGTCCATCGACCACAATGTGGCCGACATGAATCCCTTCCGGCCCGAGCTCGCGGGCCATGCTCTGAGCCAGGGCTCGCAGCGCATGCTTCGCGCCCGCAAAGCCCGCCATGCCGACCCGGCCGCGCAAGCTGGCGGTGGCTCCGGTGAACAAGATCGTGCCCCTCTCACGCGGCGCCATCCGACGGGCGGCCTCGCGCCCCACCAAGAAACCCGAAAAACAGGCCATGTGCCAGATCTTGAAGTACTTGCGCGTGTCCATCTCGCGGATCGGGATGTGGACGTTGGCGCCGATGTTGTGGACGGCGACCTCGATGGGGCCGAGCTTCTCGGCTTCGTCGAAGACGCGGAGGACGTCGTCCTCCTGCCGGGCGTCGGCGCCAAAGGCCGTCGCGCGGCCGCCCGCCTTCTCGATCTCCTCGACGACCGCGGCGAGGCCGTCGGCGTTACGCCGCACCACACCGACGTGCAGCCCACCGCGGGCGAAGCGCCGCGCCACCGCGCTCCCCAGCCCGGCCCCGGCCCCGAACACGAGCGCCATGCCTTGCTCGGCCACGGCTAGCTCGCGAGCTTCGCTTCGAGGAAGTCGAGGCGGTCGTTACCGAAGAACATCTCGCCTTCGACGTAGAAGGTCGGTGCGCCGAAGGCGCCCCGCTCCACCGCCTCGGCGGTGTTCGCCTTGAGATGCTCCTTGACGTCGTCATCGCCGATCCGTCCGAGGATCGCCGGGGCGTCGAGGCCGGCGCTCGAGAGCACCTCCGCCAGCACCTCGGCGTCGCCGATGTTCTTCTCCTCCCGCCACATGGCCTTGAACATCGCCTGGTGGAACTGCGGGAAGACGCCTTGCTCGAGCGCCACGAGCGCTGCGCGCATCGGCTTCACGGTCATCACCGGGAAGTTCGGGTTGAACTTGAACTCCAGGCCGTAGCGATCGAGCCAGCGCGCGATGTCCACGCCCATGTAGGCGCCCTTGGCCGGGACGGTCGCGGGCGGGCTGTTCCCCGACGCCTGCATCACGCCGCCCAGGAAGAACGGCCGGTAGATCAACTCGGCTCCCGTGCGCTGCACGAGGCCCGGGACCTGGCTGTCGGCCAGGTAGGAGAAGGGGCTCACATAGTCGAAGAAATACTCGAGCTTCTTGCTCAACGGGGGCTCCTCAGCGCCCGGCCGCGGTGACGCGGCACGGGACGTAGCGATGATGGGGGATTCCGGTGAAGGGGTCTCGGTCGGCGACGTCGGTCAACTCGTTCAGGTTCACGCCATCGACGGCCACGTCGCCCTCGGCGCTCGAGTGGATCATGCCGAAACCGTTGGGCACCCAGACGTGGCCAGGTCGGAGCTTGCTGTCGAGTGTCGCCGGCAGCTCGGCGGCGCCACGGTTCGTCTCGAGCCGGACGGCGTCGCCGTCGGCAACTCCGAGCTTCTCCGCATCGTCTGGCGACAGGTTCAGTGTGCAGTGCGGCCCGCGTCCCTTCCGCCAGTTCGGATCGCGCTGAATCGTGTTCGCGGTCCAGCGCGTGCGCAGCCCTGCGGCGAGCACGAACGGATATTCCGCATCGTCCTCGAGCGGTGTGTCGATGGCTCGAGCGACCTCCGGCAGCAAGGCTTCAGGCGTAAGCCGGACCTTGCCATCGGCGTGGCCGATATGGTCGCGGAGCGGGTCTTCTTCGTTGGCCCGCGCGATGGCGACGCCCTCGGGGTGCGCAAGGATGCGGCGGAAGATCTCGTTGCCGAGGGCGAAGGGATTTTCGTCGGCAAACTCCGGGCCAAGCTCGCGCAGAACGCTTTCGCGCCGCTGCATCCCGTTCAGGTGGCTCTGGGCCCAGATGCCCGCGAGCGACGGCGCCGGCAGGTGCGGCCCCACGGTCCGATACGCCCAATAGATCATGGCGTTCTCGCCGGACTCGGCGGCCTTTCCGCGCGCGGTGGCGAGCCAGCCCATGGCGGCGGCCGGGTCGGTGGTGGCGTTCTTTCCTAGCTCGAAGAGCTCGGGCGGCGGCTCGGGGAAGACCCCGAGCGCCTCGATCAATCGCACGTAGATCTCCGGCTCCGGCAGGGCCTCAGCCGGGGGCGGCACCACGGGCGGGCGAACTTGCACGTGGACCTCGGGCCAGCCCTTCGGGAACAGCGCCATCTCCCACTTCTCGTAACCGACCGGCGTCGGCAGCACGTAGTCGGCCAGGCGCGCGGTCTCGGTCATCGCCGGGTCGATCACCACGACGAGATCGAGTGCCTCGAAGGCCTCGCGCCACCTCGCGGCATCGGAGAAGGAGAGGATCGGGTTCGACCCCTCCACCACGACGGCACGGATGCGCTCGGGATGATCGATCGTCGCTTCTTCCGGGAAGAGCGTCGGCGAGAACATGCCCATGTTGCCCAGGGCCCGGATCGCCGGGATGCCCGACGCCAGCGCCCGCTCGGGCTCGCTCACCCGCTCGGCGTCGACGATCGGCGGCGCGATCGTCTCCATGAAGATCATGCCGCCCTTACGCCCGGCGTTTCCGGTGACGACGGTGAGCACGCGGATCAAGTAGGAGATCAGGGTGGAGAAGCGCGTCTGCTCGATCCCGAGGTCGAAGAAGACACCCGCCCCGTCGGCCGCGGCGAACTCGCGCGCGGTGTCGAGCACGACCTGGGCGTCGAGCTCGCAACGCTCCGCCATGGCCGCGACATCCACGCCGGTCAACGCTTCGCTCAGGGCATCGAACCCCAGGGTGCGCTCGGCCACGAAGGCCTCGTCGTGCCAGCCGTTCTGGACGATGGCCGCGCTGAGGGCGAGCAGCAGATAGACGTCAGTGCCGGGTCGCAAGCGGAGGTGGCGGTCGGCGGCGCGGGTCGTCTCCGTCTCACGCGGATCGACGGCGACCATCTTGCGCGCCGGGTCTTCGGCGTAGTCCTTGAAGAACTCGTTGGCGTTGTGGCCGCGGTTGCTGATCCGCGGGTTCGTTCCCATCACGAGCATGTAGTTCGTGCGGTCCTGGTCGATGTGCAGGTACGTCGCCGGCGAACTACCGAACATCCAGCCGTCGACCAGGGCGTGCTGGGTCTTCTCCTGGGCGAACGCGTTGTACCAGCGCTTCGAGCCCATGCCGCGCAGCCAACCCAGGGCGTAGGCCCCGTCCATGTGGTTCGCCTGGCCGCCGACGCCCACGAGCGAGATCGAGCGACCGCCGTGCTCGTCGCGGATGCGGCCCATCTTCTCGGCGATCTCGGCGATGGCGACGTCCCAGGAGACCCGCTCGAAGGTGCCGTCCGGGCGGCGCCGCAGCGGGTGCTGGGTGCGCTCGCCGTGCTCGACGTAGTTGGCAACGCGGAAGCCCTTGTTGCAGATGTAACCGTGGCTGATGGGGCTCGTCTCGTCGGCGCGGACCTTGCTGATCTTGCCCGCCGCGACGTCGACGCGGATGCCGCAGTTGTGGCTGCACAAGACACAGACGGTGGCGAGGTTCTCGGCATCGAGGGGCATGGGCTCACGAGAGACGGACGGGTCGACGGTTCGCATGGGCATCTTCAATCCTCCTGGGGCGCAGGCCTTCGGGGCGGAAACGTTTCAGGGAAACCAAGCGCGCGCAGAGCCGGGCCGGGCCGGGCCTCGATGGCGCGTGCCTCGATCGGCTCGTCGCACTCGGAACAGACGAGGGTCGGCGTCGTTGCATGCCCACACGTCCGATGGTGGAGTTCGAGGGGTGCGCCCTCTTCGCCGGCCTCCCAACGGTCGCCCCAACGAACGAGCGATGCGATCACGGGGTAGAGGTCGAGCCCCTTCTCGGTGAGCTTGTACTCGTGGCGCACGGGACGTTCCTGATAGGCGACGCGTTCGAGCACACCCTCGTCCACGAGCTTGCGGAGGCGGTCGGAAAGCACGTGGGGCGTGGCGCCGAGCTGGGCCTGGAAGTCGTCGAAGCGGCGCGTCCCGAGAAAGCAGTCGCGCAGGACCATGAGCGTCCAGCGGTCCCCCACCACCGCGAGGGTGCGGGCCACCGAGCAGGTCATCTCACCGATGTCGCTCCAACGCACGGCGACGAAAGTAACTTCCTTTTCGGAAGCCAACAAGTCGTCCCGGGCACGGCTTGCGGCGGGTTAGGATCGCCCTCCCGGCCCCCTGGCCACTCAGGAGCCCCATGACCGTCTCCGCCCCCGATCGAGCCGCCTTCTTCGCCGACGTCGAGGCGGCCAGCCAGAATGCCACCTACGCCGCCCTCGCCACCGTCGCGGCCGGCGAGCCGCGCGTCCGCATCGTGCACCCCACCTGGGAGGGCGACACGCTCTGGTTCGCCACCTTCACCGGCTCGGCCAAGCACCGACAGCTCGAAGCCACCCCCACGGTGGAGCTGCAGTTCCAGGTGGCCCCGCCGGAGTTCATCCACGTCGTCGTCCGCGGCCAGGCAAGCGTCGAGAGCGATGCCGCGGAGCGGGCGCGCATCTGGGACGTCATCGACTACGACCTCAGTGCCTTCTGGTCCGGCGGCCCGACCGACGAGAGCTACACCGCCGTGCGTGTTACGCCCGAGCGCGTCGAGTTGTCGAAGCTCTACGGGACCCAGGACCGCCGCGTGTGGCAGCGCTGATGGGGGACGGGGTCGCACTCGACGGTTTCGAGGTCACGACGTTCGAGCACGAAGGCCAGCCGCGCACGGTCTACCGGGCCGGCGAGGGCCCGGGCGTCATCATCATGCACGAGATCCCCGGCATCACGCCCGAGGTCGCCGGCTTCGCTCGACGTGTCGTAGGCGCGGGCTTCTCCGTATACATGCCCGACATGTTCGGAACCCCCGGCAAGGCGCTCTCGCTCCCCTACGTCGCGAACCAGATGGCGCGTGCTTGCATCAGCCGCGAGTTTCAGGTCCTGGCCGCCCACGAGGCCAGCCCGATCACGGATTGGCTACGCGCCCTCTGCCGCCACGCCCACGCCGAACAGGGCGGCGCGGGCGTTGGCGCCATCGGCATGTGCCTCACCGGGAACTTCGCCCTCGCCCTCATGGTGGACGAGTCGGTGATGGCACCGGTCCTTTCTCAGCCGTCCCTCCCCTTCGGGCTCGGCAGCGACCGCCGCGCCGGCCTACATCTGTCGCCCGAACAACTCGACACCGTTCGGCGACGCGCACGCGGTGGCTGCCCGGTGCTCGGCATGCGCTTCACCCACGATGCCCTGTGCCCCGGCGAGCGTTTCGACACCCTGCGGCGCGAGCTCGGCGACGAAGGCTTCGAAGCGATCGAGATCGACAGCGGCCCCGGAAACCCCCACGGCCTTTCCCGAATGGCCCACTCGGTGGTGACCACGGAGCTCGTGGACGAGGCGGGCCACCCGACGCGCGAGGCTCTCGACCGGGTTCTCGGCTTCTTTGCCGAACGGTTGCGCACCGAAGCCTGAGCCGAACCCGAAGCCCGAACGCCCGAACGCGCGCCTCCTTTTCCGGCCGACTTCGGGTGATAATGGGGGCGATGCTGCGCTGCACCCTTGCTGTCTTCCTCGGCCTCGTCACTTTGCCGGCAGCGCCCGCACGCGCCGAAACCTACGTCGACGTCACGGCGGAAGCCGGCCTCGCCTACGTGCAGCACGTCCACAACGCCTCGCCCGACTGCCTGCTCTTCGAACTCTTTTGTGAGCCCGAGCGCATGACCGGCGGTGGGGCCGTGGGTGACGTCGACGGCGACGGCCTGGCCGACCTCTACGTCACCCGGCTCGAGGCCCATGACCTGCTGTTCCTGAACGATGGCGACGGCACCTTCACGGAGGCGACGGCCGGATCAGGGCTCGACGCCTTCGTCCTCGACAGCAACGGCGCCGCCTTCGCTGACGTCGACCTCGACGGCGACCTCGACCTCTACCTCATGGGCATCACCGGCGGCCGCTTCCACCTCTTCATCAACGATGGCAGCGGCACGTTCACCGAGGAGGCCGTGGCGCGCGGCGCAGCCGTAGACACCGGCGACAACCACTACGGTTGGAGCGTCGCCGTCGGCGACTTCGACCGCGACGGTTACCCGGACTTCTACACCGGCGAGTGGCGCCCGTCGGGCCTCGCGGGCGACCCGTCCGTCTCGCACTCCCGGCTGCTCCAGAACCGCGGAGCCGCCCAACCCGGCCACTTCGACGACGTCACCGTGGCGGCGGGGGTGGCCCCGGAGTCGGTCTATGCCGAGGAGTCGTGGGTCTTCGCCCCGGCCTTCGTCGATCTCGACGGCGACGGCTGGCAAGACCTCGCGCTCGCCAGCGACTTCGGCACGAGCCTCGTCTTCTGGAACGATGGCGACGAGACCTTCACTGAAGACACGGTCGCGGCGGGGGTCGGCACGGACGAGAACGGCATGGGCTCGACCTTCGGGGACTACGACGGCGACGGCGACCTCGACTGGTTCGTGACCTCGATCTTCGACCCGGACGACCCCTGCCCCAGCGAACCGGGCTGTAACTGGGGCGCCACCGGGAACCGGCTCTACCAGAACGAGGGCAACCGGCAGTTCTCCGACGCCACCGACACCGCCGGCGTTCGCGACGGCGACTGGGGGTGGGGCGCCGCCTTCTTCGATTCGGACAACGACGGGGACCTCGACCTCGTCATGACCAACGGCGTCGACTTCCCAGCTTCGCAGACCACGCTCGACGCACCTTGGGAGAACGACCCCATGCGCTTCTGGCGCAACGACGGCTCGGGCGGCCATGCGGAGGAATCCGCAGCCGTCGGCCTCACCGACACGGGCTCCGGCAAGGGCCTCCTGACCTGGGACTACGACGAC
This sequence comes from Deltaproteobacteria bacterium, assembly GCA_019311105.1. Taxonomy (GTDB): domain Bacteria; phylum Myxococcota_A; class UBA9160; order UBA9160; family JAFDDA01; genus JAFDDA01. Next base: position 27,882 of record JAFDDA010000022.1, read on the forward strand.
GATGGTGACCTCGACCTGCTCGTCGTGAACAACCCGAGCGGTGCGCGCCTCTATCGCAACGACGGGGGCAACGCGAACGATTGGCTTCGTGTGCGGGTCGTCCACGAGGGCACGGACACGCCGGTGCTCGGTGCGCGCGTGGTGTTGCAGCTCGAAGCCGAAGGCCCGACGCAGTTGCGGGAGATCGGCGCCGACGCCCATTTTCTGGTTTCAGGGGAAGCCGTCGCGCACTTCGGGCTCGGCGTATCGGACCCGACGAATCGCGTCGCCGAAGTCCGCGTGACCCTGCCCGACGGAACCACCCGCGCGCGCTTCTCGGTGTTGCGGAATCGGACCCTCGTCCTCAGCAACGCCCCGCGCGGCTGCGGGCTGCTCGGTGCCGAAGCCGTGGTGGCCGTGGCCCTGGCGAGGGCCGGTCAGCGCGCTAGAGCGCGTCGATCGAGAGGTCTTCGTCGTCGCGTTGGGGCATGACGATCCAGAGGATCACGTAGACGATGATTCCAGGGAAGGCCGCCGACAGCACCGACACGAGCACGAAGAGCACGCGCACCAGGCCCGGGCTCCAGCCCAGCCAGTTCGCGAGCCCTCCACAGACACCCGCCAGCATTCGATCCTGGCGGGAACGCATCAGCCCCGGCTTCGACTCAGACATCCATGGTTCTCCCGTTCGGGTCGCGCGCGGATACTACGCCGACGCGCCCCGTTCGGTTCACGACGATCTCGCCGAAAGAGCTAGGCGCCCTTCCGGTTGGCGGCGAGGCGCCTTCGGGTTGGCGGCTAGGCGCCTTCGCGGCTGGTGGTGATGTTGGCCCCGACCTGGGGTGGCAGGTTCATGATCTCCCGCGGGAAGTGATCGACCAGGAACTCCACCACGTCGCGCACGGAGATGATCGCCACGGGGTGGTCGTTCTCATCCACCACCGGCACGTGCCGGAAGCCGCCCACCGCCATCCGGTTCAGCACGAAGGCCACCGTCGCGTTCGAGAGCAGCGCATCGGGGCTGCGGGTCATGACCTCCTGCAGCGGAAGGGTCGCCGGGTTCCGCCCCCGGTCGATGATCCGGTACAGGACGTCGCGCTCGGTGAAGATGCCCGCAAGGGGGCTCTCCATCCCGCCGTCGTCCGTCACCAGGACACAGCCGCGATGCTCTTTCTGCATCGCATGCATGGCTTCACTCACGAACTGCTCGCGAGAAAAGCAAAGCGGGCTGCGCTGAGGCAGGACGCTCATGGGTTGTTTGAGGATGCTCGCGTCGAAGACGCCTTTGCCGCGCGCGGGTCGCTGCTTGGCCATCGAAGCCCCCCTTCCCGCCCCGCAGGGCCTTGCCATGGTACGCCGGCGGCACGGGGGCTGTAAAGCGGGCCGGTTCAAGCGCCTTCGTCGATCGGTCGAAGAAACGCCTTGGAGGACCGCGCGTTTGAACCCCTATCTGCTGCTCCCACTCACCGCCTGTGTGGCTTCTGCCATGCTGACGATCGCTGTGCTGGGGCGCGATGGCACGCATCGGGCGAGCTGGATTGCGGCCGGCCTGACCGCAGGCGCGGCAGTGTGGTCGTTCTGCGAGGTGCTCTGGAACGGTGCGAGCGATCCGGAAACGGTGCTCTGGCTGGTGAAGTTCTCGTCGGTTGGGTGGGTCGCCATGGGGCCGTTGGGGCTCCAGCTCTTCATCGAACTCACCGGGCGCAAGCAGCCGCGCGTCATGCCCTTCCTGTACGCGACCTCGGCCGGCTTCCTCGCAGTGACGCTCGGGACCGATTGGCTCCACACGGGCGTGATGCGAACGAGCTGGGGCTGGGGCTACGAGTTCGGCCCGGCCTATCCGGCCTTCTGGGCATTCACCACGACGTGTCTGTGCGCTGGCCTCGCCATCGCCGTGGAACACTTTCGGCGCACCCCCTCCCCGGCCGAGCGTTCCCAGGCCGGCTGGATCATCGTGGGCGTGATGGTGCCGCTGCTCATGGCGTCCCTCACCGATGGCATCCTGCCGATGCTTCACGTCCAGGTGCCGCGTCTCGGGACTGCCTCGTTCACCATCCTCGGCGCCACCGTTTTCTGGAGCTTCTATCGCTACGGCTACACGGCGCTGGCGCCGGGCCTCTTCGCACGGGAGATCCTCGACACACTGCCCGACGGCGTCGCACTGCTGCGTCTCGATGGACGCGTTCGCAGCTGCAACCCCGGCCTCGCCGTCCTCGTCGACGTGCCCGCGGAGAGCATGGAGGGCGTTTCCATGGGGACGCTCTTACTCGGCATCGAGCTGAACCCGCTCGAACCCGCCGTGAACCACGCCTGCCTGCTTCGCCGCCGCTCGGGGGAGGTGCTGCCGGTGGCGGTGTCGACCTCGTTGCTGCGCGACAAGCAGGATTCGCCCATCGGACTCGTGCTCGCGATCTCCGACCAACGCGAGGTCACGGCTCTCCGACAGCGGCTCGTGACCTCCGGCCGCATGGCCGCCGTAGGTGAGTTGGCCGCGGGCGTGGCCCATGAGATCAACAACCCCATCGCCTTCGTGCGCGCGAACCTCGGCGCACTCGGCTCCCTGCTCGGCAAGCTCGAACACGAGCCCGACGCCGAGGCCCTGGCGGAGGGGCGCGAGCTCGTCGAAGAGAGCCTCGACGGCGTCGACCGCGTGTCGGCCATCGTGCGGGACGTCCGCGGCTTCGCCCACCAGGGAAGCGGGCAGCGCGACGCCGTGGAGCTGCCGAAACTGCTCGACTCCGTGCTGCGCGTCGCCGCGCCCCAGCTACGCCAGAGCGGCCGCGTCGAGCGCGACTATGGCCCGGTGCCCCTGGTTCGCGCCGCGTCCCAGGAACTCCAGCAGGTCTTTCTCAACCTCATCATGAATGCGAGCCAGGCCATCGAGCACGGCGGGTGGATTGGCGTCTCGACACGCACCGAGGGCGACGTGGCCATCGTCGAAGTCGAAGACGACGGCCCCGGCATCCCCGAGGACGTGGTCGAGCGGATCTTCGACCCGTTCTTCACGACCAAGCCCGTGGGTCAGGGCTGCGGCCTCGGCCTCGCCATCTCGTACCAGATCGTGCGCAACCACGATGGCGACCTTTCCGTGCGCACCCGGCCCGGAAAGGGGACTTGCTTCGAGGTTCGGCTGCCCGCCGATGGCGCCGCGCCGGTTCAGTCGCCCTCTTCAGACGAGGCCGGCCGGCCTTCGAGCAGCAACTCGGTCAGCCAGGGGTCCAACCTCAAGTCCGGCGACGCGCGCAACGGCTCATAGCCCTCTTCGCGCAGGGCCTCGGCAAAGGCCGACAACGCCGAGTCCGCGATCCCAAAACTGCGCAACGCCTTCAAGCCGAGATCGATGGTCGACTCGAACTCGTCGGCCACCACACCCTGGGCGCCGGCGGCGAAGAGTGCATCCGCCTCCAGGATGTATCGCGTGCGGGCCAGGACGGGCGTGTTCGGAGCGATGCCGCGGACGGCGCGCACAACCTGGTGGGTCGCATGGGCATCGCTGATCGCGACGATCACGAGCCGAGCCGTCCCCACCGACACCCGCTCGAGCAGCGGCACCCGCGTGGCATCGCCGAAGACGATGGGCTCGCCCTGGTCACCGACCTCGCGAACCGTGCGGACATTCGTTTCGATGGCGACATACTCGATGTCGATGGCCCGAAGGATGCGTGCGAGCGATCGCCCTGCGAGACCGAAACCCACGAGAACGACATGGCCGCCGGCGCGCGGAGCGCCCCGACGCTCGCCCGTCGGCAGCTTGTCGGAGCCCGCCGCGAGCGCGCTCGCGATGCGCGGCCCCGCGGCGAGCAGGAACGGCGTCGCCAGCAAGGTCAGCACCGACCCTGCCAAGAAGACCTGCTCGACGTCGGCATCGAGCAACCCGGCCTGGCCCGCCGCAGCGGCGAGCACGAACGAGAATTCTCCGGTCTGGGCGAGGGCGAGCCCCGCCAGAACGGCGACCCGCACGCCCAAGCGCAGCAGCCCCAACACGAGCAGGAAGACGAGCCCCGCCTTCAGCCCGACCACACCGGCGACATAGGCCATCACCTCCGGCCCCTGGGCCCAGGCCGCGGCCGGGTCGAAGAGCATCCCCACCGCCGTGAAGAAGAGGCCGAGCAGCACGCCGCGCAGCGACACGACCTCGGCGAAGAGCTGGTGGGCGTAGGGCGAGCTCGCCGTCACGAGCCCGGCGACGAAGGCGCCCACGGCGAGCGTCAGGCCGACCTCCTGCGCCAGGAACGCCGACCCCACCACCACCAGCAGCGCGAGCAGGCTGAAGAGATCCTTCGAGGGCTGGCGCGCCACGCGATCGAGGAGCCAGGGCAGCGCGAAGTAGGCGACGCCGCCGAACAGGACGAGGGTCGCACCGGCCTTTGCGAGGGACGCGACGAAGACCGAGGGCGCTGTCGCGACGTCGTTCGCCAGCAGCGGCACGGCCAATAGGAACGGCACGATGCAGAGGTCCTGGAAGAGCAGGATCCCCACCGCGACCTGGCCCTGTGGCGCGTCGATCGCACCCTGGTCCGCGAGCAGGCGGATCACGAGAGCCGTGCTCGACATGGCGACGAGCGCGCCAACCACGAGTGCCGTCTCGCCCCGCATCCCGGACGCGCTCGCGATCCACGCGACCACCCCCACCGTCAGCGTGACCTGCAGCCCGCCGGCCAGGAACGCCTCGCGCCAAAGCCCGCGAAGCCGCTCGACCGGAAGCTCCAGCCCGATCTCGAACAGCAGGAACACCACGCCGAACTCGGCGAGGTCGCGTACGCGGTCGGAGTCCTGGATCAAGCCGAGGCCGCCCGGCCCGACCAGCGCGCCCGTGAGCAGGAACCCCGTGACCGCAGGCAAGCCAAGCCGCTCGAAGACCGCCACACCGACGGCCGCCACCGCGATCAGGATCAGGAGCTGCGGAAGCAGATCCCCTTCGCCCACGTCATCCCCCTGACAGGGAACCTAGCGACCCAGGGCGACGAAGGGCCCCACTCAGCACACGGGGAAAGGGCAGCGGTCCGCGAGGGCCGCTAGCCGCTCAGGCCTGCGCGGAGGCTCGCAGCTTCGCTTCGACGAGCGGGACCAGCCAGCGAAAGAGGAAGGCGCGCAGCTCATCCTGGCTCCGTTCGGGGCCGGGGTCGGCAAGGAAGCTGTTCAGGAGTCGCAGCAGGATCTCGGCGAGTTCGTCGCGCTCTCGTGCATCGAGGCTGAAGGATCCACCGCTCAGCGCGAGAATCTCTTCCTGAACGAAGGCGAGCCTGAGGGCGGAGGAGACGGCGAGGAAGTCTCCGGACTCCATGAGGGCTCGGAGATGAGCATCCTTCGGGATCTCGTCGATCGCGAGCACCAGCGTCTCGACCATTCGCTCGGCCACGCCTTCCTGTTGCTGCAGCACGCGTTCGCGCATGCGCTCGAGAAAGCCACCGCTCGCCAGCACCGCAGCCGAGTTGAAGAGGTCTTCGGCGTCCGCGAAGTAGCGGTAGACGGTCTGGCGAGTCACGCCGGCGGCACTCGCCACGTCCGAGAGGCCGACCTTCGAGAGCCCGAAACGCTCGATGCAGTCGCGCGTCACGTCGAGCAGGACGCGGCGAGCCTCGGCCTCGGATTTGGGCGCGTTGCCGTTCCAGGCTTTCCTTCGTTGCACGACTCGATTCCTCGCGGCCGCGGAAGCCTCTGGCCGTTGACTTTCGCCAGGAATCATACATCATACATACTTCGTATTCATGTATGATTACGTTCCGCAGAGAGCGGCCCCCACCCTCCCACCAGGAGACCCCGTGCCCGACCCCACCCTGATTCAAGCTGCCCGCGACCTGCGCGAACTCATCGAATCCGAAGCCGACGAGATCGAAACGAGTTGCACCCTCACCAAGCCCGTCGTCGATGCCGTCGAGAAGGCCGGGCTCTTCCTCCTGAGCACACCAAAGGAGGTCGGTGGCCTCGAGGCGGACGTCGATACGGTCATCGCGGTCTGCGAGGAGCTCTCCTACGCCGATGGCTCCACGGGTTGGGCAGTCGGCCAGAACACGATCACGGGCTCGTACCTCTCCTACATCGATCCCGCCCACGCAAAGGCCTTCGCGGCCATGGGCGCCGGCGCCGGACACTTTGCGCCCCTCGGCGTCGCCCACGAAGAAGACGGGGGGTACCGCGTCTCCGGGAGCTGGCAGTTTGCGACTGGCTCCCGGCATGCCGGATACATGGGCGGCGGCGCGGTCATCATGCGCGATGGGTTACCCGCACCGATGGGCGAAGACGGAAAGCTACCGCTGGTCGGCTTCTTCGTGCCCGCCGAGGTCGCGGTGATGAAGGGCAACTGGGACACGATGGGGCTGCGCGGAACCGGGAGCTTCGACTACGAGATCCCGGAGACCTTCGTCGAGGAAGGCGCGACCTGGATCATCAACATGGGATATGCGCCGCACCAGAGTGGCGGCGCGGCCTTCGCCCTCGGCCCCCAGGCCTTTGGCAGCATTGGCACGTCGGCCTGGGCGCTCGGAGTCGCTGCTCGCGCCCTCCACGAGATCGCAGAGATCGCCAAAGCGGGCCGAACTCGACTCGGGTCTCTGCCGCTTCGCGACCAGGAAGAGTTCCAACGCGACTTCGGGTTTCATCAAACGGCCGTCGATGCAGCGCGCATCCAGATCTCGACCATCTACAACCGAGCCGTCGAGCTCATCGACAGCGGGGCGTCGGATGAGGACTGCGCAGACGCCGTTCGCCAGTCGAAGGCGCACGCCAACTACCTCGTCAAGCATGTCACCAAGTCCGCCGTAGCCTTCGCGTGGGAAGCGTCGGGCAGCGCGGGCATGCGCAATCCGAGCCGGCTCCAGCGATGCTTCCGCGACATCCACATCGGCGCAGGCCATCAGGTATTCGACGACCGGGGATATCGCGAGGCCGCAAAGACGGCGCTCGGCCTCGAACCGCTACCCTTCTAGCTGCTGGTTGCCAGTCGCCGTAGCGGCACACCCAACACCGAAGATCGAGCCCCAGGAGCCAGCCGACAATGGGCGAACCCATTTCCTACGCGATGCGAAACACGGAGGCGCTGGGCAACTGGCTGAACTTCAACGCGCCGAGCGAGCTCTTGGATTGGAGCTTCCTCGCAATCGAGTTCATCCTCCTGGTCGGGACGATCTGCGCGGTTCTCCATGCGATCCGCCACCACAAGGAAAGCGGAAACTACTCCGCCCTCCTCACCCTGCTCGGCGCCTTCGGCTACGGATTGCTGTGCGACATCGCGTCGTACTACACGGTGGAGAGCTTCTGGCACGGCGAGTTCTCGGTCATGTTGGTCTACAACCGGCTGCCGCTCTACATCGCCCTCTTCTACCCGGTCGTCCTCTACCACATCTGCATGACGATGCGTCGATATGGGTTCTCGCGCAGCGTGGAGACCATCAGCACGGCCTTCTATGCGGGGATCCTGTACATGATCTTCGACAACCTGGGCCCCATGCTCAATTGGTGGATCTGGGATCGCGCCGACCCCACGACCTGGCCCTACCTCAATGCCGTACCCGTCACCAGCTACTTCTGGTGGTTCTCGTTCACGGGTGCATTCGCGTTGGTGAGCCGAATCGTCTGTTGGGACTGGGTCGAGCAGGGAAGAAGCCCGAGGGTGATCGGCGCAGGCGTCGCCCTCATCCCGATTCTCGTGTGCGTCGCCGGGGCGGGGCTCTTCGTTCCCTACAACCTGCTGGCCTACAACGGCATGATCCCCCAGGCGGCCACGCTCTATGCGGCCGTGCTCGGCCTGTCCGGGTTGACCTTCGTGCTCCACTTCAGGAAGCCCACGGCCCCCCGCGATCGCTTGCTGATGATCTTCCCGCTCGTCTACGTCGTCGGCCTTCTCTTCATCTACATCGCCAAGTTCGAGATCTACTTCTCCGTCGACGCGAATGGCCTTTCAGCGGAAGGGCTGGCGGTCGGGAACCTGATCGTCGCCGTGGTCGCGATCATCGCCACCACGACGGTCACCCTGCTTTCGCATCCGAGCGACTAGGCGCGAACTCCGCGCCCCCGTTTCGATCTCGCGCGTTTCGCAGGGCAGCGAGGTCATTCCGAGGGCAGGGCTACGCGGGCGGAGCCTTCCACCGCCCGGGTGCCGTCGGTCTTCTCGAGCCAGACCTCGCACTCGGCGAAGGTCTCGGAGCCCTCGCGCTCGATGGCGTGCACGACGCCCCGAGCGACGACCGTCTCCTCCTCGAAGACCGCGCCGGGGAACCCCACCCTCAGCCGGCGGATGCTGCCGGGCCCGGCCCAGGCCATCAGCATGTTCGCCACGTAACTCACGTTGATCGGGCTCTGGTTGATCGTGCGCGGGCCTGCGCCGCGGGCAGCCACGTAGTCCCGATCCCAGTGGACCGGGTTCGGGTCGCGCAGGATCGCTGCCACGGTCCGCATGCGCTCGGCCGTGACGCGCTCCATCGTCCAGCTCGGGATCTCGTCCCCCGGCTTGGCCATCACGCCTCGAGCCTCCAGAAGTGCCAGCGGAAGCTCGCTCGCGCCGCGCGTGTGCCCGCCTCGTCGAACAGTTCGATGCGATAGGTGAGGGAGTCGACGACCGCGCCCGCCTCGCCCGCCGGCCGGCGCGCGTGCTCGGTGATGCCGCCGCGCGCGGTGTAGGCCACGTCCTCCCGCAGGGGCGCGAAGTACTCCCAGTCGTAGTAGTCGATGGTGACGGACGAGTCCGAGCCGGCCTGGGCCAGCTCGAAGAGCTCGGCGATGGTGGTGCCCGCGCCCGCGATCGGGACGTGGAAGAGATGGGCCGGGTGGGCGAGGCCTTCGGGCAGCGGCGCGCTGCCCGTCGCCTCGGTGAGCAGGAAGTTCTCCCAGTGCGCGATCCGATAGGTCCCGCCCGGGAAGGCGTGGCCCACCAGGGCCGCGATCGCTGCTTCGGGGGGAACCATCGGCCGGATGCTACGAATCTGAGCCCGGCGGTGCCAGGCTCGGATTCTTCAAGCGGGGTGAGGAGGGCGGGTGTTCAGCCGGCGAGCCGGTCGAACATCGCCTCGGGTGCCTCGACGGATGAGGCCACGATCTCGCGGGTCCGGGTCGCGAGCCCTTCGCAGACGGACTCGGCATCCTGGACGCCCAGGCTCCCGAGCTCTCCGGGGAGCACGCGGCGCAGCACCACCGAGACCTGCTCGGGCGTTACCGTGGCCGGCTTCAGCCCCGCTTCACGGAGTGTGATGCGCACGGTGCCCCGAGCCTCGGGCTGCCCCAGCGAGGTGGCGGCTTCGAGCTCGCGGCACAGCCATTCGAATGCAACAGAATCGGCCATCAGGCACCTGCCTCCGCGCGGGCCCGCACGGCGCGCTGGTAGCCCTCCGGCGGGAAGAACGTCAGCCAGTAGAGCACCGAGACGATCACGCCGCAGAGGCTGAAGGCCACCAGGTCGATGCCCAGAGGCGCCACGTCCTTGACCGGGTCCAAGAACAGCGGCGGCACCGAGGTGCACTGGATGAGCACCACGAAGCAGCCCGCCAGGCCCCACAGGCGGAAACGGTTGGCGACTACGGGGTCGGCCATGCCGAGCTGGATGCGGCGCTTCATGAGGCCGTAGTAGCTGAACGCCTCGACCGCCAGCCACAGGGAGCCGGCGACCCGGGCGGAGAACTCCAGGGCGAACCAGCCCGGCGCGATCCCTTCGCCGCGGTAGGTGCCGTGGAGGCCGAAGCCGACGAACGCCACGGCCAGGACGGCGAGCAGGCCGCCGACCGCGAGCTTCCCGTGATTGCCCTCGGGCCGGAAGACGAGCCGGATGAAGGTGAGCTGGCACGCGACGCCAGCCGTCACCAGGATCTTGCCCACGAGGATCATGCGGCCGGCAATCACCGGGTCCATCTCGTGCGCGAGGCTCACGCCGATCCCTTCGAGCGGGCCGCCGAAGGTGGCACCGAGCACGACTCCGGGTTCTCGGACCCCGAAGACCGCTTGTATCGTTTACCCGCAAACAGGCGTCCTTTCGGATGACTCGGGAACTCAGTTGCGTCCGAGATTCCGGTGGCCCAGTCGCATTCGCCGTGTGTCCAACCGCCTTTCCCTTTACTCATTGTGCGGGTGGCACTGTCCACACCTACGAAGGGGGCGGGGCCCCTCCCCGGGGTAGGGGCCGCATAGGGCCGTGGGGCCGTGCTCGATGCCGCGTGGTGCCGCGCTATGCCG
>JAFDDA010000091.1 GCA_019311105.1 Deltaproteobacteria bacterium
GAGGAGCGCTATGCGCACGCATGTCACCACTTCCAGTTCACCAGAACTCAACTCGCAGAATTTGGGCGCTATCGCTCAGTGTTCGACTCGCACGACCGCCGTTGTCTACTGCGAAGGTAATTTCGCTGCGATCGATTGAAAGACCGCAAACGGCCTGGTACGTCATTCCGAGAAGTACGAAATCTTGTCCGTGATCGATAGCTCGAAGGCGGGTCTCGACGCAGGGCACGCGCTCGACGATACGCCCAACGGGATCCCGATCTGCGCGAACCTGGACGACGCGCTGGCGTGTGCCGAACGGGTGCCCGACTTTCTCATCTTCGGCGTGGCCCCTTCCACGGGCATGCTGTCTCCCGCTGAGCGGCAGATCATGCTCGACGGGATGGCCCGCGGAATGGGCCTGGTCAACGGCCTGCACGAGTTCCTCAATGACGATCCCGAGTTCGCGGCGGCGAGTGCGCGGCACGGGGTAACGATCCTGGATGTCCGACGCCCGCGCGACAAGAAAGACCTGCGAATGTTCAGCGGCCGCATCTCGTCCGTCACGTGCCCGCGGATCGCCGTGCTTGGAACCGATGGCGCCATCGGTAAACGAACGACTGCGACGGTCCTCACGGCAGCGTTGAAGGCCCGCGGCATCAACGCAGTCCTGATCGGTACCGGGCAGACGGGCATCATTCAGGGCGCCCGTTACGGCGTAGCGCTGGACGCCATCCCCTCCCAGTTCTGCTCGGGCGAGCTGGAGGCGACTGTGGTCGATGCCTTCGAGCGCGAGCACCCGGACGTCATCATCATCGAAGGGCAAGGCGCGCTGAGCCACCCCGCATACCTGACGTCGACCTTCATCCTGCGTGGGGGCCAGCCCAATGGTGTCATCCTGCAGCACGCGCCAGCGCGAAAGGCCTTGTGCGACTTCCCTCGGATTCCGATGCCCACGCCGGAAAGTGAGATCAACCTGATTCAGACCTTCGCCCAGACGAAGGTCATTGGTCTCACGATCAACCACGAAGGCATGACGGATGCTGAGGTGACCACTGCCATCGTCGAGTACGAACGCGACCTGGGCATTCCCGTGACGGATGCGCTGACACGAGCTCCCGACTTGCTCGCCGAGATGGTGGTCCGTGCCTTCCCCGAGGTCGAAAGGGCCCTGGCCGTCGGCGTCGCGTGAGTGCCCCGAGGCTGGAGATCCGCCTCGACCGGATCCATCACAATGCCAAGACGCTCGTCGATCGGCTCGCCTTGCTGGGGGTCGGTGTCGTCGGCGTCACGAAGGCCGCACTCGGTCTGCCCGAGATCGCGCGAACATTGATCAGCGCAGGCGTGACGGGTATCGGCGACTCTCGCATCGAGAACATCGAGACGATGAGGCGGGCCGGGCTTCCCTGCGACTTCACCCTGATTCGGTCCCCGATGATCAGCCAGGCGGAGCGCGTGGTCGCCCACGCCGACGTCAGCCACAACACCGAAATCGATGTCGTCGAGCGACTTTCCGCCTGCGCGCAAGCGCAGGGACGCACCCACGGCGTCCTGCTGATGGTCGAGCTCGGGGACCTGCGAGACGGCATTCTGCCCGCCCAGCTGCCCGAGTTCGTCGGCCAGGTCCTTCGGCTACCGAACATCGCCTTCCGTGGCATCGGCACCAATCTGGCCTGCCAGAGCGGAGTCGCGCCCGATCAAGAAAACATGGATGTCTTGTCGTCGCTGGCCGACTCGTTGGAGGCGACCCTCGGAGTCGACGTGGAGACCGTGTCTGGCGGGAACTCTGCGAACCTGGGCTGGGCTCTCAGCACGGCCGACCCGGGAAGAGTCAATGCACTGCGGCTCGGTGAAGCGATCCTGCTCGGCCGTGATCCTCTGCATCGCAAAGCCATTGAGGGTCTGCACACGAACGCCTTCACGCTCGTGGCGGAGGTCATCGAATGCAAGCGCAAGCCGACCAAGCCCTGGGGAGAACTCGGCCAGACTGCCTTCGGCCCTGTGAAAGCGCGCACCGATCGCGGAGTCATCTCGCAAGCCATCCTGGCGCTGGGCCGGCAAGACATTGATCCCGACGGGTTGGAAGCCCCTGATGGCATGGAGGTCCTGGGCGCAAGCAGCGACCACCTGGTCCTCGATGCCGGCCCGAGCAGCCCCGCGATCGGCTCGGAAGTCATGCTCCAGCTGAACTACAGCGCGTTGCTACGAGCCATGACGTCCCCATTCGTCACGCGGGTGATTTCGGAAGGGGATGGCAAGGCCGAGGATCGTGGCCTCGCGAGCGGCGTGGCGACATAGGCGCTCGAGTCGCCGCCGGCTGCGCGCGGGGACGGCGCCCCCCGAGGCCGCCACCCAGCACGGCCAGAGCGCAAATCGCTCAACGAATCCAGAGTCTAATGGCGGGGCGGACGGGACTCGAACCCGCCCCGAAACGACGCGACCCTCTGGCGGCAAGACAGAAGGGCGAGTCCGCGAAGTGCGGGACCCGCCTCTTATGGAGGGGGCGTGAGGACGGCCGTCGGATGCAGCGCAGCGCTGCACACGACGGCCGTCGGCATCCCGGTCAGAAGGAAGGAACGGTGCCCGTCAGCATGACGTCACCGGTGGCGCCGTCCCGAACCTCGATCGCAAGCCCCGCCAGATCCCCGACGGTGGCGACACCGAAGGGCAGCGGGTCGCCGTCCTTGGTGCGGATCTTCAGCTCGAGCTGGTCGGGCTCGTCGGGATCGGGAGCCAAGGCCCCCTGATCCACGAAGGTCCCGAGCGCCGCGGGATCCTCGAGGAACATGTGGTACGTCTGCCCGAGCGAGGTATCTAGACCCTCGGCGTGGAGTTCGAGGCGCTCGTCGCCCTTGACCGGCCGCGAGCGAAGCTTGATCTTGCCGTCTGCGTCGGGCGCGTTCACGGTGGGGTCCAGATCGGCCTTGGCCCTGAGGTGCGGACCCTTGCCGGATACGGCCTCGGGCACCACGCCCTCGAGCAGGGGCAGCTCGCCGCCGGCGCCATCGTCGAGCCGAACCTCGAGGGCCCGCCCGGCGAGATCGAGCACCGAAGCCACCCCAAGGGGCAGATCGTTCCGGATGCTGTTCCCGCGCTTCGACTTCAGCGACGCGTGGTACCCGAGTTCCCCGGGCTCGTCCTCGTCGGGGGTCAAGAAGGCCACGAACTGTAGGATCGCTGCGTCGTCTTCGAGGTACAGGAGGTGGATGACGGCCTCGTCCGAGTCGTCCACGTGTACGCGGAGCCGCTCGATCACGCGACCCCCATCCTTGTTCTTGACCATGACGGCGACGCGACCGCTCACGTCTGCGTCGGGCGATCCGACGCTACGTACCAGTGCGGAGCGGGCCCTGAGCGTCTCGCCGTCGGCATCGGCCGTGTGGGGCACGGCGAGCAGGGCCAGCGCTCCGAGCGCCCCGGCGATTCCCAGATAGTTCAGTCTCATCGATCGTCCTCCGATTTGCCCCGAACTCGTCCAGCGAGCGGCTCTCCTCTGATCCACTTCCGGACGAAACGTTGGGCTTTCACTACGTTCATAGCATTATCGGCTGAGCCTCGGAGCGCTTTAGCCCTCCCCAGGGGATTCCTCTCTCGAAAACGGGGCATTTTGGCACGATCTTGGGCGAGCGAGAAAAGGACCACCCCTAGACGTCACGGGCCTCCTTAGCGCATGGGCTTCGCCGACTTTGGCAGCCCCGGACGGCGCTATACGGCCCCTCGCGATTGCGACGGCGCTCCCAACGAAAACGCCCCCGATCTAAGTGGCCGAGGGCGTTCACAAATCCTGGAGCGCGAGACCGGATTTGAACCGGCGACCCTCAGGTTGGCAAGAGACGACGAACCCAAGGAAGATCAGCCACCTACGCCTGAGTGACCGGAAAGCAGCGGTAAGGAGCGGTATATCGCGGCACCGGATACGGCAGACGGCACCCAGGCGGCACTAGATCCGCCGGCATGGGCGCACCCCCCCGGCCCCTACCCCGGGAGGGCCCCGCCCCCCTTCGAGGTCGGCGACTGTGCCACCCGCACAATTTTCGGGCCTCGGCTGCCACTTCTTCTCTGACTGCAGGCAGTCGGGAGGGGTGGTTTCGTATGTTTCGCAGCGCTTTTGCATCTGTATCTGTGCGTCTGGTCCTGGGACTGGCCCTCACGTTCCTGGGCGGATCGGCCAACGCCGCCACCCTCGTGGCCACACTGTCGGACATGGGCGGCGACGTCGAGTTCCAGATCACCTTCGATGACGCCGCGGTGGGCGCCGGCGAGATCCAGGTGACGGTCGAGGTCACCCTGGGCGAGGCCGACCTGCGCGGGCTCTTCCTGGACATCGCGGACGACTCGCTGCTCTCGGGCCTGAGCGCGGTCGGCGCCGACGTCACGAACACGATCTTCGCCGCGAGCTCCGTGATCGACCTCGGCCAGGGCGCGAACGTCCAGGGCGACGGGCCGTGCCCGTGCGACATCGGCGTGGCCTTCGGCTCGCCCGGCATGGGTCGCGATGACATCCAGACGACGACCTTCGTCCTCTCCCACGCCACGGAGTCGCTGACGCTCGCACTCTTCGCCGAGCAGACGGTCATGGTCCGGGCGACTTCGGTCGGCGACGAGTTAGCGCGCGAGGCCTCCGCCAAGACAGCGGGTACGACCTCCGTCCTCGTGCCCGAGCCCTCGGCGCTGGCGCTGCTCTTGCCGGGCGCCCTCGTGATCGGCGCCCGACGCCGCCGCGCAGCCGCCTAGCCCGACTTCACGAGCACGCGAGGCGTATCGCCCGTCCGGGGAGCGGCACAGCTACGGCACGACCATCGCCGCGCGCGCCTCGGCCTTCTCCCAGATGCGCGGGCCCGCGGATAGGGAATTCAAGCTGCGTTCTCGCGCCCGTCCGAGTAGGGGCGGGCTCTTGCAGTTGTCACGGGGGGCGGTCACTCGACCGGCTCGACCTCGATGATCTCGAAGTTCTCCCGGCCCAGCTTCAAGTCGGCCAGGTCGAAGGTCTCTATCGCGATCTGGTGAGCGTCCTCTTCGGTGTCTGTTTCCACAGTCGCCGTGAATCGGTGCCGGACCACGAACTCAACCGTGAACTTCAGGCGAATGGGTGGTCTCCTGGTGAGAGCGGAGACGCTATCGCCCGGCGTGGCATGAGACGCGCCTCCAGGGTCATTCCCTGCGGGCGGGGTTCGTAACACGCGCCGTGGGCCATCTCGCGGCTCTGCTCGTAGGTCGAGAGGTCGAGCCGGTGTGGAACAGATCTCTCTGAGGCGCGTCGCCTCGAAGGCGACTAATTGGCTCACCGAAGCTGGCTCATGGCGAATGTCTGCGGCTGCGGAAGTGTGGTGGCGGAGTACGGTCCTGACACATCCCAGTCTGCAGGACCACCCACAGACACGGGCGTGAGGGGGTGGAATAGGAGGCCGGTTCCATGAGAACGCATATCCTCGGCGTCGTCGCGGCGCTCTTGCTGCCCATCACCCTCGTCCTGCTCCCGAAGGACGCCGATGCGCTGCTGTGTGGTCCGGGAGCTCACTGGGTTGACGGCTGTGCCGGGGGCCTCGACATCTTCCCGTCCACGGCCGTCGTCGGGATCGACTTCGACTTCGACAACATCGCGGACGTCACTGTCATCCTGAACGGACCGAGCATGGTCAAACGCTTCGAGCCCAGCGACGACTCATCGAACTTCCCGGGTCTGGCACCGCTGGACGACCACCGGGACGTCATCGACGTTGAGCTCGTCTCGCTCACCCTGACTGGGGGCATGGTGAGCATCACCGCCGGCGCCGGTCCGAGCCCTGGCGGTGTCAGCCTGGCGCCGTCCATGGGGAGCATCCTGGAGCAGGTGGGCGATTCGACCCTTGCAGACAGCTTCTTCGACGTGTTCTTTGAAGTCGAAATCGTCGGAGGAGGGTTCCTCTACAACCAGACCCCGCTGCGGATCGAGGCAATAGACCTCCCGGGTGTGCCCCCCGAAGGGCGCACCTACATCCATCCCCCCGGACCCATTCCCCTCTTCGCCTCCCTTATCGGCGGCGATCCCGTGGCGCAGCTCATCTCGGCCAGCCACACCGTGGTGCCGGAGCCCGGGGCGGCGCTGCTAGTCGCCCTCGGACTCGCGGGCGGGGCGGCAGCCAGACGCAGGCTGCAGCTGAACCCCTAGTCCGTTAGGCGGCAAGCAGTCGTAATGCGAGAGACCCTATTTGGCATCGTCGCGGTTGTGCTTCTGTCCGGTTGCGGGCCTTCCGACTCCGAGCGTTCCTCAATCGCTGCGGCCGAGCTTGCTGGTCGAATTCAGGCAGGTTCGCCTCCGCTCGTTCTGGACGTCCGCACGCGCGATGAGTACGCGCGAGGTCACATCCCCGGCGCAGTCAACATTCCCCACGAGGAGCTTCCGTCGCGGCTGGCGGAGCTACCCATCGGGTCGTCGGACGAAATGGTTGTTCATTGCCAGAGTGGAAGGCGCGCGGCTATCGCAGAGAATGCATTGCGCGAGAATGGCTACACCAACGTTCGCGACCTGGTTGGTCACTGGAAGGCCTGGCAAGAAGCAGGGCTTCCAAGCGAGTAGAACCCTCGCCGCGCTGGCCGCCTAACAAGGGGTGTGAAGTTACAGATCCAGTCGGACCATCCTGTCATCGTCAGGATAGAAGATGGCCAAGGGGATCTGAATGACCCACGAACAGCGAGAGATTCATCGAAAGAAGCGAATCATCGAGTACGCCGAGCGGATCGGGAACATCCACAAGGCCTGCCGATACTTTGGGGTCGCGAGATCGACGTTCTACCTGTGGAGGGACAGATATCGCGAGCTCGGCGACGAGGGGCTGAGAAGCCGGAGGTGCGGCACCCACAACCACCCGAACAAGACGCCCCAGCCGGTCGTGGACAAGATCTTGCACCTGCGCCGGACCTACCACATGGGACCAATACGCATCGTCTGGTATCTGGAGCGCTACCACGGCATCAAGACATCCGATGCCACGGTCTATCGGGTTTGCAAGCGGCACGGAATGAATCGGCTCCCTAACCGCGTCGGACGGCGGGCCGTACACACGCACCGCTACGAGAAGCAGGTGCCTGGCCATCACGTGCAGGTAGACGTGAGATTCCTGACTCTTGCGCGGAAGAAGGGCGGGCCGGTTCGACGTTACCAGTACACGGCCATCGACGACGCCACGCGAGTTCGGGCGCTGAAAATCTACCGCCGCCACACGCAGGCCAACGCCATCGACTTCATCGACTACGTGGTGGAGAAGTTCCCGTTTCGGATACGCACCATTCGAACCGACCGCGGCCATGAGTTTCAGGCACTCTTCCACTGGCACGTGGCTGACCTGGGCATGGAACACGTCTACATCAAGCCGCGTACGCCTCAGCTCAACGGAAAGGTCGAGCGCTCCCATAGGACGGACAAGGACGAGTTCTACCAGCTGCTCAGTTACCGCGACGACGTGGATCTCGAGAAGAAGCTGGCCGTGTGGGAGCACTTCTACAACTACGACCGACCGCACGGAGCGCACCGCGGAAGAACACCATACGAAGCCCTACGGGAGAAACTGGGTTAGGAAACAACGTCCGGCTTGATTCGTAACATCACACGAGGACGACGGGCTGACGTTCTCCATGACGGCACCTCTAACCGGGGCCGGCACCTGGAGCGAGATCAAAGGAAAGGGCTGGAAGTACCTCGACAAGGGGGCCAACGGCGTGCAGAAGGTCGTGATGAAGGGCAGCGCCGAGGCAGGCAAGGGCGCGATCGTGCTGCTCGCCCGGGGCGACAGCGTGCCGGTGCCGTCCCTGCCGCGGTATCCGGGGGGTTTCGTGAAGGATACGACGGGGCTCGACCGCTCCTACGACATCCAGCTCCACATCGACAACCAGACGGCCTGCCACGGCATGTCCTACGACATCGGCTCGGAGCCGGAGGTCCACGTGGACAAGATGAAGGGCGACGGCGTGACGCCCGTCGGGGTGTGGAAGATCAAGCGGACGGGGACGGGGCCGTAGCGAGTCTTTTCGGCGGTATCGGTGGAGCGGCCAGATGGTGAGCTGCTGAGATTGTTCGACTCGTGGCTTCTGGTGACCCGAAAGACTCGGGGCAAGGATCCCAGGGCATGACCATAGACCCGCGGCCTGGCGATCGAGCATTGCGTGAACCGAGGTAGCGGTTAGAGGGCGCGCTGCTCCCTAGGTGTCTCGTGGCTGTCAAATGGATCGCGGGGCTGGCGACGAACTCGCCAACCCCGCGAAAAGAATGGTGGAGCTGAGGGGGATCGAACCCCTGACCCTCAGACTGCCAGCCTGATGCTCTCCCAGCTGAGCTACAGCCCCACTCGGTGGAGCCTGGGCCCCACCTTAGGTGGAGCGTGAGCCCCACCTCGAAGCCGGCAAACTAACTCCGAAGCAACGGCATGTCAAAATCGTTTCGTTCCACGGGGTTAGCTCGGCGTCGAGGGCGCGGCACTCCCCCTGGGTCGTGTTAAACTGGCCGGCCGTCGGCCGGAGTGGCGAAATTGGTATACGCAGGGGACTCAAAATCCCCCGGCCCGAGAGGGCCGTGCGGGTTCGACTCCCGCCTCCGGCACCAGCCTCCGCCCCGCGGCGGCCGGATCGAAAAGGGTGGGGTGGCGCGAATCTTTCTCGCGCCTCTGCCGTCCAAGGAAATACGCATCGAGAGGTGCGTCCACGAGCGCACCAAGGGGTGCGTCTCTGACACCGAAGCCCGCAACGCGGGCACGAACGAGCCAGGAGGAGAAGACCCATGCGCAGGATCGCCCCCATCGCAGCCGTCGTGGCCGTGGCCACTTTTTCGTTCGCACCCGTCGCTTCGGCGATCGAGTGTGACGGAATGCAGCGGAGCTTCAGCGGCGAACTTCAGAAGGTGAAGGGCAAGTCGATCGTCGTCGACAACAAGAAGGGCGACAAGATCAAGTTCCAGCAGCACGACTCGACCGTCGTTTCGGGCGAGAAGACGAAGTGGGAAGACCTGAAGAAGGGTGACGCCGTCGAGGTCTGCTCGAAGATGCTCGAGAAGCCGCGCTACGCCTACAAGGTCGACTCCTCGGAGCCGAAGGATTAGGACGGATCGCGAGCCTGCCTCGGGGCTTCTGCCCTGGGCATCTCGAAAAGGGCCCCCGATGTCTCGGCGTCGGGGGCCTTCTTGCTTTGGGCCCGGGCGCCGGTTCGCTGGCCCGCCCCCAGGGCCTCGGATAGCCTTCCTCGATGCCCGACTCGCCGCCGCTCACCGCGCCGCAGTACGAGCGCTACCGCCGCCACCTCTCCCTCCCCGAGGTAGGGGTCGAGGGCCAGCGCCGGCTGCTCGACGCGAGTGTGCTGCTCGTGGGCGCCGGCGGGCTGGGCAGCCCGCTCGCGCTGTATCTCGCGGCCGCCGGGGTCGGACGCATCGGACTGGTCGAGTTCGACGTCGTCGATGCATCGAACCTCCAGCGCCAGGTGCTCTACGACACGAGCGACGTGGGCAAGCCGAAGATCGAACGCGCCGCCGAGCGCATCCGCGCCATGAACCCGGACGTCCAGGTCGACCTCCATCCCTTCCGTTTGAACGCCAAGAACGCACTGGAGACCCTTCGGCCCTACGACGTGGTGGTGGACGGCACGGACAACTTCCCCACCCGCTACCTCCTGAACGACGCGTGCGCTCTGCTCGGGAAGCCCAACGTGCACGGCTCGATCTACCGGTTCGAAGGGCAGGCGACGGTCTTCGATGCGAGCCGCGGCCCGTGCTACCGCTGTGTCTTCCCGGAGCCGCCGCCGCCCGAGCTGGCGCCGAGCTGCGCGGAGGGCGGGGTGCTCGGTGTCCTGCCGGGGAGCATCGCGCTGCTCCAGGCGACCGAGACGCTCAAGCTGCTGGCTGGGATCGGGGAACCGCTCATCGGGCGCCTCATCCAGTACGACGCCCTCGACGCGAGCTTCCGCGAGTTCCGGATCCGCAAGGACCCCGCGTGTCCGATGTGCGGCGACGCGCCGAGCATCACGGAGCTGATCGACTACGAGGGCTTCTGCGGCGTGCCGCAGCGGGCCGAGGAGGAGAGCCCGGTGTCGACGATGCAGGTGAGCGAGTTGAAGGCGCTGCTCGATGCGGGCGGTTCGTTCCTGCTGCTCGACGTGCGCAACCCCGACGAGTGGGAAGTGGGCCGGATCGAGGGCGCGCAGCTGCTGCCGCTGCCCGAACTCGAGGCGCGCTTGCCCGAGCTCGCCGAATGGAAGGGGGGCCAGGTCGTGGTGCACTGCAAGCTCGGCGGGCGCAGCGCCAAGGCGTGTGAGATCCTGCTCGGCGCCGGCTTCGAGAACGTCACCAACGTGGACGGCGGCATCGAGGCCTGGGCGGCGGTGGTCGACCCCTCCGTCCGAGTCGGCGGAGGCGAGTGAGATGGCGAAACCCACGATCCCCGACCCGCTGAAGCGCCGACACCTCGCGGAAGAGGACCTCGACCCCGCTCGGGCCATGGCCCTGGCCGATGCCTATCTGGCGGACGGCCGCGCTGCCGAGGCCATCGTGTTCCTCGAGAAGGCCGAGGCGAGCGATCGTCTGGCCGAGCTGCGCGAGCAGGCGGTCGCGGAGGGCGACCTCTTCCTGGCACGGGCCGCGGCCGCCGCGGCCGGCGAAGAGATCCCCACCGAGACCTGGCTGCGCTTGGCCGAAGCCGCCGAGGCGGCCGGCAAGACCCGTTATGCCCACGAAGCGCGACGCCAGGCCCAACGCGGCTGACGCGGCAGCGCGGCCAACCTCGGCCGAGCGGGCTAGCTTCGGGTTTCTCGCCGAGAGGGAGTGCGTCGTGGCGGTTCGAGCAAAGCTCTTCCGAGGTCTGGTCAACGAGGTCGAGGAGCCGGAGCCGCTCGGTTAGCGTGGCGACCCCTGCGGGCCCCCGTCCCGATGCCGAACGCACGAAGCGCACCCGGGCACGAAAGACTCGTGCCGAGGGCGCGCGCGAGATCCGCATCGAGGGCGCGCGCGCCAACAACCTGAAGTCCGTGACCTGTCAGATCCCACTCGGGAAGCTCACCGTGGTGTCGGGCGTCTCGGGCTCGGGGAAGTCGACTCTCGCCTTCGACACCCTGTATGCCGAGGGGCAGCGGCGCTACGTCGCCTCGCTCTCCACCTACGCACGGCAATTCCTCGAGCGGCTCCCGCGGCCCGAGGTGGACTCCATCTCGCACCTGCCGCCGGCCATCGCGATCGAGCAACGCAACCGCGTGACCAATGCGCGCTCGACCGTCGGGACCGCGACCGAGATCCTCGACCATCTGCGGCTGCTCTTCGCGCGGATCGGGGTGACGCGCTGCCCGGGCTGCGGCGCGGAGATCCAGCCCGGGACGGTGGAGTCGGTGACGGCCCGACTGCTCGCCGAGCGCGACGGCCAGCGGCTCTCTCTCGGCACACGGCTGTTCCACGGCCCCAAGGAGTCGGCGACGGTCCACCGCGAACGCCTGGCCCGCGAGGGCTGGGTGCGCGTACTCGACGCCGACGGAAACGTCGTGGACCTGACGGAGATCTCTGGCCGGGCGTTTGCGCCGCTGCGGCGCGACGGGCTGTTGCTCGTGGACCGGATGCGTCTCTCGGGCGACGAGACTCGCAGCCGGCTCGCCGAGGCCGTCGCCCAGGGTTTCACGCGAGGCGCCCGCGAGATCGTGTGCGTGGGCGAGGACGGCACGCGCGAGAGCTTCCGCGAGGGGTCCTGGTGCAACCCCTGCGAGCGACGCTTCGCTCCGCCCGAGCCGGCTCTCTTCTCGTTCAACAGCCCGCTCGGTGCCTGCCCCGAGTGTCAGGGGTTCGGTCGGGTCTCGGTGCTCGACCGGGGCCGCGTCGTGCCCGACCCGAGCCGCAGCCTGGCAGAGAACGCGGTCGCTCCCTTCGCGACGCCCAAGTATCGCCGCATGCAGCGCGACCTCATGAAGGCGTGCAAGAAGTCGGGTGTCCCCTCGAAGGTTCCGTTCTCGGAGCTCGACGCCGAGCAGCAGACCTGGGTCTTCGAGGGCGAGAAGGCGGGCTGGTACGGCGTGCGGGGCTGGTACCGCTATCTCGAGAAGCGCCGCTACAAGGTGCAGTCACGCATCCTGATCGCGCGCTACCGGCGCTTCGACCCGTGCCCGGATTGCGAGGGGCAACGTCTGCGCCCCGACGCGCTCTGTGTTCACGTGGGGGGCAGCACGATCGGAGACGTCTCGGGGATGACCATCGCCGGCCTGCAAGCCTGGCTCGGCGCCCTCGAACTCGACGCCGGCCAGAAGGAGCGGGCCGATCGGCTGCTCGCGGCGCTCGGAGCCCGTGTGGGCACGGCCGCCGACGTGGGCCTGGGATACCTCGGGCTCTCGCGACAGACCCGCACTCTGTCGGGTGGGGAAGCCCAGCGTATCCAGCTTGCAACGGCCCTCGGCGGCGCGCTGACCGCGTCGCTCTATGTGCTCGACGAGCCGTCCATCGGGCTCCACCCGAGCGACGTCGAGCGGCTGCTGAAGGTGCTTGCCGCGATCCGGGACCACGGCAACACGGTGGTGGTGGTGGAGCACTCGCCCGAGATCGTGAGCGCGGCCGACCACGTCGTCGACCTCGGGCCCGGCGCCGGCCGGAACGGCGGCCAGCTCGTGACTCAAGGGAGTGTCGCGGAGGTCCGCAAGCATCCCGACTCCTTGACCGGCCGGGCCCTGCGCGGGGAGATCGGCGCCGGCGCACGCACCCGGCGAAAGGCGCGCGGCAAGCTCCGCATCGTCGGTGCCAGCGAGAACAACCTCCGGGACGTGACCGTCGACTTGCCGCTGGGCCAGCTCGTCGCCATCACCGGGGTCTCGGGCGCAGGCAAGTCGACCCTCATCCGGTCCGTGCTGGTGGGGCACCTGCGGAACGATCCGGAGCGCGGAGCCTGCACGCGCATCGAGGGCGGCAAGGGGGTCGCCGAGGTGGTCGTGGTCGATCAGACGCCGCCCACGCGCTCTTCGCGGTCCAACCCCGGCACCGTGTCGAAGGCGTTCGAAGGGATCCGAAAGCGCTTCGCCGCCACGCGCGAGGCGAAGCGGCGTGGGCTCACGCCGGGCTGGTTTTCCTTCAACGTCGCGGGCGGCCGCTGCGACGCGTGCGAAGGCGCAGGCGAAGTCGTGGTCGACATGCAGTTCCTCGACGACGTGCGCGTCCCCTGCGACGCGTGCGATGGCACGCGCTACCGGCCCGAAGCGAGCGAGATCCTGCTCGACGGCCACACGATCGTCGAGGTGCTCGACTGGACCCTCGAGGAGGTCACGACGCGCTTCGCCCACGACACGGCGGTGGCCGGGCGCCTGCGGCCCTTCGTCCAGGTGGGCCTCGGCTACCTGACCCTCGGTCAGCCGCTCTCGAGTCTCTCGGGCGGCGAAGCCCAGCGCATGCGCCTCGGGCTGGCACTCCAGGGCAGCAGCGAGAAGACGCTCTACGTCCTGGACGAGCCGACCACGGGCCTCCACCCGTCGGACGTCGAGACCCTGGTGGCGTGTCTGGACGAGCTGATCGAGGCGGGCGGCTCCGTCCTCGTGGTCGAGCACAGCCTCGAGGTGATCCGTCAGGCCGATCATGTGATCGATCTGGGCCCCGAGGGTGGGCCTGGGGGTGGCCAGATCGTGGCCGAGGGGACGCCCGAAGCGGTCGCCAAGGCCAAGGGTTCGCGCACCGGCGCGGCCTTGCGTGTGGGCCGCTAGAGCCCAATCGGCCCAGAAGCGGCCCATGAGGGCAGGGCGCCCGACCAGGGACGCCCACGGCGTTCTTTCTCAATCGCTGCCCCGAGAGGGCCGATAACGCCCGGGTGGGACGCCCCATCATCCAACTCGACCCCTCGGCGCCGCTGCGCTCCGCGACGCGGGTGCACCGCTATGCCGACGAGGTGCCGAAGGCCCAGGAGCGCCTCGAGAACATCGGGGCCCTCGGCCTGATCCTGGTGGACGCCACCGCCCTCGAGCGAATCGAACGCAGCTATGGGGTCAAGGCCCACCGGCGTGCGAGCCAGGACCTCGCGTTGCTCGTTCACGATGTCTGCGAGGAGTGCCTCGAGAGCGGCTTCGCCGTGGCCTCGGAGCCCGGCAGCGACGAAGTGCTGGTCTTCATCTACCGGCCGCGTACGGACGACCGCTTCTATCGCGAAGAGCTGCCCGCCGTGGGGGTGGGGATCGGCGAGAGCTTGATCCGGAACATCGCGCGCATCTGTTACCCGTACCAACGCGACCCCGTCCACCTGCCCGTCGGGCACGCCTTCGCCATCCACAACCCGACCGAGCGGACCGGGAAGCAGATCAAGCGCATGCGCGAGCACGCCCGCGAGGAAGCCGAGCTGAACGCTCGCATCTACGAGCGCAAGCTCCGCGACCAGTTCCACCAGGTCATCCTCGCCGAGAACGTGGCCAGCGTGTATGAGCCCATCGTCGACGCGCGCAACCGCAAGGTGATGGGCTATGAGGCGTTGATCCGCGGGCCGGCCGGCACGGAGCTCGAGACGCCGGCGGCGCTCTTTCCGATGGCCGAAAAGACGGGCCTGCTCTTCGAACTCGATTGCCTGTGTCGGAGGAAGGGGCTCTTCGGCGCCCAGGGCCTCGCGCCGGGCAAGAAGCTCTTCCTCAACTGCCTGCCGTCGGCGATCCATGACCCGGGGTTCCGCGAGGACCGCCTGCGCGACACGCTCGACTCCATGGGCTTGGCGCCCCAGGACGTGGTGTTCGAGATCTCCGAGAAGGAGTCGATCGAGAACTTCGAGGTCTTCCGCGAGGTGCGCGACTACTACCGGATGTTGGGCTTCGGGATCGCCCTCGACGATGTCGGGGCGGGGTACGCCGGCCTCGAGACGGTGATGGAGCTGCAGCCCGATTTCATCAAGCTCGACCTCTCGCTCGTGCGAGGCATCGACAGCGACCCGCACCGCCGCGAGCTCGTGGCGGCCCTCAACAACGTGTCCGGGAAGCTCGGGGCGCGGGTGATCGGCGAGGGCGTGTCGACCGAGGCGGAACTCGCGACCCTGGCGGATCTGGGGATCCCCTACGCCCAGGGCTGGCTGCTCGGCCGCAACGAGTCGCCGGGTGGCGGGAGTTCGGGCGCGGCCTAGCCGCCCACCGCGCCCCGTTGTAGCGGGCGTGGCTTCGGTACTCTCGTCGCCCGATGCCCGAACGCCCCCGCCCGCCCGAGGACATCCCTCCCGCCGAGTTCTTCACCCGTTGGGTTCCCACGGCCGTGGCCGAGGACGCCGAGCGCCGCAAGAAGCTCGGTGGCTCCGATGCGACGATCCATTTCGAGCTGCTCGGGGAAGGCGGTGGGGACTACGCGATCCAGCTCGTGGCGGGCGAGGTGCGAGGCGTCGAGGGCATGCCCGAGCGCTCCGATCTCCACGTCCGGCTCGACGTGCCCACCTGGCGGGAACTCAACGCGGGCCGGCTCTCCGCCCCCGAAGCCATAGTCCGCCGCCGAGTCAAGCTCCGCGGCGACTTCCTGCTAGCCATCAAGCTCCACTTCATCCTCGGCTGACGAAGGCTGTCGAAGGGGACGGTTCTCTTTGATGACGAAACCAGGTGCGAGCCCGTACGCCTCGGCCTTGGTGGTTTCGTCATCAAAGAGAACCGTCCCCTTCGACAGCCCCTTCGTCGGGGGTCAGCCGGCTTGGCGTTTGGCGTCGTGCTTCTGGGCCTCGCGGCGGTTCTTGAAGATCTTCTTGTCGTGGGCCTTGCGTAGGGCGCGCTCGAGCTTGTCGAGCATCTTGTTGGCGGCTTCGCCGAGTTGGTTGCCGGGCGCGTGGCCCGACACATCCGTATGTCGGCCCGTCACGTGCGCGTGAGCCGTATAGCCGGCGCCCTCGGGCGCCAGGGTGACTTCGAACTTCGTGGTCTCCGGGAACTCGACCGCGAGGAGGCCGCAACGGCGCTCCACCTCCTCTTGCACTCGATCGCTGTGTTCGATGTCCTTGAAGCTCACGGTCACGGTGGGGTCGGCCATCGGTCCTCCTCCCCTCAAACGTAACCGGCCGCGGCGCGCTGGGGAAGTCAAATCACGACAAAACGTAGTGAACGCACCACGGGCGTCCGACATTGGTGCATCGAACGCACACAAACGCGTTCAAGTTCGCGCCCGGGTTTCCGATTCGCATGAGGACTGCGTGACGCATGCGGACGCTGATGTCCGTTATCGGGGGGGTGCAATGCACTTCGGACTTCGTTCCTTTTTGATCGCCACGTGCGCCATTGCACTGGCGGGCCCGGCGATGGCCGCCGACACGGACGCCGATCTCGGCGACATGTCGCTCGACCAGCTCATGGGCATCACGGTGACCTCGGTCTCGAAGAAGGCCCAGAGCGCCGACGAGGTTTCCTCGGCGATCTTCGTACTGACCCAGGACGACATCCGCCGCTCCGGCGCGGTCAGCGTGGCCGAGGTTCTGCGCCTCGTCCCGGGCGTCCAGGTTGCTCGCAACAGTTCGAGCGGCTGGTCGGTCACGGCCCGCGGCTTCAACGGGCGCTTCGCCTCGAAGCTGCTGGTCTTGATGGATGGCCGCAGCGTCTACACGCCGCTGTTCTCGGGCGTCTACTGGGACGTGCAGGACACCATGCTCGAAGACATCGAGCGCATCGAAGTCATCCGCGGCCCGGGCGCCACCGTCTGGGGTGCGAACGCCGTCAACGGCGTGATCAACATCATCACCAAGGACGCCAAGGACACCCACGGGCTCCTCGCTACCGCCGGAGGCGGCAACGAAGAGCAGGGCTTCGGCGGCATCCGCTACGGCGGTGAGATCGGCGACCTCGACGTGCGCGGCTATGCCAAGTACTTCAACCGCGATGGCCAGGTGAACTCCCGCGGCATCGGCCGCGATGACAACTGGGACGTCGGCCGCGCCGGTTTCCGCATGGACTGGGACGCTTCGGAGGACGACAAGGTCACCTTTCAGGGCGACTTCTACGACGGCGAAGCGGGCATGGACTTCACCGGTCTTTCGGGCCCGACGCCGATCCCGACGCGCTACAACGAGGACCAGGAGTTCCAGGGCCTGAACGTCATCACGCGTTGGAGCCACACGTTCTCCGAGACCCAGGACGCTTCGATCCAGTTCTACTACGACCGCACGGATCGCACGACGCCGCTCGTCGACGAGATCCGCGACACGCTCGACCTCGAGTTCCAGCACCGCTTCGGGCTGCCCTTCAACCAGGAGGTCATCTGGGGCGGCGGCTACCGCTACACCGCCGACGACGTCGACGGGACCTTCGCGGCCAGCACGATCCCGGAAGAGCGCCACGACGACACGTTCAGCTTCTTCGTCCAGGACGAGGTCCGCTTCTTCGACGACATGGCGCGGCTGACCTTCGGCACCAAGGTCGAGGTGAACGACTACACGAAGTGGGAGTATCAGCCGAGCGTCCGCCTGGCCGTCGTGCCCAATGACGACCACACGTTCTGGGCCGCGGTCTCGCGCGCCGTTCGCGTGCCTTCGCGCGCCGATGACAACATCCTGCTCAACGTGGCCTTCGCCCCGAACGTTCCGCCCGGCTTCCCGAACCCGCTCGACCCGACGGTCATCTGCCCGCCCGTGATCGGCTGCCCGGCAACGACGGTCGCGGCCATGGGCACGGGCACGCGGACCTCGGAGTCCGAGCGCCTGTACGCGTTCGAGGCCGGCTGGCGTGCGCGCTTCTTCGAGCGTGTGACGCTCGACGTCTCGGCCTTCTACAACGACTACGATTTCCTCGAGTCGTTCGAGAACGGCCCGCTCGTCGTCACGTCTCCGCCGGTGCCCTTCCCGGGGCCCTGGACCGCGACGCAGACGATCCTGTTGCTCAACGGCGACAATGGCGAGACCTACGGCGTCGAGCTCGATCTGCGGACCGACATCACGGATTGGTGGCGCGTGATCGTGGCCTACAGCTGGTTCCACGGGGATGACCCGTCGGATCCGACCCATACCGGTGTGGTCCGCTCGCAGCTCGACCTGCCCATGAACTTCGAGTTCGACACGACGGTCTACTTCGTGGGCAACACGTTCATTCACTCGGCCGCAGGGCTCGAGGTGACCACGCCGGGGCCGATCCCGAGCTACACGCGGGTCGACCTGCGCCTCGGCTGGAAGCCGACCGACAACGTCGAGATCTCGCTCGTGGGCCAGAACATCAACGATGCTCGCCATCCGGAGTTCGCCTCGGAGCTCGGGATCGCCGCGACGCAGGTCCAGCGCTCCTACTACGGCAAGGTCACGTTCGAGTTCTGATCCAGACCTTGGATGACTCTCGTTCGGGGTCCGGCCGGAAGGCCGGGCCCCGTTCTGCTTTCGGGCCCTGCGGCCGGCTTTCGGGGTACCCTCGCTGAATCGCATCCGGGGGGATCCGTCCAACTCACATGATCGGCGCACGCAGCACGCTCGCATGGCTCTCCTTGGCCGTCGGCTCGTGGGTCGCCCTCGCCGCCCCGGGCGCCGCGGTGGCCCTCGAGCGCGAGCTCGTGCGCGAGTCGTTCACCCTCGATCACCTGAGTTCGGATTGGGAGGTCCTGCTCCCGGTCCCGGACGACGTCTACCCGTCCTTCGGGCAGCTACGCGTCCTGCCTGCGGTGGCACCCGACTGGGGCGCCCACTCGCGCCTGCCGAACCTGGTCCGCTTCCGGAGGCCGCTCTCGGCCTCGGAGCTCGAGGTGCGCGCCCACGTCGCCCTGGCGATCGATTCGCCGGGCCACGGGGCGGCGGTCGTTCTCTACCAGGACGATCGCAACTACGTCGAGTTCGCCTACCGGGGCGAACGGATCAACGGCGAGCTGCGCCGCGTGCTGCGCCTGACCCGGGTCGTGGGGGGCGAGACGGTGAGCGTCGAGCGGCGCCATGGCCGGGGGCCGGCAGCCGCATCCGAGGGCATTGGCCTCGTGCTCGAGCGACGTGGCGACGAATTCTCCGCCCGCATCGAGATCGCCATGGGCCCGCCCGGGGTCTTCCGCAAGGCGAGCGTCGGCAGCGTCGAGGCACCGGGTCTCGGCGCCCTGCAGTTGATGCTGAAGGCGCTGCGCGCCGAGGAGCCGGAGTCGGGCGCGCCGCGCGGCGCCGTGGAGTTCGGCTCGGTGCTCGCCGTCGGGCGCTCCGCCGACGCCCGCCTCGGCGAGGCGCCGGAGACCCTGCGCATCACCTACGCCACGGATTTCCGCGATGCCAAGGTCTTCCGCCGCGAGTACAGCGTGCTGCGTCCGGACCCGGGCAGCCTCGTGCTCGAGAACGGCCTGGAACTCGTGGCGCGCTA
>JAFDDA010000023.1 GCA_019311105.1 Deltaproteobacteria bacterium
CAGGCGAGCCATCGAAATCGATCCCGCCATCGCCGTCGTTGTCGACGCCGTCGCTGCAAGCGGGGTCCTCGGCCGGCCACCCCGGGCCGGCGCAGCCCGCATCATCGAGATCCGTATCCCCGTCGCCGTCGTTGTCGAGCCCATCGTCGCACGGGAGCGAATCGATCTTCTCGAACAGATCGGCCGTGCTCTCACAGCCCGGGTCGTCGGCGTCGGCATAGCCGTCCGCGTCGTTGTCGATGCCGTCGTCGCATTCGGGGAAGCCGAGCGAGCCGAGCGCGTCGCGGACCTGGATGCGGTTCAGACCCTGGGTGACGTGCGCTCCCGTGGTCTGCAGCGCCGTCAACAAGCTCGTCACCGAAGCCGCCGGCTGCGCCTGGCGCAGGATCGCGAAGGCGCCGGCCGCGTGGGGGGCCGCCATCGAGGCCCCCGATGCCCAGGTGTAGCTCGACGTCGTGAAGTACTGCGGCGCGCCGACGGAGTTGCCCGGCGCGAAGAGCGACACGAAGGAGGCGTAGTTGGCCCAGCTCGGCACGGACCCGCCGTCTCTGACCGCACTCAGATGGCGGCCTTGGTGCTGGCCTGGCTGCCCGTGTCGCAGTTCGAAGTGAAGGCGCCAGTCCCGAGGCTCAAGTTGACCGCTGCGATCGTATGGCTGAATCGAAGCGTGTCGTAGACGTAGAGCAGCGCGGCGTCCTGGTCGAAATCCCAGGCGAGAGGGCAGGAGACGCCCTCGCAATCCGGTTCGTTGGCGGGGAATTGAGAGAAGACCTGAATCGGGATCACGTCTGCGCCGGTGGCCACACCGTCGCGATCGGGCCCGTCGCCTACGGCAATCCCGGCGACGTGAGTCCCGTGGAAGCATTGCGCGTGGTAGTTGCAGGGCACCGCGGCGTCGGCACCAAAGGCCGTGTCGCCGCCACCCGGGCAATCGCCGCCTCCGTTCTGCGGGTTGCCCGCGTTGTTGGCGCCGGCTGCGAAGCAGGCCTCGGCGGCACCCTTGCCAGTGAAGTTGACGTGGTCGAGGTCGGTCCCCGTGTCGAGCACGACGACGACCTGACCCGCTCCGGAGAAGCCGATGGCATGGGCCTCGGGCACCTGGGCCGCCGGGACGGACTCGTTGAGCGTCGGCGGGTACGCTTCGGCCACCGCCACCGACCGCACGAACGGGGAGGCTTCGAGGGCGGCCAACGCGCTCGGCCCGACCTCGAGGGCGATGAAGGGGATGACGGGGTACGGCCGGGCGGGGCCCGCGTCGGTTCCGGCCAGGTCGTAGATCGCTTCGATCTGGGAACTCACGACCCGGCGTCGCTGCTGCCCCGCGGCGGACGGCGGCAACCAAGCCTCGGGCATCGCCGGCTCGGCCAGCTCCACCACCACCACGACCCGGCCCCGCTCCGCGAGCCGAGCGGCCACGCGCTCGCGAACAGCCCCCGGCATGGCCAGGGCGGGAAGCGACAACAGGGTCAGCGCAACGGCAACGAGCAGACGACGCACGGGAGGATCATACCTCCGATCCGTCGGGCTCGGACGGCGGCCCGGCGTAGCCGAGACTCGCAGCCCCCTTGGGGCGAGAGCTGCCGGTTCGTGAGCCGGGTGCCCTAGCTGCCGCTCGAGAGCTTCGCGACGCGCCCCTGCATGACGGCGCGGAACTGGCGCGGGAGCGTCCCCGTCACGACGAAGCGCGCGGGCGCATCCGACGTGTTTCGCCAGGTGTGCGGAGCATGAGCCTTGAAGTGGAAACTGTCGCCCTCGGCCAGCACGAATTCCTGGCCACCAACGCGGAACGTGACCTCGCCCTCCTCGACGACGACGAGCTCCTCGCCGTCGTATTGGATTGCGTCTTCCCCGCCGGAGAAGCCCGGGTGGACCGTCACGCGCCAGGTTTCAAGGGCCGGGTCGAACAGGTCACCCGAAAGGCGCTCGACCCACATCTTGCCCTCGACCCCTACCCTCGCGCGACCGGCCGCGGGCAGATGCACCAACTCGAGCGCCGCGCCTTCGTCGTGGACGAGTTCCGCGGGGCGCCGGCCGAGCCCGCGCGCGAGCTTCAACAACACCGCCACGCTCGGAATCATCTGCGCGCTCTCGACCTTGTGGACGGTGCTGGTCGCGAGCCCACTGAGATTGGCCAGCTCCTGCAGCGTCAGACGACGCTCTTCCCGCCAGCGCCGAACGCGCTGCCCGATCCGGGCGAGCTCCGCATCGACCGTGACCTCGTCGCCGCTCACTCGACGATCCGATAGAGCACGGTGCCCAGGGCCACGCACGTGCCGTCGCAGCCGGCCACTTCGACACCGGTCCAGAAGGTCTCGGCGTCGCGCTGGAGGAGCCGGCCATAGGCTCGCAACTCTCCGGCGGGCAGTGGCGCGAGGATCTGCGCCTGCAGGCTCGGCGTCGACGCCTTGAAGGCACCCGGGCCCGTGGTGGCCCAGGCCGCCATGGCACCGGTCGTGTCGAGGAGTGCCAGCAGGGCCCCTTCGTGGATGCCGCCCGAGAGGTCCTGGTTGGCTTCGAGCTCCGGCAGGACGATGCGCGAACGGGAGTCGGCCATGTGTTGGATGTCGACTCCGATCCGATGCATGAACGGCGTTTTGGCAACGTGGGGGGCGAGCGGTCCGGGGTCCGACTCGCCGGCGTCCCCTGCGGCCGGCGCCAGTTCGGGCGGTGCGCCGCCGAAACGGCCCCGCACCGTCGCGGTCGCGTGCGCGATGGGCTTGCCGTCCTCGGTGGCCACCTCGACCTCGACGAAGCAGAGCGCCTTCCCGCGTCGCAGCAGGCGCGCCTCGGCCACGACGGCTTCCTCGCGCGCCGCGGCGAGATAGCTCACTTGGATCTGCGCCAGATGGAACGGGCCCGCCTCGGGGCCGAGCGCGGCGCGCGCGACCGCCTGGGCACCCGTGGCCGCGAGCGAAGCCGCCACCCCCCCGTGCAGCACGCCGCCGGGGTTCGTGTTCCCGTCCTGGAAGGGCAGAGCCAGGCGCGCCGTTGCGCCCGCGTCTCCGAGGGCGTCGAGCTTCAGGCCCAGCGCCGCGGTGTAGGGCGAGCGGTCGATCCAGTCGCGTACGTCTTCGCTCATTTCGCTCATCAGTGGGTGGGTCCGTTCATTGGTCGGGGATCAGGCAGGAGTGGATGGACTCCTCGCCGGGGATCTCCCGAGCGAGGGT
The DNA here is from genome assembly GCA_019311105.1 of Deltaproteobacteria bacterium. Taxonomy (GTDB): domain Bacteria; phylum Myxococcota_A; class UBA9160; order UBA9160; family JAFDDA01; genus JAFDDA01. The sequence continues at coordinate 3,168 of JAFDDA010000023.1, forward strand.
CTTCACCGCCCGCTCCGCTTCGGTCAAGGCGAAGCGATGCGTGTGCATGCGTTCCATGGGGACGCGACCGCTCTCGAGCAGCCGAATCGCGCTCCGGTAGCCGGAGGAGGTCACGCCGATCGCGCCGCGGATCGTGATCTCCTTCAGGACGATCTTGTCGGACACGAAGTCCGGGATCGGGCGGAAGCCTTTCACGCCGGCGAGTACGACGGTGCCACCCGGGCGCACGTAGTCGAGGGACTCGCGCACCGGGTCGGTGGCGTAGGAGCTGACATCCACCACGACGTCGGCGCCGCGCCCGTCGGTGAGCTCGCGAACGCGGGCGCGCGTGTCCTCGTTCTCGACGTCGATGGTGTGGTCGGCGCCGAACTGGCGGGCGAGGTCGAGCTTGCGGGAGTCGGCGGCGAGGCCCGTGACCAGGATTTCCGCCGCGCCGGCCTCCCGGGCGGCCACCACACTGGCAAGGCCGCGTTGGCCCGGGCCGAGGATCAGGACCACGTCCCCCGGCCCGGTCTGGGGGATCTCGACGGCCCAGCGATAGCCGGCCCCGAGCGGGTTGAACATCACCGCGAGTTCGGGCGGGAGTGCCGGGTCGATCTTGTGCACGATGCTGCGCGGATCGAGCACCATGTATTCGGCATAGGCCCCGTAGAGGCCATGGCCGTAGTCGAGGGGCGTGTAGGAGTAGATGTTCTTCCGCGGGCAGAGGTGGTACTGACCCGACAGGCACACGCCGCAGTGATGGCAGGGCAGCATGGTCTCGACCGCGACGCGGTCCCCGACGTCGATGCCCCATTGGCGAGCGGCCCCGTCGCCGATGGCCTCGATCACTCCGAGCGGTTCGTGGCCGGGAATCGCCGGCATCGGCGTCCGAAGCACGCCCTCGTACTGCTCGTAGTCGCTCCCGCAGATCCCACAGGCCTCGATCCGCAGCAGCGCCATCCCGTCCTCGAGCGGCGGGATCGGCAGCTCGCGCGCCTCGAGCTTTCGCGGGGCGGTCTGGACCATGGCGAGGGTTCGCTTGGGATAGCTCAAAAATTATCCGATCGACGTTCGAGTTTTCCTATTGTATAACGACTTTCAGCCGGAGCAAGCCATGGGGCGCGCCCCTCCGGCGCAGAGGACCCGCCATGAATGCAGCCACACTGAGCGACGCCCAGCTCGCCGAGTACGACGAGCAAGGCTTCCTGGTCCTGAGGGGCCTGTTCGAGGAGTCCGAACTCGAGGTCTGGCGAAATCGCTTCGCCGACATCGTGAACGGCGAGGTCGAACCGGCGGAAGACATGCTGGTCATGCGGGACGTGATGGTGGCCAAGGGCGCCGTCGTGCCGAGCTGCCCGGCCGAAGCCATCGCCAAGATCCAGGACTTCCACAACGACCCGGTGCTCTTCGAGGGCTTTGTGAAACACCCGAAGATCCTCGAGCTCGCGGCGCAGTTCACCGGGCCGGACATCAAGTCGATCCACACGATGTTGATCAACAAACCGCCCGGCGTGGACGGCCGTCATCCACTGCATCAAGACCTGCTCTACTTCCCGTTCCGCCCGGAGAACGACATCGTCGGCATCTCGACGGCGCTCGAGCCGTGCAAGCGTGAGAACGGATGCCTGGTCGCCATTCCGGGGAGCCACAAGACGAGCCTGCTGCCCCACGAGAACCCAGAGTGGGAGTGGCTCAACCTCGGATACTTCGGAGTCCGCGGCGAAGACGGTGCCGAGCGCGTCCACCTCGAGATGAATCCCGGCGACACGGTCGTGTTTCACCCGCTGCTACTGCACGGATCAGGACGAAATCGCACGAAGGGTTTCCGCCGCATGATCCTGGTGCACTGCGCGAGTGCGCGCTGCCAATACCTCGAGGGGGCCCACCCGTTGGCGGGGCGTCGGCCGTACATGTTGATGCAGGGGGAGAGTCATGAGGGGTGTATCTAGGGTTTGGAGTGGCGGGGCCAGTTCTGATTCCGCCTATGGCGGGGCGTGATATAAGAGGCTAGGAGGATCCCCATGCCGACCGTTCCCGGAGTCCTCGGCCCCATCGACACGGCCGACCTCGGCTTCACGCTGATGCACGAGCACATCCTCATCGCGAACCCGGCGATGCGGAAGGCCTTCCCCGACTGGATCGACCCCGAGGCGCACGTCGAAAAGGCCACCGCCGAGGTGTTGGCCGCCAAGGAGCGCGGCGTTCGCACGATCGTCGACCTCACGCCCATCAACCTCGGACGCGACCTCGAGATCATCCGCGCCGTGGCCGAACGCGCCGAGATGCAGGTGATCGCGGCGACGGGCCTCTACTGGGCGGAGGAGCCGTGGCTGGCGGCCTGGCCGGCCGACGCACTCGTGGACTGGTTGTTGCGCGACCTCACCGACGGGATCGAAGGCACGAACGTGCGCGCCGGCATCATCAAGTGCGCCACGGATCATCTCGGCGTGACCGAGATCAACGAGAAGCTCCTCCAGGTGGCAGCGCGTCTACACCGCAAGAGCGGTGCGCCCATCTCGACCCATACCAGCGTCGAGCACGAGGTGGGGCCGAAGCAGCAGGACGTGTTCGAGCGTGAAGGGGTGGACCTCTCGCGTGTGGTGATCGGGCACTGCGGCGACACCCAGGATATGGCGCACCTCGAGTCGATCCTGGCGCGCGGCAGCTTCATCGGCATGGACCGCTTCGGCATCGACATGATCCTGCCCACCAAGCAGCGCGTCGACACGATCGCCGAGCTCTGCCGACGCGGCTACGCGGGCCAGATGGTGCTCTCCCACGATGCCTGTTGTCACATCGACTGGTTCCCGGGGATCGACATGGCCGCCGTCGCGCCGCGCTGGAACTTCCGGCACATCTCCGACGATGTCGTGCCGGCGTTGCGCGAGGCGGGTGTCTCGGAAGACGACCTGACCCAGATGACCGTGGGCAACCCGCAGAAGATCTTCGAGCAGCAGGGCGCGTACTAGGCGAGAAGCCGCTCGCGCAGCGGGGCGGACTAGGTGAGAAACCGCTCGCGCAGTTGCGGGCTCGGGACGAGGCAGGCGTCGCTGCGCCCGAACCAGCGATAGCGGCGCTCGGCGAAGCGGTCGTAGGCCCAATCGCGAAGGGGCCACGGGATCACCAGTAGGACGGCGAACAGCGGCCACGCACCCGAGAGCTTGCCCGCAACGCGCAGGGCCGCTCCGCTCTTCGTGTGGCAACGACCCCCCTCCACCAAGACCACGCTGTCGAGGTCCGCGGGGTCGAGGCCGAAGCGGCGTTGGATCTCGGCACCGGTGTCCGACTGGAGCGCTGCGAAGCGCAGCCGACCCTTCGGGTCGCGCGGGACGAGGAAGCGGACGGCGTCGCTGCAGAAGTTGCACACGCCATCGAAGAGCAGGATCGACGGCTCCATGGCGGGAGGATAGCCCGGCTCAGCGGGCGCCGACGCGGGCCAGGACTCCGCGCACGAAATCGCTCTTCGCCTCCGTGTAGGCCTCGCGATCGTGCCCGTGTTTTTCGGCCAGCACGCGCTTGAGTTCTCCGTAGGCCCGTGCGTCCTCGGCGTGGGCGCGCAAGTGATCGCGAAAGACCAGATGATCGTTCCAGAAGCGGGTTCCCAGCTCGACGGCGTGCAGATGGTGGTTCCGTGGCCGCGGCTTGGGCCGCGCCAGGAACCGCCGGTCGGGAAAGACGGCCTCGTGATCGGGGATGTACTCCCAGCCCGCGGCCTCCAAGGCCGGGATGCGGCGCTCGACCTCGGCGAGCCGCCGCACGCCGAGGATCATGTCGACGATCGGCTTGGCCGCGAGGCCGGGGACCGCGGTGCTCCCCACGTGTTCGACGAATGCTTCCCCCGATTCGAACAGTGGCAAGATCGCATCGCGAGCCTCGACGAACTGATCGGCCCACTCCGGCCGCCACGGCACGATCACCACCGGGTCTCTCACGACGGGTCGGCGACTTCGCTGCGATACCACGCCACGGTTCGTGCAAGGCCGTCGCTCAACTCGACCCGCGAGCGATGCCCGAGCGCTTCGAGGCGCGCGATGTCGGCCACCCACCGCTGAGACCGACCCCGGCCCTCCATCCCGACGAACACGATGTCTGGTTCAGCCCCCGACGCAGCGGCGACCGCGCCGGCGAGTTCCGCCACGCTCACCGGAACGCCGCGGGCCACGTTCACCGCCTCGCCGGCGTGAGGCGAACGGTCCGCGATGCACAAGAGAGCCCGCACCGCGTCCTCGACGAAGATGAAGTCGCGCACCGGCTCGCCATCCCCGAGCACTTCGAGCCGCTCCGGGCGGCCGTGGCACTTCGCGATCAGGTCGAACACGACGTGCTTCCGGAGCTGCGGGCCATACATGGAGAAGATCCGCGCGCGCGCCGTGGGCAGCCCGAACTCACGCGCGAAGGCCTCGGTGTAACACTCAGCGATCCACTTGCTGGCGCCATAGGGCGCGACCGGCGCAGCGGGTTGGCTCTCCGGGCACGCACCGTCGAAGGCCTCCCCATAGATCGCCGCCGTGGAGGCCAGCAAGAAGCGCGTCCTCGGCGAGGCCCGACGCAACGCCTCGAGCACGCGGATCGTGATGCCCGCGTTGAGGGTGAAGTCGCGGTCGGGGTGTTCGACGGACAGCGGGACCTCGACGTTTCCGGCCAGGTGGAAGACGCCGTCGAAGCGGCCCTCGGCCAGCAGGTCGGAGATGTCGGTTTCGAGCAGGTCCGCGGCGACAAAGGCCGCGCCCTCGCGCGGGGCCGTCCCGACCCGGTCGAGCACCGTCACCGCATCGCCACGCTCGAGCAGCGCGTCGACGATGTGGCCACCGAGGAAGCCCGCCCCCCCCGTCACCAGGAGGTGTCGCCCGGTCGCGTCGCCGGAGTCATGGGTCATGGGAGCTGCGGGCCAGGCATGGCGCCACGAGATAGCACGGGCGGCCTAGGGCTGGGGATGGACGATCAACACCTTCCGGGCTTCCGGCGAGGCGGCGGTGCGGAAGGCCTCGGCCAGGGCCTCGGGGCCGAAGCGGTGGGTCACGAGCCTGGGCCCGATCTCCGCGAGCGCGGAGTCGGCGGCGAGCAACGAAAGCGCCTCCCCGAAGTCGCCGCAGCGCGAGGTCGAGACGACGAGGCCCCGGGTGGCAACCGCCTCGAGCAGTGGCGCCGCCTCCACCCCACGGCCGGGCTCGACCCACAGGGTCCCCCCCGCCGCGAGCAGCGACGACTCCCGGGCGGGGTCCGGTCGAATCGCGGCATCGGCCGCCGCCGCACGATCCACGACCGCAGCCGCGTAGGGCGCTCCGCCCTCGAGCACCGCGGGCGTCCCGCGCTCCACCGCGAGGCCCCGGGGTGGCTCGCCCGCGCTGAGCCAGGCGACCGGACGGCCGCTCGCCTCCGAGGCGACGAGATCGGCGTCGAACGGTGCAATGCGCAGCTCGTCCACCACCATCTCGGTCACATGGCCGAGCCCTCCGGCGGGCTGGCCGTGGGTCGATTTCAGGTGGACTTCGCGACGGGCACTGGCGAGGGCGCAGGTGAGGCCTTCGGGTGCGCCGGTGGTGTCGATGGCCACGTCGAAAGCCGGGCCCGGCGGCGCGGACGAAGAAACGACTTCGAAGGTGTCCGCGCCCAGCTCGGATGCCAGGCGGCCCAGCTCGGGTCGGCGGACGCCTGCCACGATCTCGAACGATGTGCCCAGGCGGCGACGCTCCGCCGCAAGGGCCGCCACCACCAGCATCCCGAGTCGACGCGGCCCGAGTACCAGGACCCGGTCGCCGCGGCGGGGCGAGACCGTACGAACGGCGTGAAGTGCCGCGGCAAAGGGCTCCACCAACGTCGCGGTCTCGTCCGGCAGAGCGTCGGGCACGGGCAACGCCGCCCTCCGCGGCGAGAGTACGAAGGGCCCGAAGCCTCCGGGCAGGTCGTGGATGCCGAGCACGCGCCGCTCGGGGCAGTGGCGCCCACGCCCGGCGGCGCACACTCCGCAGAGGGTCAGACCGCGCGCCTCGCACGAAGCGTTGATCTCGATCACGCGCCGCTCGGCCGCGGCGCCGACGGCCAGCACTTCGTGGCCGATCACCTGGGGGAGCGGGAACGGGAGGAAGCGCCGCGCAAGATCCGTGGCGCAGACGCCGCACGCCCGGGCCGCGAGCAGCTCGTAGCCGGGCCCGAATCCGAGGTGTGCACGGCCGTTGCGCTCGAGCTGCCAACCCGTTGCAGCATCGCCCTCGAGACGCAGCACGGCCGGCGAAAAGCCGCCGTCCGCCCGGTACTCCAGTGCCTCGAAGCGGACCTCCATGATCGCCCCCCAACCGCGCCGAAAACCCGGGACAGGGCCGGCGCCGACTCACAGTCGCGTGATAGCATGCCGCGCACCGTGTCCTCTCGGAACAAGAAGATCTTCCAATTCGCCTTGCGCGCGGTAATCGGCGTCGGGGTCATGATGCTCGTCCTGAAGAGCGTCAGCCTAGGCGACTGGGCCACGCTCCCCGATGGCAGCGAGCTGCGCGTCACGAACTGGATCGAGTTCCAGGACGACCCGCGGGTCGAAGACCCCGCCCGAGGCGCCGAGATCCGGCTTCAGGTCGAGGGAGAGCGCGGTGAGATCGGGCTCGACGAAGTCGCCCGCAACGACGACGGCACCCCCAAGGTCGCCGTCGGCCTCAGCACGGCCGCGCGCAGCGCAGACGCCCTGCTGATCCTGCTCTCCGTCCTCGCATTCGCGCCAGCCCCCTTGCTGCAGTCGATCCGCTTCCGTTGGATGGTCCGCGCCCAGGAGATCGACCTCTCCCTCTGGGAAGCCATGAAGCTCGTCTACGCCGGGAACTTCCTGAACTTCGTGGCCCTCGGCAGCACCGGCGGCGACGTCTTCAAGGCCTACTACGTCTCGACCCACACCGACCGCAAGACGGAAGCCGTCACGACGGTGTTGCTCGACCGCGCCGTCGGGATGGTGAGCCTCGTCTTCTTCGCAATGATCGTGATGCTGCTGCGACCCGACGACCCGAAGATCCGCCCTTGGATCCCGATCGTGGCGCTGATCCTCGCCGGGCTCGTCGCCGGCGTCTTCGTCGCCTTCTCGCGCCGCGCGCGGGCGATCCTGCGCGTGGACGACTGGATCGGCAGGCTTCCCTTCGGCGAGCAGATCAAGCGCATCGATGCGGCGACGCATCGCATGCGGAACCACCCGCGCCTGTTGCTCTCGGCGCTCGGCCTGAGCATGACCCTGCAAGGCTGTGCCATCACATCGTTCATGCTCGCGGGCATGGGCCTCGGCATGCAGGGCAGCATCGCCGCCATCCCGGACTACCTCGTCTACATGTCGATCGGGATGCTGGTCGCCGCGGTGCCGGTCTCGTACCAGGGCCTCGGCACCCTCGATGCCACCCTGCAGGTCTTCTTCCGGGGCGTGTACGGCAGCTTCTCCCAGATCCTCTTCCTGGGCTTCGCCATCCGCCTGGTGCAACTCTTCTGGGCGCTGCCGGGCGCGCTGGTGCCACTCACCGGGTCTCACGGCCCGAGCCCCGAGAAGCTCGCCCAGCTCGATCTCGAGTAGGCCGACGGTTCCGAAACGAAACGGCCCCCGCCGCTCGCGCGTCGGGGGCCGTCGTTTCTCGAGCCCGGCACACTGCCGGGTGCTAGTCGCCGATGAAGTCGTTGGTGGCGATGTGGGCTTCGCTGTCGCGCATCTGCACGGCCGGGCTCTTCATGTAGTAGGCCGAGGCCGACTCGATCGGGCCACCCTGGCCGCGGTCGAGGCCGATCTTCGCGCAGCGGATGGCATCGATCACGACGCCGGCGCTGTTGGGCGAATCCTGGACCGACAGCCGCATCTCGAGCTCGATCGGCGCGCCGCCGAAGCCCTGCCCTTCCATGCGGATGAAGCAGACCTTGTTGTCGTTCTGCCACGGCACGTAGTCCGACGGCCCGATGTGGATGTTCGAACTCTCGAGCCGCTCATCCAACTGGGACTGCACCGATTCGGTCTTCGAGATCTTCTTCGAAGCCAATCGGTCGCGGGCCAGCATGTTCAGGAAGTCCGTGTTCCCGCCGGTGTTCAGCTGGTAGGTCCGGTCGAGCTGCACGCCCCGGTCCCCGAACAGTCGCGTCAGGGTCCGGTGCACGATGGTCGCGCCCACCTGGCTCTTGATGTCGTCGCCCACGATCGGCACACCGGCCTTGCGGAAGCGCTCGGACCACTCGGGGTCGGACGCGATGAAGACCGGCACGCAGTTCACCATGCCGACCTTCGCCTCGAGGCAGGCCGTCGCATAGTGCTTGGCAGCTTCCTCGGAGCCGACGGGCATGTAACAGACGAGCACCTCGGTGGCCGACTCGCGCAGCACCTGGGCCACGTCCACCGGCGTGGCGTCCGAGGGTCGGAAGGCACGGTCCTCGGGATAGTCGGCCATATGGGCAGCCACGCCGTCGAGCACGGGGCCCATCTGGACCTCCACGTCCGACACGGGCGGCTTCGCCTCGAAGATCATCGTGCAGTTCGGCTCGGCGAAAATGGCCTCTTCGACCGGCCGGCCGACCTTGCGGTGGTCGATGTCGAAGGCCGCGACGACCTGGATGTCCGTCGGGCCCCAGTTCCCGATCTTGGGGTGCATTAGGCCGGCGACGTCGTGGTCCTCGCAGTCGCGGTAGAAGTGGAGCCCCTGGACGAGCGAGCTGGCACAGTTCCCGACCCCGGCGATTGCGACCCGGATGGGCTTCATCGGATATGTCCTCCTGGAGCGCGCCGCTGGGGCTGCGCGGCGGAAAGATACCCCGCCCGAAGCCCGCGGGGAGACCCCTCTTCGCGTGAAAATTGGGTAACCCGCCCGGGCTGACCGAGCGAGGGGATATTACCCCAGTCAATGTGATGTAAGCCGGGCCCGGAGGCGAAAACGGATTCCCGGGCCCGGGACGCCTTGTTAGAATCCGCCGCGGCCAGCGCGGGCGCAGCGTCGCGCCCGCTCGATGAATCCCTTGGAGCCTTTCCGCTTCGTTCGGAGGAGATCCCCCGTGCGACATCGCCTATTGCCTGGGCTCGCCCTCCTCGGTCTGGCTGTCCTGCTCACTCCGGGCTGCGCCTCCCAGACGGGCCCGCCCCCGACCGTCACCGGCACGCCCGCCGCCCTCGAGTACGACGAGCTCTTCGACGAGCCCGCCGACGAGGACATCCAAGACCCCTACGAGCGAACGAACCGTTCGGTCTTCGCCGGCAACCGCAACCTCGACCGCTTCGTGATCGAACCGATCGCGCGCGCCTACTCCTTCGCCGTCCCGAGAGGCGCCCGCCGCGCGATCCGCCGCGCCTTCGTGAACCTGAACTCGCCATCGATCTTCGTGAACGACCTGCTTCAACTCTCGCCGAAACGGGCGGGGGTGACCGGCTCGCGCTTCGTGATCAACAGCACGGTCGGAGTCGCCGGCCTCTGGGACGCCGCGGCCAGGATGGGCATCGAGGGGCACCACACCGACTTCGGGATCACACTGGCGAAGTACGGTGTCGACAGCGGGCCCTACCTGGTGATGCCGCTGGTCGGGCCCACCACCGCGCGCGACGCCTTCGGCGACCTCGTGGACATCCTGATGCTTCCGCAGACGTGGTTCCTCGGCCCGACCACATGGGTGTTCGTGGCCTACCAGGGCGGCGACGGCTTCACGCTCCGGGACGTCCACCACGACGCCCTGGTCGCCCTCGAAGAGACTTCGGTGGACTTCTACATCGCCATGCGGTTCGCCTATCTGACGAACCGGGCCGCGGAGATCCACACGATGAATGGCGAGGCGAAGAAGCCCGTCGAGGCCGACTCGCCCTAGAGCGCGGCGTCGATCAGGACGGCGTGTCGGTCGTTTCGGCCGAGAGGTCGGCGATCTTCTCCTCGAGGGTCGTCATCAAGGCCTCGAAGCCATCGCGCTTGATCACCGACGAGTACTCCGAGCGCCGCAGGGCCAGCTCGCTGACGGTTCCGCGCAGTAGGACGTCGATGACGCGCCAGCCCGCGGCGGTCTCGTGAAGGCGGTAGTTGATCTCGATGCTCTCCTCGCCGTCCGGGCGCACCAGCTGGGTCCGGACGAAGACGGTGTCCCGCGGCGCCAACTCCTCGGAGTGCGTGTCGAAGCGTTCCCCCGTGTAGCCCGAGAAGCGGCGGGCATAGGTGGCAAGGGTGAAGCGGGCGAAAACGTCGCGCATGCGCGTCTGGTCTGCTTCGGAGAGTTTTCGCCAATGTCGGCCGACGGCCTTCTCGGCCATGAAGTCGAAGTCGAAGGTGGCCCGCAGCGCGGGTTCGAGGCGCTGGTAGCGCCCCTCGTAGCCGAGGGCATCGGCCTCCTTCATGGTCTCGACGATCACGCCATGGAGTTTCTCGACGACCGGCGTGCCCGCGGCAGGCACCGCGGGGGTGCCCGCGGCAGGCGGCGCATCCGCTGCAGCCGGCCAGGCCGCGAACAGGGCGATGATGAGGGAAGCCCGAACGATACGGGCCATGATTCCGGGGGTTCTGTGGCGCATGGTTCTTCCTGCCCCCTGCGACGAGGCGCGGGGCCGCTAAATTCACCGGCTCGCGCCACTCTAGCGAAGCCCCCCGGCCCGAGGCCGGGCCGGAGGTTCGGCTTCTCGTGATCCATCGCCTCGAAAACACCCTCGGCCAGATCCTCGGCCGATGGCTCGATCTCGTTTCGCGACGGGCCCGCTGGATCGTGGCCGCGGCCCTGCTGATCTCCGTGGCGGCGCTCCACTACACGGTGAACAACCTCGGCATCGACTCCGACGTTGCGGCGATGCTCTCCGAAGACCTGCCGTTCCGCGCACTGCGCAACGACTTCCACCGGCAGTTCCCACCCCTCGCCGACCCGATCCTGTTGGTCCTGGATGGCGCCACTCCCGGGCTCGCCCAGGATGCAGCCGAAGCCCTCGCCGAGCGCCTGCGCAAGGAGCCGAGCCTCACGAGCGTCTTCGTCCCGGGGGGTGGGCCGTTCTTCGAGCAGCACGGCCTGCTCTACCTGCCGCCGGAAGAACTCGACGAGCTTTCGGATCACTTGACCCAGGTGCAGCCCTACCTGGCGGAGCTTTCGCGGGACGGGAGCCTGCGCGGCTACGTCCGCATCCTGGGCGAAGCCGTCGAACACGCGGCGACGCGCAACGACGATGCGCTCGATCTGGCCCCGGTCTTCGACCACCTCTCCGAGGCCTTCGAGGCTGCCGTCGCGGGCGAGCACCACCGCCTGTCGTGGACGGATCTGATCCTCGGTGAAGAGAGCACCGCGGACGATCGACGCCGCTTCATCATGGTGGAGCCTCAGATCGACTACGACACCTACCAGCCGGCCGGCCCCGCCATCGAGGCGATCGCCGGCGTGATCGACGAGCTCGGCCTCGACGGCTCCGACGGCGTCCGTGTACGGATGACCGGCTACCTCGTGCTCTCGTACGAGGAGATGCAACTGGTCGCGGGCCAGGCGCGGATGGCGGGCGTTGCGTCGTTCCTGCTGGTCTCGGCGATCCTGTTCTTCGCCATGCGCTCGGCGCGCCTGGTCCTCGCGGCCGTGGCGACCTTGCTCGTCGGGTTGATCCTGACGGCCGCTTTCGCCGCCGCGGCGATCGGCCACTTGAACCTCATCTCCGTGGCGTTTGCCGTCCTGTTCATCGGGCTCTCGGTCGACTTCGGCATCCACTTCTGCATCCGCTATCGCGAGATGGCACGCGAGGGGCTCGAGCACGCGCGGGCCCTGCGCGATGCCGGCTATGTGGTGGGCAGCTCCCTCGTGTTGTGCGCCGCCACGACCGCGATCGGCTTCTACGCCTTCATTCCCACCGACTACAAGGGCGTCGCGGAGCTGGGTCTGATCTCCGGCACGGGGATGATCATCAGCCTCATCACCAACCTCACGCTGCTGCCCGCGCTGCTCTCGCTTTCGCCGCCTCCGGCCGCGGTGGTCGCAGCGCCCACGGGCGCTTCTGCGGCCCCGGGGTGGGTTAGCGCGGCGGGACGGATCCGCGCCCTTCCCGTGCGCTACCCGCGCGTGGTGTGGGCCGTCGCGATGCTCGCGGCGGTCAGCGCGGCCGTCGTCCTCCCGGACGTGCGCTTCGACCGCGACCCGGTGAAGCTGCGCGACCCGTCGGCAGAATCCGTGCAGGTCTTTCGCGAGCTCTTGGAGCGCGGCTCGGTCTCGCCCTGGAGCGCCCACGTCCTGACCGCGAGCATCGAGGAGGCGGCCCACCTCTCGCGCCAACTCGAAGCCCTCGAAACCGTCGAGCGCGCCCTCACCCTCCAGGATTTCGTTCCCACCGATCAGGCGGTGAAGCTCGAGATCCTGGAGGACATCTCGTTCTTCTTGCAGCCCACCGCCGAGGCCATCGACAAGATGACGCCGCCGTCGGTGCCGGAGCAGATGGCGGCGCTCGAGGCGTTCGCCGCGCGGCTCGACGGGCTCGAACACGCCGCGGACCAGCCGGGTTTGCGCAGCGCCGCCGGCCGGCTGCGGGTCGCCGTTCTGCGCTTCCTCGATTCAGCGCGCGCGGCGGGCTCGCCGGCTGCCGCGTTGGCATCGGTCGAGGATTCGGTGCTCGGCACGCTCCCGGGCCGGCTGCGCATCCTGTTCGAAGCCCTGCGCGCAGAGCAGGTGACGCTCGAGAATCTTCCCGCCGACCTGAAGAGCCGCATGATCGCTCGGGACGGGCGCGTGCGGATCGAGGTCTTCCCGAAGGAGGATCTCTCCGACGGCGATGCGCTCGAGGCCTTCGTCCTGGACGTCCAGACCGTCGCGCCGAACGCCATCGGCAACGTCGTGGTGATGATCGAGTCGGAGCGCGCCGTGGTCCGTTCGCTGCGCCAGGCACTCACGACCGCGGTGCTGATCATCACGATCCTGCTGCTTTTCTTGTGGCGGACGATCATCGACACGTTGTTGGTGATGGTCCCGCTCGGGCTCGCGGCGATCCTGACCGCGGCGACTTCGGTCCTGCTCGACATCCCCTTCAACTTCGCCGACGTGATCGTCATCCCGCTGTTGCTCGGCATGGGCGTCGACAGCGGGATCCACCTCGTGCACCGCTACCGCACGGCCGCGCCGACCCACGGCAACCTGCTCCGCACCACGACGGCCCGCGCCGTGACGTTCAGCGCCCTCACGACGATGGCGAGTTTTGGCACGCTCGGCTTCTCGTCCCACCCCGGCATGGCGAGCCTCGGTCAGTTGCTGACCATCGGCATCGCGTTCGTGCTGCTCTGCAATCTCATCGTGCTGCCCGCGCTCGTCGCCGGCTATCGCGGGCGCTGACGCCCGGCAGCCCCCGCCACGAACGGCCCGAACCGCCGCCGATCCCCTACCATGGCGGGCCTTCCAGGAGATTCCCGATGCCCGAGATCGCCACGACACCGACGCTCGTCCAGGAGGTCTACGACCGTCTGGCGCGCAACCTCGAAATCGCACGCGGCCGCCTCGACCGCCCACTCACCTATGCGGAAAAGGTCCTGCTCGGCCACCTCGCCGAGCCCGAGAGCGCAAACCTCGAACCGGGAACGGCCTACATCGAGCTCCGGCCCGACCGCGTCGCCATGCAGGACGCGACCGCCCAGATGGCCATCCTCCAGTTCATCTCGTCGGGTCGCGACGAAACCGCCGTGCCGACGACCGTCCATTGCGATCACCTGATCCAGGCCCACGAGGGCGCATCGGCCGACATGGAGACGGCGCGCGTCACGAACCGCGAGGTCTACGACTTCCTGCGCAGCGCGTCGGCGCGCTATGGCGTCGGTTTCTGGGGCCCGGGCGCCGGGATCATCCACCAGGTCGTGCTCGAGAAGTACGCCTTTCCGGGTGGCATGATGATCGGCACCGACTCCCACTCGCCGAACGCGGGCGGCCTCGGCATGTTCGCCTGCGGCGTGGGCGGCGCGGACGCGGTCGACGTGATGGCCGGCTTCCCGTGGGAGGTGCTCTACCCGAAGCTCGTGGGCATCCACCTCACGGGTTCGCTCTCCGGCTGGGCTTCGCCGAAGGACGTCATCCTCAAGGTCTGCGAGATCCTCACGGTGAAGGGCGGGACGAACCGGGTCGTCGAGTACTTCGGCCCGGGCACGCGCTCGCTGTCATGCACCGGCAAGGGCACGATCACCAACATGGGCGCGGAACTCGGCGCAACGACGTCGATCTTCCCCTACGACGAGCGCATGGAGCTGTACCTGAAGTCGACCGGGCGCGAAGAACTCGCGGACCTCGCAGGGCAGAACCTCGAACTCCTCCAGGCCGACCCCGAGGTCGAAGCCGACCCGGGGCGCTTCTTCGACGAAGTCGTGGAGATCGACCTCTCGACGCTCGAGCCCCACATCGTGGGCCCGCACACACCCGACCTCGCGCGCCCGGTCTCGGCCATGGCCGCGGACGTTCGCGAGAAGGGCTACCCGGCCAACCTGACGTCGTCCCTGATCGGGAGCTGCACGAACTCGTCCTACGAGGATCTCTCCCGCGCTGCCGACGTGGCGCGCCAGGCCGCCGCGCACGGAGCGAAAGCCCGCACGAAGCTCTGGTGCACCCCAGGCTCCGAGCAGATCCACCAGACCATCCGGCGCGATGGGCAGCTCGACGAACTCGAGGCGATCGGCGCCGTCGTGCTCGCCAACGCCTGTGGGCCCTGCATCGGGCAGTGGAAGCGCGACGACGTCCACAAGGGCGAGCCCAACTCGATCATCAGCTCCTTCAACCGCAACTTCCCCAAGCGGAACGACGGCAACCCCGACACGCAGTCGTTCATCTCGAGCCCGGAGATCGCGGTGGCCTTCGCACTGGCCGGGACCCTCGATTGGAACCCGCTCGCAGACGAACTCGAAGGCGAGGATGGCACGCGCTTCCGCCTGGAGCCGCCGGCACCGGCGCCCGACGTGCCCAAGCGCGGCTTCGTCGCGAACGCGGACGGCTACGCGGAGCCGCCGGCCGACCGCCACGGCGTCTCGGTGGAGGTCGACCCCGCAAGCGAGCGCCTCGCCCTGCTCGAGCCCTTCGAGCCGTGGCACGGTCGCGACTTCGAGAAGCTGCCGCTGCTGCTCAAGGCCAAGGGGAAGTGCACGACGGACCACATCTCCATGGCCGGGCCGTGGTTGCGCTTCCGCGGCCACCTCGACCGCATCAGCGACAACATGTACATCGGGGCGATCAATGCCTTCACGGGCAAGGCCGGCGAAGGCATTGATCAGCTATCGGGAGAGAGCGGAGCCTCGTTCCCCGCGATCGCGCGGCACTACAAGGCCGAGGGTCTGCGCTGGGTCGTCGTGGGCGACGAGAACTACGGCGAGGGGTCGAGCCGCGAGCACGCGGCGATGGAGCCACGCCACCTCGGCGCGGCCGCGATCCTGGTCCGAAGTTTCGCCCGGATCGCCGAGACCAACCTGAAGAAGCAGGGCGTCCTGCCCCTGACCTTCGCCGACCCGGCGGCCTACGAGAAGGTCGGCGAACACGACCGCGTGAGCCTCATCGGGCTCGTGGACCTGGCCCCCGACCACCCGATCGAAGTCGTGCTGCACCACGCGGATGGGAGCGAGGATCGGATCCAGGCGAACCACACCTTGAACGAGGATCAGATCGCCTGGTTCCGGGCCGGCTCGGCCCTCAACCTTCGGCGCCTCGAGCAAGGCGAAGCGCGCGGATTCGCCGCTCCGCCCGCGCACGTTCGAGATCTCGATCCGCACCTCGAGGGGCGCCCTAGAGATGAGCGCCTCGAGGGCACGTCCGAGGCCTTCCATGCGCGGCACACTGAGGAGTTCTTCGGCGGCGGGGTTCATGTCGATCACGGTCCCGCGGTCGTCCGCCAATACCACGCCGAACGGCAGGTGCTGGATGATGTCGCGTTGCGCCACGGGCACCACGTCGAGCAGGCCTCCCGAAAGGATGCTGCGACGGAACGCCACCAGCGTCACGACGATCATGAGCGGTGTCATGTCCGGGCCCGTGCGGCCGGTCTTCAAGAGACTCCAGACCGCCACCCCGTTCGCTGCGAGCGGCACGATGGCCGAGAGCGCCATTTTCACCCGGTCGCGCCGGAGCTCGGGTGTCTCGGCAGCCCACGCACCGTGGAGCAGCACGGCACACCCGGCGAACACCAGAGCCCAGGCATAGGCAATGAACCACCAGAGGAGCGGGCCGACCTCGACGTGAAGGGTGTCGGTGGCGGGGATGAAGAGCATGCTCCACGGCCCCGCGTAGAGCAGCGCGTAGAGCGGGACCACGGGCACCATCAAGACGAGTGGGATCCAGGGCGTGCGGCGGATGAGCAGGAGCTTGACGGCGTGGGCCGCGACGCCGAACCAGAGAGGCGTGATTGCGAGGAATCCGATCGTGCGCACGCGACGAGCGAGCAGCGGCATCTCTCCGCGCACCTCGATCAGCTCACCCGCGACCCAGAACACGACGGCCAGGGCGGCGGCGGTGTAGGTGAGCCGACCCGGCACATCGTCCTGGCGCTGCCACGCACCGATCGCAAGCCATGCGGCCAGGACCAGGGTCAGTTCGAGTGCCACACTGTAAGGGGTCATCCAGAGCGCTCCGCGAGCTTCTCTTCGACCCCCCCGCTCCTACTCTTGCGCGGGATTCTCGGAAACAGGCGTGGAAGTCTCGGCGTCGAGGTCGGCCTCGGTGGTGGTACCGAGGATCCAGGCCCGCGCGCGTGGCGACGCGAGCGGCAACAAGGCGGCAAGTAGAAGCAATGCACCGGCAAGCAACAGCGTGCCGCCCATTCCCTCGACGAGCGCGCTGCCGAAGTAGGTGTAGACGAGGCCGCGCACCAGCCCCCCCACGGCGACCGAGAGCATGAAGACCCCGAGGGAGATGGTCGTGAGGCCGGCGGCGGCGTGGTAGGCGGAGAGCGGCCCGACCGGGTAGCCGGTGCCCACCGCGATCAAAGCCGGGCCCGCGCGACGCCCGGCGGCATCGATCACCGGTCTCAGCTCCTCGGGGATGCGTGCCAGGATCGCGTCCTTCCCGGCGTAGCGGGCAATCAGGAAGAGGATCGTCCCGGAGAGGACGAGCCCGAGGGCGCCGTAGAGCGTGCCGGCGACGACGCCGAAGCACAGGCCGCCGGCGACGAGCAGGATCTGCGACGGGATGAGGATGATCTGGCGGAACGCGATCAGGCCGACGAACAGCACCGGCCCCCAGGACCCGAGCCCGGCCACCAACTCACGGATCGACGTGGGGTTCCACTCGATCCCGAGCTGCGAGGCAAAGACCCGGCCGAGCGCCAGCAGAGCGATCGTCCCGACCAGGGCGATCTCGCGGGTGTAGCGCTGCCAGAGTCGGCGGATCACGCGGGCAGCATAGCGGCAAGCCCCTGGAGTTCTGAGGCTTTCTCAAGTGGTCGGACCTCTGACCTCTGTGTTAGGGTGAGCCCCCTGGAGGCCCCATGGCGCTCACTTTGCAACGCCTCGACGCCCCGAGCCGCAGCGACGGCGTATTCGAGCAACTGCGACATCAGATCCTGACCGGCGCGGTCCCGGCCGGCGGGCGGATCCCGAACGAGCGCGACCTCGCTGCGCGGCTCGGTGTGAACCGAAGCTCCGTGCGCGAGGCGATCCGGCGCCTCGAAGGCCTCGACCTCGTGACGGTGCGCCACGGCCGGGGGACCTACGTCCGCCACGCATCGGAATCCTCGGCCCTCCAGGTGGTCGAAGCGCTGTTGCGCGAACCGCGCGCGATCACCGTCGACCTGCTGCGCCAGACCCTGCTCTTCCGTCGCGACATCGTGCTGCGGGTCGTCGAGCTCGCCGCGCAGCACCATCGCACCGAGCATCTCGCCGACGCGCGGGCCCTACTCGATCGCGAATCGGCGGAGGGTGCGACGCCGGCGCGCGCACTCGAACTCGACGTGGCCATGAACCGGTTGCTCGGCGAGGCGAGCGGAAACCTGATGTACCAGGTCGTAACGAACCTGTTCACGCGGCTGCTCCGCCAACTCGGCCCGCTCTACTACAACGAGAGCCGCGACCATCGGCGCTCGCTCGAGACCCACCGCCGGCTCCTCGTCGCCCTCGAAGCCCGCGACGCCGACGAGGCGCGGCGCATCCTCGAGGTGATGCTCGACTACAGCGAGCAGGCGATTCTCGAAGAAGCAGAGCGGCTGGAGGCGGCGGGCGTCATCGGGCCGGAGACCCCGGCACCGTGACGACGCCGCTCTGGGATGAGGCCACTCGGACGCGTTCCCTGGCCGAGGCCGCAGCCGGCGAGCCCTTCGACCTGCTGGTGATCGGCGGCGGCATCACCGGCGCCGCCGTGCTGCGCGACGCCGCTTCCCGGGGGTTACGAAGCTTTCTCGTCGAACGCAACGACTTCGCCTCGGGCACGTCGAGCCGCTCGTCGAAGATGATCCACGGCGGCCTCCGCTACCTGGGCGAAGGACAGCTGCGCGTCACCGCCGAAGCGTGTCGCGAGCGCGACCGGCTCGCCGACCTCCACCCGAACCTCGTCGAACGCACGCCGTTCTTCTTTCCGTGCTTCGAGGGCGGGAAGGTTCCACCCTGGCAGATCCACGCCGCCATGTGGATCTACGCAGCGATGGCACGGTTTCGCCGCAGCGCACGCTTCCGGAGGGTCGATGCGGCGGGTGCGAAGGCGTTTTCCGCAGATCTCCGGCGCGATGGCTACCGCTCGGGCGCCGTCTACCACGACGGACAGACCGACGACGCGCGCCTCGTCCTCGAGACGATCCGGAGCGCGCGGGCACTCGGCGCGGAAGCCACGAACCACACCGAGGTCGTGGCGCTGCTTCACGAGGGCGAGCGCATCGCCGGCGCGCGCGTGCTCGACCGACGTTCGGGCGCAGAGTTCGAGATCCGCGCCCGGGGCATGGTGAATGCCGCTGGGCCCGGCCTCTCGCGGGTCCGCGGGCTCGACCTCGGCGAGGCCGCAGACGAACTGCGGCCCGCAAAAGGCGTCCACCTCGTTCTGCGCGGGGGCCGCGTGCGCACGAAGGGTACGGTGGCCATCGAGGGCGCGGACCGTCGGAAACTCTTCCTCGCACCCTGGCACGACCTGCTGCTGCTCGGCACCACCGACGACTTCACCGACGAGGTCGACGAGCCGGTCGTGACGATCGAAGAGGTCCACTACCTCCTCGACGCCGCCAACGCCGCATTCCCCGGCGTCGGCTTGAACACGAACGACATCGTCAGCGTCTACGCGGGCGTGCGGCCCCTGGTGGCATCGGGCGGCGCGAAGACCCCGCCGAGCTCGGTCTCGAGGGAACACCAGATCTACGAGGACGCGTCGGGGCTCGTCTCCGCAGCCGGCGGAAAGCTCACCACGCACCGGGCCATGGGCGAATCGCTGGTGGATCGCGTGCTGCGGGGCATGCCGGCCGGGTGCCGACCGACCGCCGGCCCCAGCCGGACCCGCACGCTCCCCCTGCGGGACGACACGTTCGACGGCGCGGCCCTCGCCACTTCGCTCGGGGAACGCTTCGGCCTCGAGCCGCTGCGCAGCGCACACCTCGTTCGGCAGTACGGTCGCGACGCGGAGACGTTGCTCGCCGAGTCCCCGGAAGAGCAGCACCGGGCGATCGGCGCGAGTCGCTTCACCTGGGCCGAGATCCCGTGGTGCATGCGCCGGGAATGTTGCGCGACACTTTGCGACTTGCTCGAGCACCGTGTCCGGATGGCCTACTTCGCCCCCGGCCAGGGGCTCCCGGAGCTCGGCGAGATCGCGCAGCTCGCGGCCACCACCGCGGGCTGGGACGAAGCGCGCACCCACGCCGAGGCGGACGCCTACCGCGAAACCGTGCGACGCCGCTACCAGATCTCTTCCGCTCGCGAGGCCAGCGGCAGCCAGGGCACGAGCGCCGCCTGAGGCGCCTCCCCATGCACTAACCTCCGCACCATGGGCGTCCACACCGTGGTCGTGGTGAATCCGAAGAGCCGCAACGGCGCCACAGGTCGTGGCTGGCAGCGCGTGGAACGCGCGCTGCGCGATGCCCTCGGCCCCGCCGAGGTCGCGATGACGTGCGGGCCCCGCGATGCGGAACGCCTCGCCCGTGAAGCCGTCGCGGCGGGCGCAGAACGGATCCTCGTTGCGGGCGGGGACGGGACGGCCAGCGAAGTCGTGGCAGGGCTGCTGGGCGCGGGGCTCGGCGACCGCGCGGCCCTGGGCTTCCTTCCGCTCGGAACCGGCGGCGACTGGAGCCGGACACTCGGCACGCCGCGCGCATTGCCCGAGGCCCTGCGCAGCCTCTCGGACGGGCACGAGCGGCGCCTCGATGCGGGCCGGCTCGAGTTCGAATCCCCGGACGGCGAGACCCATGAGACGCACTTCTTGAACATCGCGAGCGGCGGGCTCTCGGGCGCCGTCGATCGCCTGGTGAACGAGACGCCGAAGACACTCGGCGGGACTGCCTCGTTCCTGATCGGGACGCTGCGCGGCCTCGCCAGCTACCGGAACGTCGCCTGCCGCGTCGAGGTCGACGGCAGGCTCCTGCACGAAGGCCCGCTCGTCCTCGCGACCGCCGCGAACGGGCGCTACTTCGGTGGCGGGATGCACGTGGCTCCGCAGGCGCGACCCGACGACGGCTTGCTCGACGTCGTCGTGATCCCGGGTGTCTCGAAGGGCCGGCTGCTCTCCCGCATGCCCGACCTCTATCGCGGCACACACCTCGAACTTCCGGAGGTGGCCTTCGCTCAGGGTCGCCGCGTCGAGTTCACGCCCGAGGAGCCGTGGCACCTGGACGTCGACGGCGAGCACGTCCCGGCCCGGGCCGCGCGCTTCGAGATCGTGCCCGGCGCCCTGCGGGTCCTGGCTCCGGAGGCCGCGTGACCCTCGGCGACCGCATCCGCGCCGCCTGCGCCGAGGTCACGAAACGGGCTCGCCACGTCCGCCTCGACGAGAGTGCCCTCGCTCCCCTCGCGGACGCCTTTGCCGCCCGGCCGGAGCCCCTTGCCGGGGCCGACCCGGCGCACCTCCCAGTCGGCCCGCCGCAGGACACTCTCGCCTTCGTCCTCACCCTCGATGCGGTGAACTTCGGTTCGGGCTGGTTCCCGCACCTCGCAAAGCGGCCCGGGATGTCCGGCTACTTCACCCTGGCCACGAGCTTGCGGGAGCATTTCGAACGCAACGGGCCGTGGCAGGCGGAGGCGCTCTCGAAACTCACACCCACCGACTGCGCCACCGTCTTCGGCCAGGACCTCGCCGTCCCGGAGCAGGCCGAGCTGATGCAACACTTCGCCCACGCATGGAATGAACTCGGAACTTTCCTGCTCGAACGGTACGGCGGCCGCTTCGCAGGCCCGCTGGCCGAGGCCGACGGCAACGCCGAGAGGACGGCGGAAATCCTCGGCCGAATGTCACTCTTCCACGACGTGGCCCGGTACGACGACCTCGAAGTGCCGTTTTTCAAGCGCGCCCAGATCGCAGTGGCTGACCTCGCCGAGGCCGACATCGGCGAACAGGGAGAGCGACTCCACGGCCTCGAAAGACTCACGGCCTTCGCAGACAACCTCGTGCCCCACACACTTCGTTGCGACGGTGTGCTGCACTACGCGCCCGAGCTGGCGGAGCGGATCGAGCGCGGCGACCTCTTGCCCGCAGGCTCCCCCGAAGAGGTCGAGATCCGCGCCACGGGCGTCCATGCGGTCGAGCGGCTCGTCGCGGCGCTTACTGCGCGCGGCATCGAGACGACGGCACGCGTGGTGGACCCCTGGCTATGGCATCGCGGGCAGTCCCCCGCGGTGAAGGCGCGCCCCCGACACCGGACGCGCACGGTCTTCTACTGATGGGAGCCAAGCCCGTGTTCGACAAAGTCTTCTTCATCCTGCTCGCCGTGCTGGTCGCACTCGTCGTGCTCGCGTGGCGGGCCGGGGGCGCCGAGCAGGTGCGCGACGGGCTCGGCGGCGGGGCCAGCTTGTTGGTTCGCTACAGCGCGCTGCTGGTCGTCTCGTTCCTCGCGGCGGGCCTCGCCGAGGTGCTCGTACCGCACGAGTGGGTGAGCCGGATGCTTGGTGAGGACTCGGGCATCCGCGGGATCTTCATCGCGACCGGCGTCGGCGCTCTGACCCCCGCCGGCCCTTTCGTTGCCATGCCGATCGCCGCGGTCATGGTCCGCGCGGGGGCGAGCGTTGGGCCCGTGGTCGCGTTTCTAACGGGTTGGTCACTCTTGGCGGTGCATCGCACCGTGGCGTGGGAACTCCCGATCCTCGGGCCTCGCCTGACGGCCCTGCGCTACGGCGCCTCGCTCGCGCTGCCGGTGATCGCCGGACTGTTGGCCCGAGCACTCGCCCGGCTCTGAGCCAGAGCCTGAAGCGCGTCGACCAGGGCGTCCTGATGCGCCGGGTCCAGGTCGTAGGGAGAAAGCTCCGCGGCGACGCGCCGCGAGAGTTCCTTGCGCGACGCGGGCCCATCGAGGCGAACCAGCGCCCATGCAATGCGTTGCCCGAGCCGCAGTAGCGCGGGCCGGAGTTCCGTCGTCAGGTCGAAACGCGGACCGGGCGAGACCGGGCCCGCGAGGGTTTCCCCCTGGATGGCCACCGCCGCCTCGATCTGAGCTCGATAGAAGGCGTCCACCTGGGGACGGGGCGGCGTGACCACGCCGAACTCGGCGGCGTGGCGCTCGACGCCGGCAAAGGCGGACTCGAGGACCTGAGCCTCCCGCGCGCGATCGCGCACCGCGCGTCCACTCCGGCGTTTCGCCTCGGCGACCGCGGGCATGAGCGAGAGCCGCTCGCCCAGGGCGGCGACCAGGGCGGCGAGGGGCGTCGCCGTCGGCGGGCCGGGGGCACCGAGCCAACGTTCACGCCAACGCGCCAGCGAACCGTCCGCTTCGCGCGCGAGCAGCCACGCATCGAGGCGCTCCGCGTGGTCGGCCGGAAGCGACCAGAGGTACGCCTTGCGATCGGAAGTGAAGGGGCCGAGCCGCACGGCACCGGGGATTCGGCTCTGCCAGTGAGGCGCTTCCAACGTGTCGGTCACCAGGGCATCGACCTCGCCGTCCGCCAGGGCACGTCGGACGGCATCGTTCTCGGGCAAAGGCCGGAGCCCGGCGTGCGGGAAGCGTTCGCGGGCGGCGCGCTCGAGGTGGCCTCCCTGGTTCACGGCGATCGTGACATCGGGCCGGTCGAGGCCATCGAGTCCGCCATCGGCATGGACGGCGCGGGTCAGCACGACGGCGCCGCTGCGTGCCACGGGCACGCTGAAACGACCGATCACCGACCGCTCCGGTCGCACCGTGACACCGCTCATGGCAACGTCGAAGTGGCCGGCGCCGACGTCGCGCGAGAGCGTGGGCCAGGCGAAGCGTTGGAACTCGAGTTCGAGGCCGGTGTCCGCCGCGAAGGCCCGGGCCAGTGTGAGATCGAACCCCTCGATCCGATCCTCGACGGCGCTGCTGAACGGCGCGTAGTCACCGGAGGTTCCGACGTGCAACCGCTCGGTCGGCAGTGCCCCCCGACCGGCGCACCCAACCGCGAGGACGAGCAGAAGCAGCGGCGCAGCGACGCGCCTCACCCGAGCAGCAAGCCCGGCAGCTCGCGCAGATCGCGAATCACGTGATTGGCCACGTGGGTCGCATCGGGGGCCGGCTCTTCGTCGGTCAGCCAGATGCTGCGCATGCCGGCGGCGTTGGCGCCGGCCACGTCGTGGTGGAGCGAGTCGCCCACGAAGGCCACCGCCTCCGCGGCGACACCCGCCTTGCCGAGGGCCACGTCGAAGATGCCCGGATGGGGCTTGCAGGAGCGTGCCGCCTCACTGGTCGTGATCGCGTCGAAGCAATCCTCGAGGCCGATCGCGCTCCAGATCGCTTCGAACTGATCGTCGTCGATGTTGCTCACGATCGAGAGCTGCAAACCGGCCGCCCGAAGCTGCTCGAGCACTTCACGCGTGCCCTCGCGCGGCTTCACGCCGTCGAGCCCGACCCCTTGGGGCCCCGCGGCCAGGATGCTGCCGGCGCCTTCGGCCGCGGGCACGCCGAGCTGCTCCAACATCCCGGTGTGGGCCGCGGCAAACAGCTCGCCGTGGAGGTAGTAGGGCTGGTTCACGCGCTCGGCGATCGCCGTCATCATGCTGGCACGATAGGCCTGACGGACTTCGTCGCCCGAGGCGGCGAGGCCATGCTCTTGCGCAACGCCAGCGAGCGCTTCGCGGAAGATGCCTTCGAGCGACGCGAAGCTGAAGAGCGTCCCACCCAGATCGAAAAACACGGCTCGGATCGACACGGCCACCCCCCAATTCCGCGAACGAGAATTCTAGCGATCGTTTGCCCGCAGAGAGCCCTTCCTCTATAGTCCGCGCTCCCGGGCAGCCGGCGCGAAAGCCCCGGCCACAACCCCGCCCATCACCGCGACCGAGGTCCTGCGCCATGCTGACGCTCGAAGAACTGGAGCCGGGCTCCAGCGTGACCCACAAGAATACGGGCCTCCGCTACCAGATCGTCGAAGCCTGCGAGGAGGAAGTCCTGCTCTCGCCCGAGACCTCCGAGATGGAGGATCTCGTGGTGCCGCTCGGCCTCTTCCAGCAGGAGTTCACGCTCACCGACGGCTTCCGTGCCCCGCGCAGCGGTGGCGGCGGGGGTCGCAGCCGCGGCCGAGGCCGACGCAACGCGCCGGCACGCGTGGCCACGGGCCCGAAGTCGCACGGACGAATCAAGAAGATGGTGCGCGACCGGGGCTTCGGCTTCATCCGGGGCGAGGACGGCAAGGAAGTCTTCTTCCACCGCTCCGGCCTCGGCGCATCGGACTACGACGGCCTGAACGAAGGCGACAACGTCGAGTACGTCGTGCAGGAGGGCCCGCGTGGCCCGCGCGCGGAGAACGTCCGCGCCGTCACGGCCGAGCCCGCCCCGACCGCCTAGCCCCCATCCCCTGTCGAAGGGGACGGTTCTGTTTGATGACGAAACGACTGGATACGCCAGGCCAGGCCCGATTTCGCCTTCGGCGGCTTCAGGACGAGTGGTAGCGGTGGACGATCGGGAGCCGCCGCCCGGACCCGAACGCCTTCTCGCTCACACGCAGCACGATCGGCGCCTGCCGCCGCTTGTACTCGTTGCGATCCAGGCGTGAAACGATCTGCCGGACCACCGCGCGATCTGCGCCTGCCGGGGGCGTGATCGCATCCGCACCGAGCGAACCCTCGACGGCCTGGGCCAGCACGGCGTCGAGCACGTCGTAGGACGGCAGGTCGTCCGTGTCGAGCTGGTCGGGTGCGAGCTCGGCCGAGGGTGGCTTGTCGATCGTGTTCGCGGGGACGCGCTCGCCATCGCGGTTCGCGTGATGGGCCAGGGCATAGACGTCGTGCTTGTAGACATCGCCGAGGACGCACAGCCCGCCGACCGTGTCGCCGTAGAGCGTGCAGTAGCCGATCGAGAGCTCGCTCTTGTTCCCCGTGGCGAGCACAAGGCGCCCTTCCTGATTCGAGACGGCCATCAACAGTGCGCCGCGGATCCGCGACTGGATGTTCTGCTGGGTCAGGCCGTAGTCGCCTTGCTCGCCGAAGAGCGATGCGAAGCTTCCGCGGTACGCCTCGTACATGGGTCCGATGTCGGCGCGCCGCACCTCGATGCCGAGGTTGCGCCCGAGCTCGAACGCGTCGTCCACGCTGTGCTCCGACGAGAATGGGCCGGGCATCGCAACGCCGAGCACGCGCTCGCGGCCGAGGGCCTCTACGGCCAGGTGCGCCGTGACCGCCGAGTCGATCCCACCCGACAACCCGATCACCGCGCCCGGGGGCAGGCCCTGCTTGCGGAAGTAGTCGCGGATACCGAGCACCAGGGCGGCCTCGAGCTGGGCAACGCGTTCGGGCTCGTGCACGTCGAGGGCGGCGACGCCGCCCGGGCCGTCGAGGTCGACGACCTCGAGCGCAGGCTCGAAGAGTGGGAGTTGCGCGAGGATCCGGCCGTCGGGCCCGGCGACGAAGGAGCCGCCGTCGAAGATGATCTCGTCGTTGCCACCGAGTTGATTCACGTAGACGAGCGGGACGGCGTGGCGTTTCGCGAGGTCGCCCACGATGCGTCGCCGCATGGCGGGCTTGCCGCTGCGCCAGGGGGAGCACGACAGATTCAACACGGCCTCGGCGCCCGCCGCGACGAGCTCACCCACGGGATCGAGCTCGTAGTCCATCTCTTCCGACCAGACGTCCTCGCAGACCGTGAGGCCGATGCTCGCACCGCCCCGCCCCGAGACGATCGGGCCTCTCGCGACCGCGGGTGCGAAGTAGCGCTTCTCGTCGAAGACGTCGTAGCTCGGCAACAGCGACTTGGCCTGGGCCGCCACGCGACGCCCGCCCGAGAGCAACACCGCGGCGTTGACCCACGGCTTGCGCCCGGCCCCTTCGTTCGGCAGCACGGCGCCAAGCACCACGTCGATCTCGCGGGACGCGGGCTCGAGCGCCTCGAGCTCCACGAGCTGGTCGCGCACGAAGCCATCGCGTTCGAGCAGGTCCATCGGCGGGTAGCCCGTGAGCACGAGTTCGGGCAACGCGACCACATCCGCGCCAGCCGCCGCGGCCTTCGCCACCGCCTCTTCGACGAGCCGACGGTTCCCGGCGAGGTCGCCAACGGTCGGATTCACTTGAGCCAATGCCACGCGCATGGGCGGAGGATCGGCTCCGCGCCAAGGAGCGTCAACCGCATGCCGAACCTGGCGCAGCGAGCTGTCCTACCGTCCCGCCATGGCCGAACCCGAGCTCGTCGGACCCTCATCGCGTTTCTACGTCTCCCAACGCCTGCGGCTCCACTACGTGGATTGGGGCAACGCCGATCAGCCGACCATCGTCCTGGTGCACGGCGGTCGCGACCACGCTCGCAACTGGGACGACACCGCGCGGGTCCTGCGCCGCGACCACCACGTGGTGGCCCCCGACCTGCGCGGGCATGGCGACAGCGCCTGGGCCGTGGGCGGCATGTATGCCCTCGTCGACTACGTGCTCGACCTCGCACAGCTGCTCGATGCCCTCGGCGACGAGCCCGTGATCCTCGTGGGCCATTCCCTCGGGGGCGCGGTCGTCCTCCAATACGCGGGCCTATTCCCCGAGCGGGTCCGCAAGGCCGTGGCCATCGAGGGCCTCGGGCCCTCGCCGGCCATCGTCGAGAAGATCCAGGCGGCCCCGGCGGCGGAACGCATGACGAACTGGATCGGTGCCATGCGAAAGTTCGCGGCACGCCAGCCGCGGCGCTACGACAGCCTCGAAGCCGCGGTCGCGCGCATGCGTGAAGAGAACGCCTTCCTCTCCGAAGAGCAGGCCCGCCATCTGACCGAGCACGGGGTCACGCGCAACGAAGACGGGACCTTCAGCTGGAAGTTCGACAACTACGTGCGCTCGGGCTCGCCCTACGGCTTCAACGCCAGCGACGCGTACTCGATTTGGAGCCGGATCCAATGCCCGGTGCTGCTCGTGCGAGGCACCGAGAGCTGGGCCAGCGACCCGGTGAAGGACGGCCGCATCGCGCACGTCCCGAACGCCCGGCTCGTGAACGTCGAGGGCGCAGCCCACTGGGTGCACCACGACCGCCTGGAGGTCTTCCTCGAAGAGCTCGGGAAGTTCCTCACCGAACCGGGTTGAAGCCGGGCGCGAGCCCTAGGGCCGCTCGATCCCGACGACCTCGTACCAACGTTCGTGTTGGGTCTGCCGCCGCGAGACCGCGGCCCGCGCGAACCGCACCGGCGCCCGCGAGCCGCTGCGCAGGACGACGTAGTGCTCGTCGTTCTCGAGCACGTCCACCACGTCGGGCACGGTCTCGACCCCACGCTCGGTCCAGGCCACGAAGGAGAGTCGCGCGCGACGTTTCAGGGACAACCGCAGGCGGATCCCGCGAGCGCGCTCGAGCAGGGCGACGATCTCGGCGTCGCGCCCAACCAGCGCGAGCGGGTCACGCGGCGCGGCGATGCGAGCCGCCCGCAGGATGCGGAGCACCTTCCCGAGGCCGGCGACCGCCGGAATGGTGAGGGCGGGGCCGAGCTCGGCGAAGTCGCGGATCGTCTCCACGTCGAGGCGCACGCGCAGGGGCTCGAACTCGAGCACGACCCCCGTCACTTCGCCCTGCTCCGCAGGCTCCGCCGCGACGAAGGTGGCTTGGATTCGGCGGAGATCGGTCACGGCGCGAGTATACGGGGCATACTGCGAAGCGATGCACCGGATCGGAGTCCGCTACGACCTGCGAGAGCCCGGCGAGGCCGAAGCGCCGGCCGAGGCCTACGCCGCACTGCTCGACCACGCGGCCCTGGCGGAAGACGCCGGTGTCGACGTGTTGTGGGTGGCGGAGCGGCCCTTCGTCCGCGGCGCCTTGTTGCCCGCCGCCCTGCCCTTGTGTGCGGCCCTGGCCGAACGCACCGAGCGCGTCCGGATCGCCACCGGCGCGCTGCCTCTCCCGCTCCACCATCCCCTGCGCGTCGCCGAGGACGCCGCATCGGTGGACATCGTCTCGGGTGGGCGCTTCGAGTTGGGCGTCGGGCTCGGCGAACACGCCGAAGGGTTCGATGGCTTCGGCATCTCCATTCGTGAACGCGCGGGCCGCTTCGAGGAGGCGCTCGAGTGGGTCCGTCGTGCCTGGACCGAACCCACCGTCGCGGGCTCGGGCGGCCACTTCGAGATCGCCGAGGTCGCAGTCCACCCCCGCCCCACGCAAAAACCCCACCCACCGATCTGGATCGCCGCCCAGGCCGAAGCCGCCGTGGCACGCGCCGCCCGACTCGAAACCGGCCTGCTCACCGACTCGCTCGACGCAGCGCGTCGCTTCCTCGATGCTTGGGATGAGGCGGGGCGCCCGCGGGCGGACGCACGAGTCGCATGGCACGTCGATCCCGACGCTGGCGCGGCGGGCGACTTCCCGGATCGTGTCGCAGCAGCGCTTGCCGCCCTCGTCGGGGCGCGGGTGGACATCGTCGTCCCGGCTCGCGTGGGCGACCCGAACGAAGGCCTCGCAGCCCGCGTGGCTGGCCTTCGCTCGATCTTCGTGGCCTGACACTTCGCAACAAAGGTTATGATCCCGGGCTCACGCGGCGCCGCGTTCCGCTCTCGCCGCCGTCTCCTCGGGAGGGGTCCCCCATGTCCGGTAAAGCCTTCGTCACGATCTGGCTCGTGGCCGCAGCCGTCCTCGGCTTCTTCGTCTCCGGCACGCTGCTCTACGACTCGGCGATCGGGCTGGCGCCGAGCGCGTTCCCCATGGGCGAGACCCTCCAGAAGCTGGTCCCCGGCGCCAACAACGCCGTCGGTGGCTTGATCCTGGGGATCGGGCTGATCCTGGTGATCACGATCGCGGCGCTCTTCGTCATGCCGCGCCGGATCCAGGCGACGAGCACAGGACGGCGGCGCTTTCTCACCGGGAGCGCCGCACTCGGCACGGCCGCCGTGGCAGGCGGCGCCGCGGTCGCCCGAGCCTTCCTCGGGGTCGGCACCGGCGGGCCCGGTTGGAAGCCGATTGCCGAAAACATCGGAGCCGCCGGCGTCGCCACGGACCACGAGAACTCGCCCGACGACTGGGCGGGCAGCCGCGTGCGCGCCTATCGCCGGTTTGGCCGCACGGAGTACCGCATCTCCGACATCGTGCTCGGCAGTGGCGGGCTCAGCGGCGAGAAGGGAACCAACGTCGCACGGCTCGCCTTCGACCGCGGCGTGAACTACGTCGATACCTCGCCGGACTACTCCGCCAACGGGAGCGAGGATTGCATCGGTGCGGCGCTCGAGGGCCGGCGTGACGAGATCTTCGTGGCCACGAAGTTCTGCAGCGCGAAGGGGCATCTGCCGCCGGGGACCCCGGTTGCAACCTACATGGCCACCGTCGAGGAGAGCCTCGGCCGACTGCGCACGGACCACGTCGACCTCGTCCACATCCACAGCTGCGACGAGGTCGAGCGCCTCATGGACGAGAACGTCCACGAAGCCTTCGACCGCTTGAAGCAGCAGGGGAAGGTGCGCTTCCTCGGCGTCTCGACCCACACGCCGAAGCTCGTCGAAGTGGCGAACCAGGCCATCGGGTCCGGCCGCTTCGACGTGATGATGCTCGCGTACCACCACGGCATCTGGCCCCAGCTCGGCGACATCATCGACCGCGCCCACAGCGAGCAGGACATGGGCATCGTCGCCATGAAGACCCTGAAGGGCGCAAAGCACCACGGACTCGCCGGCTTCAAGGACGAGGCGAACGCCTACTCCCAGGCCGCGCTGAAGTGGGCCCTGTCGAACGACTCCGTGTCGTGCGCCGTCATCTCCTTCAACGAGCTGGCGCACTGCGACGAATACCTGGCGGGCTCGGGCCAGTCGATCTCGATGCGCGACCGGGCGACGCTCGAGAAGTACGACCGCGAGATCGTGGGCAGCTACTGCGCACCCCACTGCGGAGCATGCCTCGGTGCCTGCCCCGAGGAGCTCGCGGTGCACGACGTGCTGCGCCACCGCATGTACTTCGAGGACTACGGTCGAGAGAAGGAAGCCATGCAGCTCTACGGCGCGCTCGAGCGCAACGCTTCGGTGTGCGCGGGTTGCAGCGGCCCGTGCCTCGGCGCATGCCCGATCGGCGTGAACATCCCCGACCGGATGCGCGACGCCCACGATCTGCTGACGCTGGATTCGTGATGCGCGGGGCGATGCTGGCCGCGCTCGCCGGGTGTGTGTTCGCAGCTCCAGCGGCGGCGGGGCCGTGGGATCTTCCGCCGGAGGGCGCCTGTGGCCCGACGGACGTTCTCGCGGGCTTCCCGCTCGGCGAGGACGCGCCGCCCGTGGCCTTCAAGCCCGGCGACGTGATCTCGATCGAGCAGCTGTCGATCCTCGAGAACTTCCTCCCCGACGCGCTCTGGAGCCATCGGGAGATGTTCTTCTACGAGGGCATGAAGCTCGAGGTCGGGCCCTGCTTCCGGAACTACGGCCCGCCGGAGTTCTTTCAGGCGGCGACGGAGAAGTTTGCGGGGCAGGCGAGCGTCGATGCCGACGGCGGGCTCGTGAACCACACGGCCGGCCTGCCCTTCGCACCTGCGACGATCGCAACGGACGATCCACAGTCCGGCCAGAAGTGGGCCTGGAACTTCGCGCAGCGCTACCAGGCCGGAGGGATGTTCGTCGACGACTTCCGCATCTCCGATCTCCTCGGCCGCGTGGGGCGCGCCGAGCCCTTCCTGGGCGAGGTCTTCAAGATCCAGATGTCGAACCGGGCCGACCAGGCCGACGCGGGCTATCAGGCCAAGGGCGCGAGGTCGACGCAATGGGTCGCCGGCGGTCGTTTCAAGGAGCCTCAGCCCGCGCGCTTCTTCGCCTGGCGGCAGTTCCGCGACCTCGAAAACCTCGTGAAGGCCGAACGCAGCGACGACCTGCACGCCTATCTGCCCGAGTGGCGACGCGTGCGGCGGCTCAACGCGGCCCTCGTCGAAGGGCTCTATCTGCCCTCGTTCTCCGTCGGCACGGTGCGCGCGGAGACCCTGGCGATCGGCGCGGGCGGCGGCGGCGTGGCCGGTGCCGGCGGGGTCGGGGGCGTGGGCGGCGCGATCGGTGGTGCGCTCCAAACCAAGCGCAGCGGCTTCGAGGGCATCGAGGCCCGGCCGAACCTCTACGAGAACCGCATCCTCGGCGTGCAGGACGTGCTCGCTCCGATCAACGCCGCGAGCCCGATGTACCCCGAAGCCGAAGAGCGCTCGTTCGGGCCGTGGGGCCTCTCGTTCGCGAGCGATCGTTGGGATCTGCGTCGCGCCCTCGTGATCGAAGGCCGCGCCAAGGACATCCCCGGCGGCCAGCACACGGCGCGCTTCGTCCGCTACGTCGACCTCGAGACACTCCACCCGCTCTACTACGCCGCTTATGACGCGAAGGACGAACTCATCGATCTCGGGATGTTCGTCGGGCGCTGGAGCGAGGATCGCGAGGGCTACCCGAAGTGGCCCGACGACGAAGCGCGGCCCGTGCGGGTCATCGACTCGATGGGCGCATCCTTCGCCAACATCGCGGAGTTCGGCAGCTGGCGCCGCGAATCGTGGGGCCTCCACGGCATCCCGCCCAAGAAGATCCGCAAGCTGCTTTCAGTGGGGAGTCTGACGAAGGGGCGCTAGCCGCCCCTTCGTGTCGGCGGCCCTGCGAGACGTCAGTCGTCTCGGCGGATGCCCTTCACGAACGCCTTCTCGAGCGCGTCGTGGATCCGCTTCTGATCCGTAGAGCCATAGACCTCGCGGAAGGCTTTCAGCGGGATGATCCCCTTGGCCATCGAGCGGTGCCCGCCGCCCACGCCGAGGCCCTCGACGACGGCGCGCACCACCTCACCCGCCGCGCGCACGTAGCCGACGTTGCGCACCGAGAAGACGATGTTCCCGTTCACGAGGCCCGCCGCGACGGCCCACTCGGCGCCCTCCGCCTGCAATGCAAAGTCGGCGGCCTGCGGGATCACATCCTCCCGCACGCGGCCGAGCACCACGATGTGAACGCCGTCCTTCACGCGGGAGCGCGTGAGCGCGCGACCGAGCGCCTTCAAGCCATCCAGCGGCACCGCCGGGCGCTCCACGCGCCGCAGCAGGGCCGGGCTGTGCAAGGCGTGCAGGAAGGCAAAGGCGTTCACGTCGTGGGCGCTGGTCTCACGGCCGAGCACCTGGGTGTCGCTCTTGATGCCGTAGAGCAGGCCGGTCGCAAGCTTCGGGCCGATCTCGAGATCGGCGGCGCGCAGGTATTCGGTCAGGATGGTCGACGTCGCGCCATAGCTCGTACGGATGTCGCGCAGCACGGCGTCGTAGCCGCTGCGCTCGGGGTGGTGATCGATCACCACGTCCACGGAGCGGACGCGCGCCGGGATCTCTTCGCCGAACACGGTCGGCTGCACGTCCACCAGGGCGACGCCGTCGAACTCGTTGAGCTCCTCGGGCGAGATCGTGCGGACCTGGAGCCCGAGCGCCTCGACCATCGCGCGGTTCTCGGGGCGCTCGATCTCACCGAACGCCACCATCGGAGCTGTCGATCGCTTCCGCCCGATCAGCGCCCGCAGCGCCAGACCCGACGCGATCCCGTCCGGGTCGGGGTCGGGCTGAAGCAGGATCGCGACGCGCTCGCGCGGGGCCAGCAGGTTCCGCAGCGCGACCACCCGCGAGAGATTCCCCAGGTGGGTGAACTCGTCGTCGATGTCGTCGCGGATCTGGGTCCGCAGGCCCGTGCGCCGGAGGCAGGCGTGATGCGGCAGGTCGTCGGGGTCGATGCGGTCCGACAGCACCAGCACGGGGGCCGCAGGCGCGATCTTCTCGATAGCCTTGGCGGCGGCGCGGACGAAGCCCGCCTCCTCGCTCACCAGTGCGAACTCGTCCCCTTCCTTGGGGTCGAGCTTCTCGATGCCTTCGCCCGACAACCGGCCCTGGAGGGCGCGGAAGCCGCGAGGCCGGGCGCGAGACTCGTCTTCTCGGGGCACCCAGATGAGCTCTTCCTGCTCACCGGTCCCGATCCGGCCCCAAAGCCGTGCGAGCTCCGCCCCATCGCAGAGAATGATGCGCCTTGCCATCTCCCACCCGTGAATCGAGCCCGGCGTCGGTCGGCCGAGCGAGGCGGAAGTCTAGCGGCTCACCCGAGGGCGGAGGCCCCGTGGGGCCGGGCGCGGAGAATCCCCATGAAATCCAGTGTTTTCGGGCGTTTGGCGAGGCGCTAGGCTCCGCCCGTGCAGCCGATCTTCGTAGGCGACGTGCAGGGCTGCGCGGCCGAGTTCGACGAGTTGCTCGCCCGCGCCAAGGCCCGCTACGGGCGCGACTTCGAGCTCTGGCTCGTGGGCGACCTCGTCAACCGCGGACCCGACAGCCTCGAGCTGCTGCGCCGCGTGCGCGACTGGGTCGAGCGGGGGCGCTGTCGCTACGTGCTCGGCAACCACGAGATCTCGCTGCTGCGGGCGGCCTGGGGGCTGCGGCAACCCCACCCTCTCGACACCTTCGACGACATCCTCGACGACCCCACATTCCCCGACTGGGTCGAGTGGCTGCGACGGCTCCCCCTGGCCGTGAGCGGCGAACTCGGCGGCCGGCCCTTCACCATGGTCCACGCCGCGGTGGGCGAGAAGTGGAGCCTCGACGATGTGAACGAGCGAGCCCGAGCCGTCGAGGCCTGCCTCGGAGCGGAGGACGCCGAGCGAGCCGTCGGCCTGCTGGCCGCGAACCGGGACGCCGACCCGCGCGCCGATGACCTCGCCCTCTTCACGCGCTGCCGAAGCCTCACCCGGGACGGCCAGTGGTCGTCGCGCGACCCGAGCCGACCCGAAGAGGCCTGGCATCGCCGCTGGGCCAAGCGCGGCCACGAGTACGCCGTCGTCTACGGACACTTCGCGATCCAAGGGCTCCACGTCGCGCCCGGGCTGCGGGGCCTCGACACGGGCTGCGTCCACCAGGGGCGCCTCACCGCATGGCTGCCCGACGCAACACGCGCCGACCCCTTCGCGCTACCCGACGCCGGGTTCTGGCAGGCGGAGGCGCAGCGGCGCTACTACGACGAGGGAGGCCCGATCCGGGCATGAGCCAGAAACGGCTGCGCGGATTCGAAGGCTGGGCCGTGGTGGGGTGGACCGCCCTTGCGGTGGCGCTCGTCGGCGCGGCGGTCTTCGCGGCGTTCGGGACCGAGGGCGAAGGTTGGCGGATGCAGATCCGCGCGACGGCGCGCATCTCGGGTGCCCTGTTCCTGGCGGCCTTTCTGGCATCGCCCCTGCGGCGAATGCGCCCGAACGAAGCGACGGGTTGGCTCTTGCGAAACCGGCGCGGGCTCGGCGTCTCGGTGGGCCTGTCCCACACGGCCCACGCCGTCGCGATCCTCGTCTTGACGCGGGTGACGGGACACGGGGCGACGATAGAAACGCCGGACGCCGCCGGCATCGCCTACGTCTTCCTCGCCGCCATGGTGGCGACCTCGTTCGATTCGACGGCTGCAGCGCTGGGCCGCCGCAACTGGCGCCGGCTCCACCTCGCGGGGCTCTACTACCTGTGGTTCGTGTTCGGCTTCACGTTCGGCAGCATGGCGACCGCCGGCGATGCGGTCTCGACCGCCTACGCCGTGGCCTATGTGCTGGCACTGCCCGTGCGGCTCGTCGGGCTCCGCGGCCGGAGCCGGTAGCGCCTAGAACCCATTTCACAGACCCCGACCGAGCCAGACGCTCGAGTTCGGCCCGAGATCAAGGCGCGAAATCGCAGCCCTGGCCCGCCACGGCGAGATTTCGCAACGCCGAGATCGGGTCGAAGGCGAGTGTCTGGCGACCGAGGGGTTTGTGAGATGGGTTCTAGCTGGCGTCGTCCTCGTCGAGGGCAAGGGACACGGAGTTGATGCAGTAGCGCTCGCCGCTCGGCGCGGGCCCGTCCGGGAAGACGTGGCCGAGGTGCGAACCGCACGCCGTGCACATCACTTCGATGCGCTCCATGCCGAGGGCTACGTCGCGCTCGGTGGTCACGACGTCTGCCGCCACGGGCTCGAAGAAGCTCGGCCAACCCGTCCCCGAATCGTACTTGGACTCCGAGCGGAAGAGCGCCTCGCCACAGCACGTACAGCGATAGGTGCCGTCGCTCTTGGTGTCGCAATAGAGGCCGGTGAAGGCGCGCTCGGTGCCCTTGCCCCGGCAGACCTCGAAGGCATCGGGAGAGAGCTCTTCTCGCCACTGCTGTTCCGACTTCTCGATCTTCGCCATGTCGGCCTCCCGCGTGCGGTTGCTGAGATACCGCAAACCGTGCGCGGGTTACGATAGTCCGTCCCCGCAGGCGAGCACCCTCGCGCGGCCTGGGCCCGTATTTCGTTTCGGAAAAGGGAGCGCCGAGCCATCTCAACACCGAACGGTGTTTTTGTCTTGCCGGCACCCCATGCAAGGCGTAGCGTCGAAACTGCATCCGGAGCCGGGGCAGGAGACCGAGGATTCGCTCCCGTCGACGCTTCACGAGCCACGGTGCGCCGGATGCTCGACCGTGTCGACGGGTTGCGACGCGTCCGGTTCCGGTTTTCGCCGCACACAGAAAAGCGGTGGAGCCGCACTGGCCGCGGGCGGGGAAGCCTCCCTGACCCGGGAGCCTTCCAACGAGAAGAAGACGGAGACGGACGGGAACCCCCCGGCGGTGTGTCGGCCTCGGGCCCGGCTCTTCCGCTTCGGCCCGAACCGGCACACACCGGGCGGGCGCACGAGCGGGTGAGCCTACGAAGAGTCGCCACACCCCGGACCTCCCGGAAGGTCGCCAGGGCATCCCTCTCGTCGTGTGGCCGAGCCGCCCTCAAATGCGCCGGCCAGCGACACCGATGCTCGAGCCAGCGGGCGAAACCGTGGTTTCGCAACGCGGCTCATGGTTGGCGCTCCGCCACTCCCAAAGAGAGCTCCGTCGAGTGGGCTCGGAGAGGCACCCCCGCCGTGCTCGGCCCGGACGATCCTTGAAATGCGGAGCAGAGGGAAGGAAGGTCGGCTCAGCCGCCGCGGCTGGCGCTCCGCTTGCGGAGGTTGCGGAGCGACTGGGCGGCCTCGCCTCGAATGGTCTCGTCGGGGTAGCCGACCGCGAGCTCCGAGAGCTTGCGTTCCAGGGCACGCCCGCCGGCCGCACCAGCCAGACGGAGGGCAATGCCACCGAGCTCGGTTTCGGGCGTGTCGAGCAGATCAATGATGCGGGCCTCCACGGCCGGGTCACGCAGGAGCAGCCCGGACTGGATCGCCAACTCCCCCACACCCGGGTCGGTCGCCGGCCCTTCGTCTTCGACGTGCCGCAAGAGCGCCGAAACGCCGTCGGGATGGCGCGCCGCAATGCGGGCGGCCCGGCGCCGGGCCACGACCGGGCGCTCGGGATCGATGGCGACACCCACGCGGCCCGTCACGAACTCGACGTCGAGCAGGTTCACCATGCTGGGGACGTCCATCAAGCCGCGCTGCCCGACGGCGGCGAGATCCTCGTGCATGCCGTCGGCCCAACGGGCGTAGAGATCACGGCGCCCCTTCGCGTCCACCCGGGCGGCATCCATGGCGCGCACGGCCGCAGTAAAGCGGGCTTCGGCGGCGGCGTCCGCCAGGGCGACGGTCTCCACCGGCTTCTCGACCCAACGGTAGGGTGAGCGCGCCCCGGAGAGCATCAACAGGGCGCGATCGCCCGGGACCCACGGCGGCGGGTTCGAGGGGGAACGCTTCACCTCGAACTCGGGCTCGATGCGGCCGAGGATCGAGCGGCCCGATTCGAAGGCAATCCGGCCCGTGTCCACTTCGGCCACCGTGGCGACGGCCACGATGCGCGCCCCGGCCAGCCGCTCGTGCAGCACACGATCGTCGGGTGGAACGAAGCCGTGCTGGGCACGCGCCGGCGCCGCGCAGAGCACGGCAAGCGCCACGAGCGCGAGCCCGCAGATTCGGGCTCGGAGGCTGGGATGCAATGACCCGGCAGGCGTTCCCATGATCGGCCATGATAGGGGCGCCATGGTTCGCCCGGTACCGCTCACCGTGCTTTCGCCGCCGGCGTCGCTTGCCGCTTTGATGCTGGCCGTGGTCGCCGGCTCGCTGTTGGCCTGCGCTCCGCAGCGAGAACTCGCTCGCTCCCACAACGTCCTGATGTCGACGGCCGAAGAGGAGAAGCTCGGCGACAAGGAGGCCGAGAGCGTGGCCGGGCGCATCGGCTTCTACGACGACGAAGACGTCCAGGCCTACGTGCAGGACATCGGCGAGCGGATTGCGCGCAACTCGCCGCGCCGCGAGATCCGCTACCGCTTCCATGTCGTCGAGATGGTCGAGCCCAATGCCTTCGCGCTGCCGGGCGGCCACATCTACGTCTCGCGCGGGCTGCTCACGTTGGTGAACTCCGAGGAAGAGCTCGCCAACGTGCTGGCCCACGAGGTGGCCCACGTCGCGCTGCAACACCACGCGTATCGCGAACTCGAAGTGCGCAAGGCGAAGGTGATCGGCGCCCTTGCGACCTTGATCGGCGCCCTCGCGGGTGGGCCCGGCGGCGCCATGGTCGCCGCACAGACCGGCATGGGGGCGGCCCAGGGGATGATCGCCGCCTACGGTCGCGATCAGGAGCGGGAGTCGGACTCCATGGGCCAGGCCCTCGCGCGCGATGCGGGCTGGGACCCGCTCGCCATGGCGAGCTTCCTGGCTGCCCTCGATCAGCACTCCCGCCTGGAGCGCGGCTCGAGCCGCCGGGCGGGCTACTTCGACACGCACCCGGGTTCCATCGAGCGGCTCACCAGCGCGGCGGTTCGCTACGAGCACGAGACGCCCTTGCCCGACGACGAGCGCGGCCGGGAGGACTACCTCGAGGAAGTCGATGGCATGGTCGTCGGCCAGAACCCCGCCGAGGGCTTCTTCGTCGGGGGGCGCTTCATTCACCCGACACTCGGCTTCACGATGCGCTTCCCCGACGGTTGGCACACCGCGAACGAACCGGCCGCCGTGCGTGCGATCTCGCCCCAGGGCAACGCGATGGTGATCCTCGAGATGCAGGGCAAGGGCAACGACCCCGAGGCCGCGGCGCGCGAATACTCCGAGAAGGTGGACGCGCCCCTCAGCGATACGAAGTCGCACCGCACGAACGGCAACCCGAGCTTCAGCGGGCGAACGCGCTTCGACCTCGAGGGCTCGAAGGTGAAGGCCGACATCACGTGGATCGCGCACCGGGGCCGGATCTACCGGATCATGGGCGTGCTGCCGTCGGGGCGGCTGGCGCTCGGCGGCGACTTCGGCCGCGCGGCCCGCAGCTTCCGGCGAATCGGCGCAAGCGAAGCCGACGGGTTCCGCATCACGCGGCTGCGCGTGACCGAGGCCAAAGCGGGCGAGACGCTCGACGAGATCTCCCTGCGCTCCCGCAACCAATGGGTGCGGGACGAGACGGCCGTAATGAACGGGCGCCACGTCGACGCCCCCTTCGAGGGCGGCGAGCTCGTGAAGATCGCGGTGTCGGAACGCTGGGTACCCGAGCCCTTGGATTGACGGGCGGCCGGCACCCGAAGCGATACGCTCCCGCCCCATGCCCATCGTCCTGATTCCCCCGCCCTACCGAGGCCCCACCGGTGGCCAAGAGCGAATCGAAGTCGCCGCCAACACCGTCCGCGCCTGCATCGAAGCGGTAGAAGCTGCCCACCCCGGCTTCCTTCCCCAGGTCTTCGCGGCAGACGGCGAGCCCCACAAGTTCGTCAAGCTGTTCGTCAACGGCGACCAGTCCCCCCCCGAAGCCGAAGTCGCCGAAGGCGACGAGGTCGAAGTGCTGGCGGCCATCGCGGGCGGCTAGTTCGCCACTGGCGCTGGGGCGGGGGGAGGCTCCGGCGAAATAAAGCGCAGGGCGCACTCCGAGCCCCATTCGGGTGACGCGCCGGCATGCGCCCGAGCCATTCGCCGGAGCCTCCCCCCGCCCCAGCGCCCCCCACCGAAGCTTGTCGCCCCAAGTCTACGTTCCTGGTATGGTTTTCCGCCTAGCCGAACCCGGGAGGACCACTTTGTTCGACGACCGCTTGATCCGTGTGGACATGACGAACCTGACCGCGACCGCCGAGCCGTACCCGGAGGCGTGGAAGCTCCTGGGTGGCCGTGCGCTGTCCGCTCGCATCCTGCTCGAAGAGTGTGACCCGCAGTGCGATCCTCTCGGGCCCGACAACATTCTCGTCATGGCGCCTGGCGTGATGTCGGGCACGGCGGCGCCGACGTCCGGGCGCATCTCGATCGGTGGCAAGAGCCCGCTGACGGGCGGCATCAAGGAGGCCAACGCGGGTGGCAACCCGGGGCAGGATCTCATGAAGCTCGGCTACCGCGCCGTCGTCGTGAAGGGCCAGCCTGCCGACGCGAACAAGCGCTACGCCCTCGAGGTCCGCAAGGATTCCCTCGAGGTCGTGGAAGCCGACGACACCAAGGGCATGTGGAACTACGCCCTGATCGAACACCTGGCCACGAAGTACGCCGAGACGGCGTCGTTCATCTCCATCGGCCCCGCCGGCGAGATGAAGCTCTCGGGCGCCTCGGTGGCCTGCACCGACGCCGACCAGGCCCGCCGCCCCGCGCGCCACGCCGCCCGCGGTGGCCTCGGCGCGGTGATGGGGAGCAAGGGCCTGAAGTTCGTCATGATCGACCCGGAGAAGACGCCGGTGCGGCGCCCGGACGACGCCAAGCCCTTCTTCGCCCACACCAAGGCGTACACCAAGGGCTTCCAGGACAGCCCGAAGGCCAACATGTTCAAGTTCGGCACCAGCTCGATCGTGCCGGTCGCAAACATGCTCAACACCTTCCCCTACAAGAACCGCACCGAAGGCCAGTCGCCCGACGTGGCCACCCTCGAGGGCGCCCGCATCGTCGAATCGTTCGAGACCCGGGGCGGCGGCATGCACAATTGCATGACCGGCTGCGTCGTTCAGTGTTCGAACATCGTCCACGACGCCGACGGCAACTACAAGACCTCGGCCCTCGAGTTCGAGACCCTCACCCTGCTCGGCGCCAACTGCGGCATCGCGAGCTGGGAGGACGTGGCCGACCTCGATCGCCTGTGCGACGAAATCGGGCTCGACACGATCGAGACGGGCGCAGCCATCGCGATCTTCATGGACTCCGGCGAGATGGAGTTCGGCGACGCGGAGGGCGCCAAGCGCATCCTCCACGAAATCGCCGAAGGCACCGAGCTCGGGAAGGCCATCGGCAACGGCGCCGTCTCGATCGGCAAGCGCCAGAAGCACGCGCGCGTGCCCGTGGCCAAGGGCCAGGCGCTCCCGGCCTGGGACCCGCGGCCGCTCAAGGCCACCGGCGTCACGTACTGCTCGAGCCCCATGGGCGGGGACCACACCGCCGGCCTGATCGTGAACCCGGGCATGCCGCCCGAGCAGTTCGCCCAGGCGTCCCAGGAGTCGCAGCTCATCAACGCCGCGTGCGACTCGTCGGGCTTCTGTCAGTTCCTGCAGCCGACCATGCCGGAGATCGCCGAGTTCTACTCGGTCCTCTACGGCGAGGCGGTGACCCGCGAACAGGTCGCCGACATCGGCTGGCAGTGCCTGCTCGACGAGTGGAAGTTCAACGAAGGGGCCGGCTTCACCGCCGCCGACGACGTGCTGCCCGCCTGCATCACGGACGAGGGCATCGGGCCGGACCACTCTCTGAAGTTCGACGTGGCCGCGGACATTGTGGCCCAGGCGAAGGCAGAGCGATTCCCCGAGCGGGAAGAACTCTGGACGACCAAGGCCACGGGCTAGCCCGAGCGGCCTCGACTCGAGGTGCCCATGTGTGACGTCCGGACGTCAGAGGTGCCCCATGCGTGATGTCCGGATGCGAGGCTTCGCCGAACGCGCAGACGTCGAAGACGTCGAGCGCTTCCTTGCGGAGCACTCGCCCCCGCTCGGCTCGGAACAGGTCGCCTCGTCGGCTTGCGCCGGGCGGATCCTCGCCGCCGCCGTCGACTCGCCGGGCAACGTCCCCGCCTTCGATCGCTCGGCCATGGACGGCTACGCCGTGCGCGGCGCCGACACCTTCGGCGCCTCGCCGTATGACCCGATTCGGCTCACCCTCGTGGGCGAGGCGTTGCCGGGCAAGGCCAGCGACGCGCCCGTCGGCGCGGGCGAGGCCGTGCGCATCATGACGGGTGCGCCCCTGCCGGCGGGAGCCGACGCGGTCGTGATGGCCGAGGTCTGCGAAGAAGAAGGTGGCAAGGTCGAGGTGCGCGAAGCCGTCGCGCCCCAGAAGAACGTCGGTGCGATCGGCGAAGACATCCGCACGGGCGACGCGCTCCTCGCACCCGGGCGCCACCTGCGGCCGCAGGATGCGGCTCTGCTCGTCTCGGTCGGGATCGGCGCGGTGCCTTGTGTGCGCACACCGCTGGTGCGGCTCGTGGTGACCGGCAACGAGCTCCTGCCGGCGGGCAGTGAACCCGAAGGCGTGAAGATCGTCGACAGCAACTCCGTGATGCTCGCCGGCCTCATCGAGCGCGACGGCGGTATCACCTTGCCCTTCGAGATCCTGCCCGACGACCCCGACGCGATCCGCGCGGCTCTGGCGGCGGACGACGCCGATGTCGTCCTCGTCTCGGGCGGCAGCTCGGTCGGCAAGGAAGACTACGCGCCGCAGCTCGTGGCCGAACTCGGACGCCTCGACTTCCACGGCATCTCCATGCGGCCTTCGAGCCCGACGGGCGTCGGCCGCCTCGGTGCGGGCATCGACGGCTCGGGGCACGACCGCTTCGCCTTCCTCCTGCCCGGCAACCCGGTCTCGTGCCTTTGCGCCTACGAGTTCTTTGCCGGGCCGACGATCCGCGCCCTCGGCGGGCGGAAACGAGACTGGCCGCACCCTCGGGTCGACCTCCCCCTGGCGCGCAAGATCAGCTCCGAGCTCGGCCGCACCGACTACGTGCGCGTGGCCATCGAGGACGGTCAGGTCGTGCCGCTCGCCACCTCCGGCGCCTCGATCCTCTCTTCGACGGTGCGTGCGGCGGGTGTCGTCGTCGTGCCGCGCGACGCCGAGGGCTACCCGGAGTGGGCCGAAGTCGAGGTGCGGCTCTACGACGACACCACCGAAACCTACGAACGCCCCGCCCAGGGCCGCCCCAGCCCAGCAAGCAGTGGCCCCGTCGGCGGCATCCAGTGAACGCCCGGGGCACCCGGTGAAGCAGGCCCAGTTCCTCACCACGCTCGACCGCGACGAAGCCGAGCGGATCTGGCGCGCCTCGATCGCGACCGCGCCCGTCGGCAGCGAGACCGTGGAACTCGCCGAAGCGCTCGGTCGCGTGCTGGCCGAGGACGTCCGAGCCGTTCCCGACGTGCCGGGCTTCGATCGCTCCAACATGGATGGCTTTGCGGTGCGAGCCGAGGACACCTTCGGAGCAACCGAAGCGACCCCGGCCCGGCTCTCACTAAACTCGGAGACGATCCCGACGGGGATCGAGCCCCAGCAGGAGGTGAAGCCCGGCACCGCGACGACGATCGCCACGGGCGGCATGTTGCCGCGCGGGGCGGATGCCGTGGTGCCCGTGGAACACACGGACCTCGAGGACGACGGGCGCACCGTGGTCGTGCGGAACGCGCGCGTTCCAGGCCAGGCGCTTTCGTTCGCCGGCACCGACGTCGGCAGCGGCGAGACGGTGCTCTTTGCCGGCACACCGCTCACGTCGCGCGAAACGGGCGTGCTCGCAGCCATCGGATGCGAGCGTGTCACCGTCCACAAGCGCCCTGTCGTCGCCATCCTTTCAACGGGCGACGAGATCGTCCAGCCCGGTGAAGCCATGCGCCCCGGGCTGGTCTTCGATTCCAACGGCCGGATCCTGGCGGATGCCGTGCGCGAGCTCGGCGGCACGCCCTGGTTCCTGGGCGCATTCCGCGACGACGAAGACACGCTGCGCCAGGCTGTCCACGAAGCGATCGCGAAAGCCGACCTCGTGCTGCTCTCGGGCGGCACGTCGAAGGGCGAGGGCGATCTGTGCGCCCGCGTCGTGGAAGGACTCGACCCCGGCATCCAGGTTCACGGCGTGGCGTTGAAGCCCGGCAAGCCGATCTGCCTCGCCGCCCACGGCTCGAAGCCCGTCGTGATCCTCCCCGGCTTCCCGACCTCGGCGGTCTTCACCTTCCACGAGTTCGTGGCTCCGGTCGTGCGCGAACTCGCCGGCTTCCCGCCCGAAAGACGCGAGAGCGTCGCCGCGCATCTGGCCCTGCCCGTGCAGTCGGACCGCGGACGGCTCGAGTATCTGCTGGTCGGGCTCGTGCGCCGACCCGACGGCCAACTCGCCGCCTGGCCCATGGGCAAGGGCAGCGGCAGCGTGACTTCGTTCAGCCGCGCCGACGGCTTCGTCCGGATCCCGCGCAACGTCGAACAGGTCGAAGCGGACGCACCCGTCGAGGTGACCCTCGTCGGCCACGAGCTGGCCGTCGCCGACCTCGTCGTGATCGGGAGCCACTGTGCCGGCCTCGACCGCATCGCCAGCGCGTTGGCCCGCGAAGGCCTGCGCGTGAAACTCCTGGCCGTTGGAAGCCAGGGCGGGCTCGCCGCCGCCGAACGGGGCGAGTGCGACGTGGCGCCCATGCATCTGCTCGACCCGGAGACCGGCCGCTACAACGAGCCCTTCCTGGGCGTCGGGCTGCGTCTGCTCCGCGGCTATCGCCGCATGCAGGGCATCGTGACCCGGCCGGGCGAAGAGGACGACCCCGACACCCTGGTCGCCGACCCGAACCGCCGCATGGTGAACCGCAATCGCGGGAGCGGCACACGCGTGCTGATCGACCAGATCCTCGGTGAGCGACGCCCGCCGGGCTTCGCCTTCGAACCGCGCTCGCACTATGCCGTCGCCGCTGCGGTCGCCCAGGGTCGGGCGGACTGGGGCGTCACGATCGAGACCGTAGCCAAGCAGTCGGGGCTCGGGTTCCGGCCGCTCGCGGCCGAGCACTACGACTTCGTGATCCCAGCCGACCGTTGGGACCGGCCGGCCGTGGCGGCGCTGCGGCGCCTGCTCGAAGCGGGCACGCCCTTGCGCCGCGAACTCGCAGCCCTGGGCTTCAGCCCACCCGGCCCCGCCGAACCGGAGGAGCCGTGCGTCGATTCCTGATCTGGTTCCCCGCGACTGTCGCCGCACTGCTGCTGCTGGCATTGGCCCTTCCGTTGGGTGAAGTCGTGACGCTCTACACCGTCGACTCGGACGGGCGCGAACATGCAAGCGCGCTTTGGGTCGCCGAGGTCGAAGGCGTCCTTCATCTGCGCGCGGACGACCCCAAGTCGAGCTGGTTCGTGCGATTGGGCACTCACCCGCTGGTCGAGCTCGAGCGCGACGACCCGCGCCGCCACTATCGTGCGACCGTCGCAACCGACCCCGCGGTCCTGGACGCAGTCAACGACGCAATGACCACGAAATATGGAGTGACCGACCGGCTGTTTCGCCGCGTCGTGGACGTGAACCGATCGGTGCCGGTGCGGCTCGATCCGATCGAGGGGCTCGATGACTCCCCTGGGCACTGAAGACGACGCCCACGGGCCGGCCGGGCCGAGCGACTCCGGCGAGTCGTTGACTCTCGAGATCGAACGCCTTGCGCCGACGGGCGAAGGCGTCGCGCGCGAGCCGTCGGGCCGGGTCGTCTTCGTGCCGTTCACCGCCCCGGGTGATCGCGTGCGCGTGCGAATCAGCGAGGCTCGAGCCCGCTTCGCGCGGGCCGAGATCGAGACGATCGAGAAGCCGAGCCCCGACCGCA
This sequence comes from Deltaproteobacteria bacterium, assembly GCA_019311105.1. GTDB lineage: Bacteria > Myxococcota_A > UBA9160 > UBA9160 > JAFDDA01 > JAFDDA01. The sequence goes on from JAFDDA010000023.1 coordinate 48,150, forward strand.
CCGACCCGGCGTGCGAAGCCTTCGGCGCGTGCGGTGGCTGCACCTGGCAGCACGTTCGCTACGAGGCCCAGGTCAAGGCGAAGGCCGCGATTCTGGAAGACGCCTTGCGGCGGATCGGCCACCTCGAACTCCCCGGGCCCATCGAAGTCGTCCCCTGCCCCGTCGAATACGGCTATCGGATCCGCACGCGCGTGCGCGTCGAGCGGGGCCGCGTGGGCTATCGCCGGCGGCGCTCCCACGACATCGTCCCCACCAAGCAATGCCCAATCCTCGCGCCGCCCCTCGAGCGCGCGCTCGCCGAGCTCCCGGCGCGATCTCGGGGCCGATCGGGAGACTGGTGGTTGGCGCTGTCGGGAGACGGGTGTGCCCACGCGGCACCCATGGGCCGCCCGCCCGCGGGTGAACGCAATCGCCCGGCGCCGCGGATCCAACTCTCGGTCGGTGGTTCGACCCTCGAGTGTGGCGTTGGGAGCTTCCACCAGGGCAACGCGCCGCTGTTCGAGACCGTCGCGGCGGCCGTCGTGGCGGCGGCGGGCCAGGGCGACGCCGCCATCGAGTTGTTCGCCGGTGCGGGCTACTTGACCCTCGGCCTCGCCAAGAACTTCGGCCGCGTCTGGGCCGTCGAGGGCAGCCCGAAAGCCGCGCGTGACCTCGAGCTCAACGTCGAGCGGGCGGGCGCCCGTTCGGTGGAGGTGCTCACCGGCTCGGTCGAACGCATGTTGGGCAACCCGCCCCTGCTCGGCGCCGGCGCCCATGCGGATGTGGTCGTGATCGACCCGCCGCGCGAAGGCCTGACATCGGCCACGATCGATTCGCTGCTCTCCCTCGCGGCACCACGGGTGGTCTATCTCTCCTGCGACCCGGCCACCCTGGCGCGTGACGCGGCCAAACTCGATGCGGGCTATTCGCTCGAGAGCGTGCGCGGCTTCGACCTCTTCCCGCAGACGCCCCACGTCGAAGCCCTCGCGTGCTTCGCCCGCAAAGCCTGAGAAGACACGAGGTGGGCAGCCCGATCTTCTCCGTGACAAGACGCGAGGCGGGCAGCTAGGATCGCTGGGGTACGGGCTTGCGACGCACCTGGGGTTCTCCATGCCGCCTCCGATCCGACCCGCCCGCGCCGAAGCCGGCGCCCTCCCCGGCGGCCAGGCTTCCCCGTTCGTTCTCTACGTCGAAGGCCCGCGCGACCGCGACTTGCTGCGCATCTGGTGCCAACGCCACCAGCCGGGGTCCGTGGAGTCGGTGCGCTCCGCCGTCATCCTGGGCGGGCGCCAGCCGCTACGGGCCCTCCAGCACTTCGAAGGCCTGCGTGCCACCGAGCCGGACGCACGCGGCTTGTGCGTTCTCGACCGGGACCACGGCGGAGAACCCGCGCCCCCCCCGGCCGACCCGGCCCTCGAGTTCTTCACCTGGAGCCGCCGGCACATCGAGAGCTACCTGCTCGTGCCCCACGCGCTCCACCGCGTGGCGCGCGAAAAGAAGGAGCGCTTCCGGATCGATCGCTTCGTGCGCGAGTTCCTGCCGAAGCAATCCGATGAGGAGGCGTGGCGCCGGCTGGATGCGAAGCGGCTGATCGAGCGCGACGGGCCCCTCGCCCGGGAGGTCGGGCGCCCGCTTCCGGCCGCAGCGATCGCGCGGGCCTTGCGGGGCGACGAACTCCACGAGGACATCGCGGCCGTGCTCGGCCGCCTCCACCCGCCGGCGTGAGCCGGCCCTACTGGTCGACCGGGTCGTGGAGCAGGGGCTCCCGGACGGGCTCGCCCGCCTGCCGCTGACGGCGCAACTCGCGCACCAACGTCATGGCCTTCGGCAGGAAGACCACGCCCAGGATCAGATTCAACACGAGGAAGATCGCGTTCGTCGCGAAGGCGAATGCGATCAAGGCGTCGCGCTCTGCGGTGCCCTCGAAGAGCGCCGACCAGGCAAGCTCGCGGGTGCCGAAGTTGCCGAGCGACGGCACCACCAGCGCCAGGTAGAGCAGTGGGATCCGCGCCATCAGGTCGAGCCAGCCGATCGGAGCCCCGAACGCTCGGGTCGCAAAGCCCTGGATCATGACGTCGAAGGCCGTGACGCCGACGAACGCAACGACGAAAGGCGCGATGGTGCGCAACGGGAAGCGATCGAGGAAGTCGCGCACACGCTTCATCCCGCGGATGTGTCCGCGACGCGAAAGCTGCACGGCCACGAAACCCGACACCATCAGGGCCCAGACGAACCCCGCGGTGGCAGCGACGTCACGGTTCGCGGACACCCCCCCTTCGAGCAGGAAGAGCGCCCCCGTGACCTGGATCAACATCACGAACATGTGACAGACGGCGGGCACCAGGGCGGCAGCGAGCACGACATCGAGCCGGCCCCCCGCCAGTTGGCCGAGGCCAACCAAGGTGAGGCCGTCGGCGAGGGGGTTGCTCACGGTGCGAAAGAGCTCGGCGCCACCGCGAATGGCGAAGACCGAGCCCACGGGCACCCGATCCACGAAGCGCCGCATGGCGGCCGCGGTGATGGCGGTCCAGACGATGAAGTAGGCGACGCGGTCAAGCGTGGTGAAGAAGAGGAAGGTGGGGACGTTGGCGCCGGCCATGGCATCCCGCAGAGAAGCCCAATCGGTCGCGAAGCCGAAGACGTAGACGAGCAGGGCCAGCGAGATGACCCACGGGAGCACATGCTTCCAGAACTTCACGGGGTCGAGCATACCCCGTCCACGGCCGCCGTCCGCGCCGCCGCGGGCCGTGCTATGGAAACCCGATGCTCGCTCCCATGCTCGACCGATCCTTCGCCGTCGGATGAAGCTCCTCGCCCTCGATTTCGACGGCGTGATCGCCGACAGCGCCCCCGAGTGCTTCACCGTGGCCTGTGCCACCTGGCGAACCCTCGAGCCCGACTCGCCGACACTCGCGGGTGATGCCGACGCCCTGCGCGAGGGCTTCCTCTCGATCATGCCTCTCGGCAACCGGGCCGAGGACTTCGGTGTCGCCCTGCGCATCCTCGAGGCGGGCGCGCGCGTCGAAAGCCAGGCCGACTACGACGCCTTCCGCGGCGAGCTCGACCCCGCCTGGCTGCGCACGTTCCACCGCCGCTTCTACAAGGAACGAGCCGCCCTCGCCGCCCTCGATCGCAAGGCGTGGCTGGCCCAGATGGGCCCCTACCCCGAGATCACGGTGGCGCTCCACCGCATGGCGGGCCGGGTCGAGCTCGCCATCGCCACTGCGAAAGACCGCCGCACGGTGCGGGTGCTGCTCCACGAATACGGGCTCGATGCGCTCTTCCCCGAAGACCGGGTCCACGACAAGGAGACCGGTGCGAACAAGGCCAGCCATATGGAGGCGCTCGCCCGCGACCTCGGCGTCGACTTCGACGCGATCACCTTCGTCGACGACAAGTTGAACCACTTGGACGCCGTGGCGCCCCTGGGTGTCCGCTGCGTGCTCGCCGGCTGGGGCTACAACGGGCCTCGTGAGCACCGGATCGCCCGCGAGCGCGGCCACGCCGTCTGCGAGGCCGCGGGCTTCGAGGCACACGTGCTCGGCTAGAGCTACCCTTGCGCTCCGCCCGAACCGCGGAGGAGACGACCATGGACCTGGGCTTCCGCATGCACGCCGAACGCACACCAAACCCGAACAGTGTGAAGTGGGTCCTGAGCCAGGCCCTGGCGGAAGGCGGCGAGGGCGCGCACTTCCCCGAGCCGGTGGCCGAGGCCATCTCTCCCCTGGCTGCTCGGCTGTTCGCAGTCGACGGTGTGGCCGGCGTCTTCGTCGCGGGCAATTTCGTCACGGTCACCAAGGGCGAAGACCACGAGTGGGCGGACCTGGCCCAGGGAGTCGTCGACGCGATCAAGGCCTTCGTCGCCTCCGAGGAGCCCACCTTCGGGCCCGACTATGAGGCGCCGAGCGAGCGATCGGGCGACGGCGTGGCCGCCCGCATCCGCACCATCCTCGAGACCGAGGTCCGCCCGGCCGTGGCCCAGGACGGTGGGGACATCATCTTCGCCGGATATCGCGAAGGGATCGTGGAGGTCTACCTCCAGGGCTCCTGCGCCGGCTGCCCGAGCTCCACCATGACCCTGAAGATGGGGATCGAGGCCCGGCTGCGGGAGGAGATCCCCGAGATCCAGGAAGTCGTGGCGCTCTAGCCCGGCCGAGGGCCCGGCGACGTGGCGGCGCAGGCCGGGCGTGGCTACGGTCGGGCTCCAATCAGGAGACCCGATGGCCCGCAGCAAGAACAAGCAGAAGGTAAAGCGCCACCGCTGGAACCAGAAGCGGAAGCGCCGGTTGAAGCGCAAGAAGGAAGCGGCGAAGCAGGACGCTTAGACCCCGAGCCGCCAAAGGGCCGCGGGACCCCTAGCGTTCCCGCTGCCGCGCTCCGCTAGCTCTCGGGGATGATCCTCGACAGCACGGTGCCCATGGCGGCACTCTCGCCATCGCCGAGCGGCTCGATCGACGGGAGCACCGTCACCAGCTCCTCGAGCCGGCGCGCCAGTTCCGGCGTCACGTGGTCGAAGCGCAGACCGAAGCCGTCGGGCCCATCATCTCGGACCACCGTGGCATGCACCTCGGACGGTTCCGAATTCGCAAGGCCATAGATCTCGAGCACCAGCTCGTCGCCGAGCTTCAGGTCGGGGTGTGCATCCACGCGCATGCCGCCGAGCGACACGTCGCGGCCGACGAGCGCGCTGCTGGCCTCGCGGTTGAGCGCGGTGATCGTCTCGTCGAACAGGCGGCGCGGGTGTTCGCGGCGCTCGGACGGGCTGCCGTTGTGGCCGACGGCGCGCCGTAGCAGCGTCTGGGCCAGCGCCGCTTCGTGCGCGGCGTCGAGGTCCCCGAAGCCGATGGCGAGGGAGACCTCGTCCGAATCCTCTTCGTGGGTACGCAGCACGGTGCCATAGAGGGAGAGCGGTTCGGCCACGTCCTCGCTCGGCGGGATCGTGACGACGAGCCCGGCGCCCACCGGGGCGAGAGGCTGCGGCGTGCGCGGCACGACCAGGCGGCAGCCGCCGGTCGAGAGTTCGGCCAGCACGGCATCGGTCCCGATCGCACCCACGCGACACTCGACCGCGACACCGAAGGGGACACGGATGCCGCGGCGCTTCTCGGGGCCGCGGTAGAGCGAGCGCAGCACGAGCAGGCGCAGCGCCTCGGAGTGGACGGGCCGGCGCACGAGGAAGTCGACGCCGTCGCGGCGCAGGCGCTCGCGCAGGGTCTCGGCCTCTTCGTTCGCAACGACCACACGCACGGGCACGCCGCCGTCGGGCGAGGTGGCGCGCGGGATGGTCTGGGCGCGGCGGGAGGTGGTCAGGAGCAGGTCGCGCGGCGGCTCGAGGCCATCGCTGATGGACGCCCCACGGAGGTGGACGAAGTCGACGCCGATCTCATCGAGCAGACGCCGAACGTCGCCGAGTTCACCATCGTCGAGCAGAAGGACCGAAGGCGGAAAAGACATGAGTGTGCGCACCTCGAGAGCGGTTCTCGCCCCTCCTTCGGTTCTATCGACCACTCGCGACACGGAATGAACCCTTAGGGTGGGTCGAGCGGGGCTTCGAGTGGCGATGGGGGTGCGTCGGGCTCCGGGGAACCCCCGAGCGGCGGATGCGCAGCCCGCGCCTGCAAGGCCATGCGCCACAAGGCCCAGGGCCCCAAGACGGCGCCGAGCGCAGCCGCCGCGAGGGCCAGCGGTGCGATCGGGAGCGCCGCACCCAGTGTGGCCACGACGTTGTTCACCACGTGGCACAGCACGGCGGGCCGAATGCTCCCGCAGAGGGCCACGATGGTGCCGAGGTAGAGGCCGAGGGCGAGCGCGCCGGCCGCGTGAACCGGCTCGCCGTGGAGCGCACCGAAGAGCAGCGACGTGATGCCCACTGCCGCCACCGCCCCCACCCGCGGCTGGAGCCCGCGTTGAACGAAGCCGCGAAGGGCGATCTCTTCCGTGAAGCCCGGAAGGAACCCGATCCCGACGACGGCCATTGCCAACTCCGCACCCGTGGCGCCCCGGAGTGCGTGGCGGAACTGCGGGAGGTTGCCCACCTCTTGGTACCCAGCCAACGAGATCACCCACTCGGCCAGTTGGCTCAAGGTGAGCATGCCGAACACCAGGCCCAGGAGGATCGCGGGGGAGAGATGCGACGGCACCCAGCCGAGGCGCGTCGGATAGGGCTCGCTCGCGAGGCTGGCCCCGGCAAACGCCCAGGCCATGAGAGCCGCCGAGGTCGCGGCCGCGGCCAGGGTCAGCGACGGCGCGCTGTCGAAGCCAGCACCCGCCGCCCCCGAGATGGCCAGGACACCGAGGGTGAACCACGCGAGAGCGGCCGCGGCCTTCTGCATGACGAGAGCCTAGTGGATGCGGCGGTGGGGAACCCAACGGTTACGAAGGCTTGGGGCGCCCCCGTCGACGGGCTTGCGGTGCCCGCCTCGACGGCGAAAGCCGCCTGCTACCCTTTGCGGCGTGACCGGGTCATCCCTCGCACCATCCCTGCTCGTGGCCATGCCGCAGCTCCTGGACCCGAACTTCAAGCGCGCCGTGGTACTGCTCGTGCACCATGACGAAGGCGGGACCTTCGGGCTCGTCGTCAACCGCGCTGCCGACCTCACCGTCGACGTCCTGTGCGACGACCTCCAGCTCGATTGGAAGGGCGACCGGCAGACGCCGCTTGCCTGGGGCGGGCCCGTGCAGCCGAACACCGGCTGGGTGCTCTTCGGCGACGGCGCACCGAGCGAGATCGACGACGCGAACCTCCTGGCGCCGGGCCTCTCCGTGGCCGGCTCCCTCGAGACCCTGCGCAAGATCGCCGTCGAACCGCCGGGGAGCCTGCGGCTGATGCTGGGCTATGCGGGCTGGGGACCGCACCAGCTGGAAGAAGAAATGGCCCAGGGGGCATGGCTCGTCGCGCCGGCGTGCCCCGACACCGTTTTCGGCGTGAGCCCGGAAGTCATGTGGGACCACGTGGTCCGAGGCATGGGGATCGACCCGGCGACTCTCATCGCGACGCCCGGAGTGCACTGATGTCCGATCTCTGCGTGAACTACGAAGAAGACGAGCTGCTCGAGAGCGGCAGCTATAGCGAGCCCCTGATTGCGGGCGGCGTGCGCTGCCACGGCGGGTTCGACGAGGTGGGCGAGTACCGCTCGCCGCGCACGACCCATCGGGCACCAGCCATCCTCGCGTGGCAAGAGCAACTGCGGCGCGACGGCCACGGCCTGATCGAGGTCGACGCCGCACTGATGCCGCCCCAGTACCCGAACGTGGAGCAGGCAAAGCTGCTGCTGCGCGAAGGCGTGAACGAGCCGATCGTCCGGGCGCTCACGATCATCTCCATCGTCGAGGGCTTCGGCGCGATCATTCGTGACGTGCCGGTGCCGAAGCTCGACTCCATGATCGTCGAGCCCATCGCGGGCACGGCGCTGGCCCACCTCGACAAGGGGCTCTTCGAGGCGCACGCACGCGACGAAGCCGGGCACCGCGACCAGGGCGGCCACAAACAGATGTGGGAGGCCACCGCGACCAGGGCGGCCACAAACAGATGTGGGAGGCGGCCCGCGACCTCGCCCTCGAGGACCCGAAGATCCCGAACGACGTCCTGATGCGCATCATGGGCCGGCGAGCGAAGCGCGAGCGGCGGCGCCTGGCGCCGGAACTCGATGTCGAGCTCGAGCGCATGCTGAACACCATGGCGACGGTGCTCGCGGTGGAGATCTTCGCCCGGAGCATCTTCGACTGGGGCGAGCGGCTGCTCTCGGACCCGGAGGTCTCGGCGGAACCGAAGCGCGCCGGCGACATGGTGCGGTTCATTCGCGCCGACGAGTCGCCCCACGTCGAATACCTGCGAACGGCGCTCTCCGAAGTTGCGGCGCGGACGCTCCGCACCGCGAGCGGCGGGACGATGGCGGGGCGAGAGATCGTCGACAGGCTCATGCACGCGAACCTCCATGCGTTGACGACCCAGCGGCCGAAGGAGAACCGGAGCGACGTGCGCGAAGGCCTCACCGCGGCGATCGAGCGTGCGGGCGGAAGCGCCGATCTCGTCGAGCAGCTCGACGCCCTCGAAGTCACGTGGACGCCGCCGGCCGCGACCGGCTTCGAGCCGGCAACCGAGGCGGGCAGCTCGGCCGCATCGGCGTGACCCGCGTCTCACCCGTCGAGCGGGTGCGACGGGGCACCCGGATCGCGCGCGCGGCCATCCTGGTGTGGGCCTACTACAAGTTCCCGGCCTGGGGGCGGCGGCTGCTGCGACGTCCGGAACCCGAGAACCTCGACCCCACCCACGAGCGCGCGGCGCGCGAGATCCTCTCCGCCGCGCTCTCGCTGCGCGGGATGCTGATCAAGCTCTGCCAGGTCGTCGCCACCCGCGCCGACGTCTTCCCGCCGCCCTTCATCGAAATCCTGAAGCAGTGCCACGACCGCGTCCCGCCCCACCCGTTCAGCGTGGTTCGCGAAGTCGTGGAGAGCGAGCTCGGCAAACCGCTCGACGCCGTCTATGCAGAGTTCGACGAGGTGCCGCTGGCGGCGGCGTCGCTGGCCCAGGTGCATCGCGCTCGACTCCACGACGGGCGCGAGGTCGCGGTGAAGGTGCAATACCCCGAGATCGAGAGTCTGGTGCCGAGCGACCTTGCGAACGTGCGCCGCGCGTGCCGTGTCTACGAGTTCTTCGACCCGCAGCCCATCGAACTGCTCCCGCTCCTTGACGAGCTGGTGAAGTATCTCTCCCTCGAGCTCGACTTCGAACGTGAGGCCTCGAACGCCGACACGATCCGCGAGATGTTCGCGAGCGACGAAGGCGTGCGTGTGCCCGAGATCTATCGCGAATGGTCCACCCGGCGCGTCATCACCATGGAGCTACTCGGTGGCATGAAAGTCACCGACCTCGCTGCGCTCGAGAGCGCGGGGGTCGACCGCGGCGACCTCGTCCAGAACCTCATGTCCATCTACGTGCAGATGATCCTGGCCCGCGGCTTCTTCCAGGCCGACCCGCACCCGGGCAACCTCTTCGTCGCGCCCGACGGCACCATCACCCTGCTCGACTTCGGCCTCGCCAAAGATCTGCCCGACGGCTTCGGCCTCGGCCTCTTCGAGCTGATGTTCTCGATGATGACCCAGAACGAGTCCGCGATGATCCGCGCCTTCCAGGAGCTGGGATTCGAGACCAAGAGCGGCGACACCAGCACGTTCGTGCTGATCGCCCGCCGCATGATGCGCCGCAGCGACACCGGGCGTTTCGAAGGCGAGTTCACCGAAGAGATGACGGACGAACTCTTCGAAGCGATCCGCGAGAACCCCGTCGTCACCGTCCCCAGCGACTTCGTCCTGGTCGGCAGGGTTTTCTCGCTTCTCTCGGGCATCGCCCATACCCTGGGCCACCGCGCCAACGTGCTCGAAGCCATGGGGGCCAGCACCCGCGGCGCCTAGCCAAGGGGCTCGCGTGCCCGACCTCGCCACCCTCACCTGGCCCAGCTGAGCCCTCGGCGTGCGATCGCAGCGGCTCAAGTGAACGAAACGGTGCGTCGATTCTTCCGGGGTGGCTGAGCAACCTCCGATCGAACGTGCCTTCTTCCGCGAAGACGAGGACGGGATCCCCGTCTTCTTCCCGTGGGGGATGACCCACCGCGGCTACCGGCTCACCGAGGACGGAGCCAGGGAAAAGGCGGCTCGCGCGGGTTCGCTCCTGATCGGCGCCACCGTCGTGGTCGGCACGTGGACGGCATACGCACTCCAGCCACTGCTCGAACCCGGAGCCGAAGCCGCGGGCCTCTCGGAGATCCTCGGTGCCGTCGCTGGCCCTCTCGCCGTCCTGGCGCTCGCCCTCTTCGGGTACGCGTGGTGGGCTTCACGGTTCGTCGAGCGATTTCTCGAGAGCAGCCTCGTGGTGTCTCGCGAGGAGCGCCTGCGCGAGGCGGCCGAGTTCGCATCGCCGTGGAAGATCGCAACAATCGGCCTGATCTTGGCGGGAACCAGCGCCATCCTCATCAAGATCCAGCCGGGAGCCTGGTGGATCGGCCTGCTCGGGGTAGCGCTCGGGCTCGGCATCCTTGTTTGGAGCTCAGTGCTCCGGCGCGCCGCCACCAGCCCGGGCGACTAGCACGACGTCTTCTATCACGCCCCCGCGGCCAAAACGCCGCATTTGATTGCGCCCGCCCCAGAGAATTACCCCGCAACCCCCCGACTGGGTGCCACTTTCCTTGCCCCCGCCCGGTCCAATCCCAACAATATCCTGCCGCCGATTCGGATATGCTGGTCCAGAAGTGACCAGCTAATGATTCTTAGGACCTAGTTAGGCGGCGGAAGCATGGATCCGACCAGCACCCTCATCGGCCTAGGCGAGATCTCGCTCGCCTAGGCAGGTTTCGCAGCGATCGTTCTTGTTCTCGACAGCCGAAACTCCCAGCTCGATCCTCAGACGCTCGCCACCATGCGAATCATGATCTCAAATGCCGTCGGCTCAGCATTCAGCTGTCTTGTTGCGATCGCGATCCTGGCGCTCTCGGAATCGCCATCTCTCGCCTGGCGCCTATCCAGCGGCTGGGTCTTAGTCGGCACTGTCGGTGTGTCGGCCGCAAACTTCTTCCTCATCATCCGGCATCTCGAAGCGCACGCGCCGCGACACGCAATTCTTTGGTGGTTCTTCGCCGTTGCGAGCGTTGCGATCCATGCTGCGAACACGATCGGACTCTTCGGAGGGCCGTCCTTTGGCCTGTTCTTCCTCGGCAGCGTCGTCTTGCTCAGCCAGGCCGGGTCACAGTTTCTCTTCATGGTGTCCACGCATCTAGGGCGGTCCGCCGCTTAGCTTCACATTTGAAGTGCAACATCCGCTAGGCGGCACGTGACACACTTCGAGTACCTCTTCGTCGCGGTCTCGATCGTTCTTTCCTTCACGCTTCTTCGCCTGCTCGATTCACTGCCCACTACATTCAGCCGCACTCGTGGCTACTGGGTGCATGCGGTATGGGTGGCGTTTCTCCTCTTTCTTTGCGCCGGGTTCTGGTGGCTCAATTGGGCCAACCGAAACCTCAATCTCACCTATGGTTACTTTCTGTTTCTCCTCGGTGGACCGAGCATTCTCTTCTTGACCGCAACATCCCTCGTTTCGGCGTCACCAACCGACGTGCTGGACTGGCGCGAACACTTCTACCGAGTCCGGGTGCGTTTCTTTCTGGGAGCTCTGTCCTACGTCTCAATCCTCACGATCAACTCCTTCGTGACGTTGGGGATTCCGTTCAATCATCCGCTGCGCTCGGGGGAGGGCGTCATGATCGGCCTGTTCTGTGCTGGGGCCGCCTTTCGCTCGGAACGTTCACAGGCCATCGTTGGCGGCCTTGCGGCGTTCTGGCTCGCCCTAGTTGTCCTTCTTGCCACGTCGGGGCGACTCCCCATGACTCTTGAGTAGACATCTCTCACGGCCAGAGACGCGCCGCCCAACTAGGGGTTGCAACGGACCGCCTATCGCGGGGCCAACCAACCTTTGTGGCATCATGACACTTCTACTTGGGCCTACAGCTTGCTGTCACGTCGGCGGCGGCTGAGCCCCTGGTCCGTTAGGCGGCGTTCGCTAGGCGCGCTTCAGGTAGTCGAGAGCCAGGTCGGCAGCGTTCAGGCCTCCCGACATCACGTTGCTGACGCCGCCACCCGGCTCCACCCAGTGTCCGCAGAGGAAGAGGTTCTCGACGGGCGACTGCTGCGGGATCGGCGTGCGCACCTGGTCCGCCGTGTATCGCCAGCCCACGTAGGCCCCACCGCGGTTCTCGGTGAAGCGTTCGATGGTGACGGGCGTCGCCAGCTCCAGCACCTCAGCGTGCTCGGCGAGGGGCCCGACGCCGAGGGCGCGCTCCATGTTCGCGAGGAGCTGTGGGATCAGCCGGTCCTTCAGGGCCTTGTAGTTCCGGCCTCGATGGCGATTGGGGCCGAGGGCATCTTCGAACAGCTCGGGGGTGGCGAGCATCATCGTGGCCACCACGCTCTTGCCAGGCGGACAGCAGCTCGGATCGATGTTGCTGTAGATCGTGGCCATGGCCGAGTTCGAGGTGCTGTAGTCGCCCATCTGGGTCATCTCGTCGAAGCTCGGCGGGGGTCCGTCCGATTCCCAGTTCCGGGAGATCTCGCACGCGGTCAGGCCCATCGCGCGCAGGTCGAGGTCGAGGCCCGCGAACAGGATGAGCGTCGAGATGCCCGGCCGGCGCCGGTTGATCGATTTCACGTAGTCGTCGGGAAGGCCGCCCTCGGGACAGAGCGTGTTCACCAGGGCGGTGACGTCGCCTGCATGGATCACGCAGCGCGCTCGCGCCGAGATCGAGCCGCCCGAACGCCGCCGCGAGATCACGCCGCTTGCGCGACCGTCTTCGAAGGTGATCTCCGTCGCACCCTGCTCGAGCCGGAGTTCCCCGCCGCGTTCTTCGAACAGGTCGGCGAGGGTCTGACTCATGTGGCCCGAGCCGCCCTTCGGATAGTACGCCTGGCCTCCATCCACGCGGAACACGAGGTCGCACATGATGGCGCTGGCCGCGTCGATCACCTGCGGGCTGGTCCCCATGAAGCCGCTCGGGATCGCGAGCATCAGCTCGATCAGGCTCGGATCGGAAACGAACTCCTTCAACACCTCCAGCGCCTTTCGGCCGGCCAGGGTGCCGTACTCGCGGACGGCCTCGGCCAGCTGCTCGCGAGCTGCGGCATCCCCGCCCTCGGAGATCTCCTGGCTCGCGAGCAGGGCTTCGGCGATCGGGCCGTACTTCGCGTAGAAGGCCCGGATGCCCGCCTCTTCGTGGGGGAAGTTCGTCACGAGCATCTCGACGTGGGGGTCGAGTGCCCAGGGAAGCGAGAAGTCGGTGCCGCGCGCCTCGTCGACCATGCGGCCGAAGGAGTCGAGCTTCAGGAACTCGACGCGGCCCTCGGCGCCGACGCGCTCGAGGAGCCGGTAGGTCATGCCCCCGGGCTCGCACGAGTTGATCACGTGGTTCGAGGCTTCAAAGCGGTAGTCGCCGCGCTCGAAGTTCATCGTGCAGCCGCCGGGCGTGCTGTGCTTCTCGAGCATCAGCACGCGCCGTCCCTCCGTCGCGAGCGAGTTGCCTGCCATCAGGCCGGCCATCCCCGTCCCGATCACGATCGCGTCGAACTGGCCGAGGTCCTCGATCTCACCCATGACATCACCTCCCGAACTCGGAGCGCACGAGCCGTCCCGAAGCGTAGGCAACGGTGACCTGCGTATCGTTGTCTCGGGCATTCTCATCTTTGTCCGTAGCAGGCGCAACGATGTGTGCGAGTTGCGGCTGCCAAGGGCCCGCGGGGCGTCGAACTGAGGTGTTTCGCGTCATCCCGTACTGGTCGGATCTGCGCCATCCTGTTCGGGCCATCGGGTGCATATGCCGGACGCGACCGGGAACCCTCTCTTGGATCATCGGTCCATTCTGTCCAAACTCGGCTGACCGGTCACAGATACTGGGTCGCCATGTGCCTTTGGGCCCTCACTGTCGCCGCCAGCAACTCCGCCCTGCTCGAAGTGCCACTCGTGCATCCCGCACGTGCGGTTCAAGGCTTCGTCTTTGTCTTGGGAGTCAGCGGAGTAGTCTCCGCCAACCCACGGGTGCACGGGATTCTGGCGCTTCTTGTCTGGCTCTTGCCCCTAGCTGGACTCATCCGCGCGTCGGTCCCAGGATTTCTGCGCAATAACGCGCACCTAGCAAGGGGTTGCAGCGGACCGCCTAGCGCGGAGATCAACTGATATCTTGTCTGGCGTCGTGGCTCGAGCGCCGTTCCGCTACCGGTCAGCGGCGGCCGTTGAGCCCTTATCCGTTAGGCGGCAACGCGAACATTGGTGGACACCGACAATCGACTCGTTCTCGTTGTCCTTCACGCATCGGACCTGGCTGCGTCCCTTCAGGTCTATCGAGACATCTTCCAGATCCCCTTGGCATCGAGCGAACACGATCCGCCGGACGATCCTTGGGTGGGTGGCCTCCACGCTGCTCTTTCCTGGCACCAAGGGGCGTACCTCCACTTCGCGATCTACCCAGCCCTGCCACCGGAGCGACCTGTAACGACTGGGGCGCAAGTCGGGTTCCTGGTTGCAGACACCCTCGAGACTCATTCTCGTGCGGTCGCTGGCGGCGTGCCGGTCCTTCACGAGCCGCGAACCGAACCGTGGGGCTCACGGCGAGATACCTGGACCCAGACCGGAACATCATCAACGTCACCTCACGCTGACGGGCAAGCCGAGTTGCCGCCAAACAAGGGGCTGCAACGGGCCGCCTATCGTGGGGCCAACCAACCTTTGTGGCATCATGCAACTTCTAACTTGGGCCAACAGCTTGCTGTCACGTCGGCGGCCGCTGAGCCCCTAGTCCGTTAGGCGGCGGAGATCCCCGTGTGTCCGACACCCAAAGGCGATGCGAGCGGAAGTTCTGGTCCCGGTCCGATCGTGACTACTCTTCAGGTTCTCATCTGTCTCTTCTGCATCGCAGTCGCCCTGTTTTCGGTAGTCAACCCGCCACCCGACGAGAATGGGCGTGCACTCGCAGTGGCAGGCGTGATCTTCTTTGGCCTCCCTGGTGTTGTCGGGTTGTATCTTCTGCTTCGCAGGTGGCAACGAGACCGCTGACCCAAGCCAGCCAGTAGTGAGTTCGGTTCCAAACGGCTCCCGACTCAGGACCTTCATCATGAGTGCGATGCAGCCTTGGCCTCTCGTGGCCCGCCGCCTAACACGGGGCTGCAGCGGATGCGCATCCCCTCAAGGAGTTTGGCGCGCCATGCGAGTTGTCGCGATGCTTCTCGTACTCAGCAGCTACGTATCGCTGCTATACGCACGACCAGCAGACGCTCGTCCGGAGCACATCAGACCCGGGATATCGTACTACTCAGACGACTTCGCGGTGGTCGGGCTCGTGCACGATCTCGCTGCCGAGAAGAACTACGAAGAGGTCTACCAGTTCTATTCGTACTACGAAGCAATCTATGACGCACAGGAACGCGTCGTAGTTTTCAAGGAGTACAAGCGTGCCGAGCTGATCCGGACCGAAGAATACAGCTATCGATCTTCTGGGGATCTTCTGGAGCGACGCACGCTGCGACCTGGAGTGCCCGCAGAGATCACCCCCGGCCCGGCACCAGCCGGCGACTAGCTGTCAGGACCCGTTCGGGGCATGTGGTTAGACCTCAAGACCACGCTAGGCCGAGTAGTTGTGGCCGACCCGTCGCGTTGCCGTTGCCTGTGGGCGCGGGTCTGATCACGTTTTGATCCGATTTGCGCGGGCCGCCGCCTAACAAGGCGTTGCAGCGGAGCGGCGATCCCGTTGACGAATCTGTGCCAGTCGGGAGCCGTCCGTGTCTACTTCTTCTTCTTTTCCTTCTTGAGCTTTCGCTTCTCCTTGGGGGTCAGCAGGGCCTTTTTCTGTTGTTCCCGCTTGCCCTTATCCTTGCTTCCCTTGTCACCCATATCTGTTTCTCCTCGATCGAAATGAACATTCCCGGATGGACCGGCTCGTCGCGGTCCCGGAGTCTGGATACTCCACTCACGACCGCGGTGGCAAGGCCTGCTGACTTCCTTGGCGCCTAAGTCGCCACATTCTCCGCAGCGGCACGGCTCGGAGGCCTGCGCGTAGGAGCGTCGATCGTCATGAAGAAAAAGTCAGTCGGCGGCCGCTGAGCCCC
>JAFDDA010000092.1 GCA_019311105.1 Deltaproteobacteria bacterium
GTCTTCCGGCAGCTCGCCTTCGGGCTGCGAGTCCGCCAGCGGAACGACGTCATCCAACATCGTGAGGAATGCGCGTGCCCGGCCGAGGGTCCCGTCGTCGCGACTCTCGCGCCACTCGACGACTCGATCCGCAGCGGCGCCTTCCCCGGTGATGAAGGCGCCGCAGAGCGCGTCGTCCCACAACCCGAACTCGAAACCACCGGGCGCCGTAGCGGCCAGGGCTTCGACGTGGGGGCCGACGTAGAGCAGGCGCGTCTCGATGCCTGCGTCGCGATCGAGCTTCAACTGCTCGACGAGACGCGGCTCCTGCTGCTGGGAACGGTGGACCAGCAGAAAGCTCCGCTCGATGCGCAGGCCGCGCTGCGCCGCGGCACGGGTCGCCCGGAGCATCGGATCGTCCGGCAGCCACGGCCGACGGATCCCGACGATCTGGGTGCAGCGCCCGCCTCTCTCGAGGGAGTCGAAAAAGGAAGCGGGCGGCCGCGGTGCGCTTTGCACGTTCGTTCCGATCTAGAAGGTGATCTGGCTGCGGAGGCCGATGCTGCTCATCTGCTCGTCGTCGAAGATGCTGCCACGCCGGTCGACGTCGAGGGCCTTCACGTAGTTCAACATGAAGCGGACGTTCGGGTTCGGGTACCAGTTCAAGCCCACGGTGACGAGGTCTTGCTTGCCGCCCTCGATCTCCTCGCTGTTGAGGTCGAAGTTGCTGTAGCGGAGCGCGACTTCCCAGGCACCGGGCCCGCCTTCGTCGAGGTCGAAGTTGCGCCGGGGCCTGATCGGGCCGAAGAGCGCGCGGCCCGTCTTGTACGGCCGGGACTCGCCGGTCACGTACCAACTCGCCTGGGCGTAGTAGCCGTCGAAATCGAGTGTGGGCATGCCGCTGTCGCGTTCGATCCGCGAGCCGATGTATTCGCTCTGCAAGAAGAACGACCCGAGGGATGCCGCGAACTCGGCGCCGTAGAGGATCGTCCGGTCGACCTTGGTGATCGTGCCCGTGTTGACGAGACGGACGTTGGTCACGTGCGAACCGGGGCGAGCGCGGTACCGGATCGTGCCAGTCTCCCCGCCGCTTCGATACGAGCCTGCTGCACCGAAGTGCACGACGCGGCGCGGCTCGTTGATCGGCGTGAAGGTCTGCCGGCCGGTAACGGCCCAGCTCCCATCCCGATCGTCCAGCCCGTCCAAGTCGCCTCCAAGCGAGTTCTCCGCCCAAAAGACGCCGGCCTTGCTCGACCAGTGGTCGCCGCTGCCGGAGATCGCTGCGCCGATGTTGCGCCCGGGCGACAGGATGTCTGAAACTGGGGCGCGCTCCATGAAGGTCGTGTAGTTCGAGCCGGTGATCTCATCCAATCCGAAGGGCTCCTTGACCTGGCCCACGTTGACCTTGAACCGTTCGAATCCGCTGAACGTGATCCCCATGCCGCGCAGAGCAACGAGACTCGGCGCCATGTCGAAGCCCGCGAAGAAGCTCCAGTCGTCCCAGACCGTCCCGCGGATGTCGATTCGCGCGCGACGGACCTCGGCCCCGCTCGAGAACTCCACGTCGTCCTCGCCGTACCAGACGTTGTCGACGTGGACTCGACCGCCGATCCCGAGCGTGAACGCGTTGCTGTCCTCGTTCATCCGGAAGGACGTTCCGCGATGAGAAAGGTTCGCGTTCGTCGTAGCCTCGTCGATCTCCTTCTTGAGTTCGTCGCGGACCGAGGCGCTCGCGCTGGCCGCCGCCTCTTCGACCTCCGTCGTCCGCTGGGCATCGTCTGCGGCCAGAGCCGCTTGAAGCGCCTCGTAGGCCTCATGGCTGATGGTCCCGTCCGCGCGAAGCACGTCGATCAGCTGGTTCATGGCGGTGCTGGCGGCGACCGCCGGAACGCTCCAGATCGTGAGTGCCAGGGTTGCGACGAGAGCCACCGCGGTCCGGATTCGGTTCGACACGTTCTCCCTCCCCCAAGTTTGTTGCCGGCTCAAACGCCGAGCCATTGCCAGAGTTGGCCCCGCCACAGAGCGGCACCGAATGTCCAATCGAAGACCCCGACGATGGCGAGGCCGAGTCCGATGGCTACGGCCAGCGAGACCGGCCAGGGCCGGCGCCCATGGAAGCGAATGTAGGCGAGCGCGAAAAGGGGCCCGCCCACGGTGAACCCGAGGAGGAAGGCGGCCCCGAGCATTCCCGCCATCCACCCGAAGGCCGAGGCCTCGCCCTGGCGTGCCCCGCCCGGGTCCTCCGGCGTCGGGTGCTCCCGCACCACGATGTGCTCGGGGTGGACTTCCTCGCGGACAGCCTGGACCCCGACCAGCTCGCGGCGTTCGATGACCTGGAGGCGCTCGCGGAGCCCAGGGAAGAGGTCGAGGAGCAGCTGGAAGACGATCAACGCGAGCGTCGGCACCGCGATGGCCCGAGGCACGAGCTGTGCCACCGACCCGAGCCCGCGTGTTTCGAAGAGCGCGACGACGACCAGCGCGACGAAGACGAGAGTGAGCCACGTCGATCCGACGAGCCGCCCTTTCATGCCGCCTCCCGGCGTCTCGCCAGGGCCGCCGACGCGTACGGCAGGGTCAGGCTCGCGAACGCTGCGACGAGCAGGCCGATGGCGATCGGGCGTTCCCAGAAGGTGATGCGGCCGAGCTCGTGGAGACGCAGTGTGATCCCGAGGTAGTCCTCGAAGATCCCACCCAACATCAGAGCGATCACCAGCGGAACACGCGACCAGCCGTATTTCTTCATCGTGTAGCCGAGGACGCCAGCGACATAGGTGAGCAGGACGTCTTCGATCCGACCTTGGTATCCGTAGGCGCCGACGGTCGTGAGCACGAGGATGATCGGAACCAGGAAGTGTCGATGGATCACCGTCATGCGCACGGCAGCACCGACCGTCGCGACCCCGACGATCGAAGTGATCCAGTTCGACAGGAAGAGCGACCAGACCAGCACGAACACCAGGTCGAGCTGCTCGGTCAGCAAGACCTTGCCGGGCGCGATGCCGTGCATCGTCATGACCGTGAGCAGCATGGCCGTCCCGGTGCCGCCGGGAATTCCGAAGGCAAAGGTCGGGATCAACGCGCCCGCGTCCTTGGCATCGTTGGCCGCCTCGGGTGCGAGCACGCCGCGCACATCCCCCTTGCCGAAGCGATCGCGATCCTTGCGCGCGGTCTGGGCCGCCTGACCGTACGCGACGAAACCCGCCACCGTGCCGCCGACGCCCGGGATGATCCCGACGATCGTGCCGATGAGCGAGCTGCGGATGAAGAGCCCGGGATGACGGAAGACCGAGAAGATGCCCTCCCAGAGGTTGCCGGAGAGCGCCTCGGCCTTCGATTCCCCCGACACGGTCGCGCGGTCGGAAGTCGCGAGCTCGAGCATCTCGGTCATGGCGAACAAGCCGAGGAACAGCGGCGGCAGGGGAATCCCGTCTTCGAGATACAACGTGCCGAAGGTGAAGCGCAGCTCCGCCGTGCTCGGGTCATAGCCGATGTAGGAGAGCAGCATCCCGACCCCGGCGACGGCGAGCCCTTTCACCACCGAGCCCTGGGTCACGACGGCGATCGTGGTGAGCCCCCAGACGACGAGTGCGAGGAATTCGGGCGGCCCGAAAAGGATGATCACCTCCCGCATGAGCGGGATCATCGCGATCAACACGAGGACGCCGAAGGTCGAGCCCAGCGCCGATGCCGACGCGGCAGCGCCGATCGCCGTCTTGGCCTTCCCCTGCTGGGCCATCGGGTAGCCATCGAAGGTGGTGGCGGCGTTCGAGGCCTTGCCGGGGATGTTCAAGAGGATCGAGCTGAGCGACCCCATGAAGGTCGCGCCACCCATGAAGGCGCCGAAGAGCAGTGCGACGTGCTCTTGATCCCAGAACAACGTGAAGGGGATCGCGAGCGCCATCAGGGTCATGCCGCCGATGCCCGGGACAACCGACACGAACATGCAGAGCAGCGTCGCCCCGACCGGATAGAGGATGTTCGGCCAGGAGAAGACGAACCAGAAGCCTTCGGCAGCGGCTTGGAGGATCTGTTCCATGGGTACGGACCGGGCGAAGGCCGGAGGGCCTACCTCCGCAAGGCGGCCCGCGCCTCCTCGACGGCCGGCCTGAACCTCGGGAGCAGCGCTCGCGCGGTGTCGATGTGGCGCGTCGCCTCGGCAGCGGTCTGGGGCTCGAGCAAGCGGCTCGCGGCTTTGAAATCGGCCCGCAACGCAGGCAGCGCGAAGGCCCGATCGAGCGTCGAACGCATGCAGGCCACCAGTTCGGGCCGGGTCTCCTTGGGTGCAACGAAGATCCGCCCAATGCCGAGATACGCTTCCAGGCCCTCGGCATCGAGAGCCGCCTCGGCTGGGTCCCGACCCAGCTCGCGCGTTCGGCGCTCCACGAGGCCGCCCGGGCCGAGCAGATGCGGCAGATCTTCGAAGAGTCGGCCGGGCATCGCTTTCCGCGTGACCTGCATGATCGGAATCAGGTCTCCGTTGGCGAATAGATCCTCTCGTCCCTCCACACCCAACGCAACGAGGTCGACCTCGTTGCGGATTGCGGCCATGGCCATCGCGTTGGCACCCCTATAGCCGGACACGAACTGCGTGCGGATTCCGAGCAGCAACGCCCCCGCCACGACACGCGTGAAGCTGCCTCCTTTCGGCTCGTAGATCGGGAACAAGATGGGCCGCTCCTCGGCGACTCGGAAGAGATCTTCCATGGAGCGGATTTCCGCGTCCTTGCTGACGGCCCAGACGTAGCGCGAGCCCTCGACCTGGCCGAGAAGTGCGAGCCCGCGCGCGGGGTCGGGCAGGCGGCCGTCGAAAGCGCCCATCAAGGTCTGCGCTCCGCCGGCGACGCCGATCGTCGTCCCATCGCTGCCGGCCCCCGTGATCTCGTTCATCGCGACCAGGCCGGACCCGCCACGCATATTTTCGAACACGATCTTCGCGCCCAGCTCTCGCGCGTAGTGGGGCCCGACCAGGCGCGCGACTACGTCGTAGACGGCACCGGCATTGCCGCTGACGATCCAGCGAAGCGTCTTGCCTTGGAAGTGCTCCTGGCAGACGTCAGCCCGGGCCGCGCCCGCTCCCAGGAATGTCGCGACACACACGACGGCGATCACTCTCAGCCAGGCCGGGTTCCGATTCAGCAAGATTCCTCCCAGAGTGCCCGGCCGGCCGGGGGTGCCGTTTTACCACTTCAGGCCCCTCGGTAAAAGGCTCGTTTCCCAGGAATCTTGGGGCCTTGCGTAGGCGCAGTGCGCAAGGGACGATCCGCCCGTGTCGATTCAAGCCCGGGTGCTCGAGGCGCTGCGGTGGACCACCGTGACGCGATTCGGCGGCTATCTCCTCACCGGGTCCATCAACCTGCTCGTGATCCGCCTGCTCGCCCCGGAAGACTACGGGCTGATGGCGCTCTGCATGGCGTGGATCGGGTTCGCCGAGATGCTGAGTGGCTTCGGGCAGCGGACCGTCCTGATCCAACGGCCGACGGTCGACGAGGCGTTGGTTCGTCGGATCTTCGGCGCCCTGATCCTGTGGAACCTGGCCCTGTTCGCCTTCGTCCAGACGACGGCTTCCTGGCTCGGCGGCTTCTACGACAATGACACCCTGATCGACATCCTTCGCGTCCTGTCCGCCTCGATCCTGCTGGCGTCCATCGCGATCCTGCCTGCGGCCCTGCGTTGGCGCGAGATCGACTTCCGCTCGGTCTCGCTGGTCGCGCTGGCCCAGGCCGTGTCGGCGAGCCTGATCATCCTGACCCTGGCGCTTCGGGGCTTTGGCGTGTGGGCACTCGTCTGGGGGCAGGTCGGCGGCACCGTGGTCCACACGGTCGGCATCCTGTGGGTGACCCGTTTCCGTTTGCGACCGAGTTTCCGCGTGGGCGGCCTCGGCGCCGAGGCCCGCTTCGGCGCCCTGGTGACCGCCCGATCCCTCGTCGCGTTCTTCGACCGACAGATCGACACGATCCTGATCGGCAAGCTCCTCGGCAGCGTGCCGCTCGGTGCCTACTCCGTGGCGGGGAGCGTGTCGAAGCAACCCACGCGGGTGCTGCTCCAACCGATCCAGCGCGTGGCCACACCGACCTTCGCGCGGATCCAGGACGACCCGGAGCAGATTCGCAGCTACTACCTGCGCTCGGTCGAGGCGGTCGTGTTCGTCTTCATCCCGTTGATCTGGGGCCTCGGCGTGGTGGCGGACGACTTGGTGACCTTCGTCATGGGCGACCGCTGGCTCGCTGCGATCCCACTGCTCCAGATCCTGTGCATCGCGATCCCGCTTCAAGCCCCGATGCGCATCCTGAGTTCGACGTTGGACGGGCTCGGGCGACCGGAGATCGCGCTCCGCCAGGCCCTGACCGTGGCGGTGTGCATGCCGATCGGGATCGTGGTCGGCGCTTCGTACGGCATCGCCGGGGCGGCGGTCGGCTGGACGATCGCGCGGCTCATCGCCATGGCGATCAACCTTCGGCGCGCGCTCCCCATCGTCGGCGTGGGCTTCGGCTCGGTGGCCCGCCTCGTCGCACCCACGCTCGCGATAGGTGCCGTGATGGGGGTCGCGGTGCTGGCCGCGAAGGCGGGCCCGTTCGCGGGGCTCGCCCCGTGGCTCCGACTTCCGGCCTCGATCGCCTGGGGTGCCGTGGTCTTCGGCGCCGGCACGGCGATCGTGAACCGACCCTTGCTCGTGCGCTATGTGGCGTTGGCCCGTCGCTCGCTTCGAGGTGGCGGAGACGGGGCGGCTAGTGGAAGCGGCCCTAGCGGAAGCGGCCCTAGCGGAAGCGGCGGAACGCCTTCTTCATCCGCGTGAAGATCACGGGCTCGAAGCGACCGAGCCCCACCGCGTTCGCGATCCGGCGAATGGCATCCGCGGCGGCGAAGCCACGCCGCTGCAGCGCCGAGCCGGTTTCGAAGCGAACCGGAACGCTCGCCTTCTTGCCCGTGTCGGCCCAGGGCAAGACGCGCTCGACGAAACTCTCCGCGAATTCGATCTTGATCCGTGTGCGACGCGGGTCGCCGCCGCCCCAGCCGGGGACGGTGATCTGCGGATTCGTATTGATCTCGTAGATCTGGATGCGGCCGCCCACGATCGTGTAGTCCACGCGCCCGTAGTCGATGCCTGCAATCTCGAAGGCGCGCAGCAGCTCTTCGGCATGCGGGTTCTTCTCGTTGTACTCGATCTGCTCGGGGATCGTCTCGTTGCAGGCCTCGCGATCGCGGCCCTTCGCGACCCAGTGTTTGTTCACGAGCAGATGGCGCGGGAGGATCTCTCCGTCCAGCAAGAACGCACCGTACTTTCGGAAGCGCCCCTCGGAGTCGGCTTCGGCGCAGTATTCGGTGATGAGCCGGTGGTCGCGGCTCTTGCCGTCGGCTTCGAGCGCCGCGATCGCATGGGCCAGCTCTTCCGCAGTGTGGAGGAGATCGGTTCCCGGCCCCCTGTGATCGTTCTCCACGCGAAGAAAGACGGGGAAACGCTCGGGCACTCGCCCTTCGTCGATGCGATGGACGGCGTAGTCGTTGATGCCGGCGATCTCGAGGGCGCGCAGCAGCTCATAGCGTCGCTTCACCCGCAGAGGGTGGTTGAAGAGCTTCATGGCCGGGTCGGTGGCCTCGAGTGCGGCCCAACAGCGGGCCGCACGTTCGAGGTCTTCCCGGTCCAGGCGCTCCAGATCGGAGAAGATCCACGTCCCCGTCGGCACGCGGCGCATGCGGAAGAGTTCCTCGTAGAGGATGACGCGCGTGTGCGGGGCGAGCGCCTTGCCATCGCCCGCCAGGAAGAGGTGGATGGTGCCGCGGGCCTCGCGTGTGACGACGTAGTAGATCATCGGCGTCCGATGATATCACCCGCCGCCTGGTTCGGGCCGGGCTCAACCGATCCGCGCGCTCTGGCCCCCATCCACGGGCAACGCAACGCCGGTGATGAAGCCGGCCTCGTCCGAGGCGAGGAAGAGCGCGGCGTGCGCGACGTCCCAGGCCGTGCCCATCTTGCCGCCGAGGGGCACCTGGGCGTCGCGCTGGCGCACGAGATCTTCGCGCGGGATGCCACGGGCGGTCGAGATCCCCTCGATCGCCATCGGCGTGTCCATGAGGCCGGGCATGATCACGTTGGCTCGGATGCCATGCTTCGCGTTCCCGATCGCCAGCGATTGGGTGTAGGCGTTCACTCCGGCCTTCGAGGTCTTGTAGGCCACGATCCCCGTCGAGCACACGGCCGCGATCGACGAAACGTTGGTAATCGCCCCGCTCTGCTGGCGCCGCATCACCGGCAGCGCCGCCTTGCACGGGAAGACGACCGACTTGAGATTGACGGCAAGGATGCGATCCCAATCCTCTTCGACCACGTGGGCGGGGCCCGCATCGCCCCCACCGATCCCGACGTTGTTGTGGAGCACGTCGAGGCGGCCGAAGCGCTCGACACAGGCACCGACCGCGGCCGCCGCCTCGGCCTCCCGCGTGGCGTCGGCTTCGAAGGCCACGGCTTCGCAGCCCTCGCCTTCGATGATTCGGACGGTCTCCTCGGCAGACTCGAGCCGCCGGTCCACCGCAACCACGCGCGCGCCTTCACGCGCGAACAGGATCGCCGTCGCTCGGCCGTTGCCGATCGTCTCGCCGGGCGTCTGCCCGGCGCCCACCACCAGCGCGACCTTGCCCGCCAGCCGACCGCTCATGCGTCGGGGAAACCCGGCGCCCCGGGCTCGAGTTGCACCCCAAAAGTATTGAGCGCCATGGAGACCAGGTGGTATTGGCCGATCGCGAAGACGAGATCCATCAGCTGCTGGGTGTCGTAGTGGGTGGCGAGCTCGGCGTAGGTCGCATCGGTGACGAACTGATCGTCGTGCAGTTCATCCGTAGCGCGAAGCAATGCGCGGTCGAGGTCACTCCAACCCGCGGCTTCCGGCCCCGCGGCGACCCGCTCGATCTCTTCATCGGTCAAACCCGACGCCTTGGCGATCGGGACATGCTGCCCCCACTCGTAGCCCGCGCGGCAGCGGTAGCCCGCACGCAGGATCACGAGCTCGCGTTCGCGCGCCCCGAGGGTCGACTTCCTGAGCACGTGGTTCCCGAAGACGAGCCATCGCTTCATCAACTTCGGGTGATGGGCCAGGGTGCGGAAGATCTTCAGGATCGGACCGTCGCCGAATGCGGCCCGGACCTCGGGGTCCATGGCCTCGGGTTCGAGCGGCTCGACGCGGGGCTTCGAAAGACGCATGGGCACCTCCTCGCCCGGAGAGTACACCGCAGCTACGGGGAAGGGGCCGCCGTTTCACTCTCCGTGATGGGATGCGTCGGCGCGGGCCGGCGCGCGTGCGAAGGGCACCCGTTTTCGCAGCCGGTGCTCGACGACGTCTTCGTCTTCGATGATGTGGATCTCGCCGAGGTCGAGTCGTTCGAAGCGCTGGGTCCGGCCCGTCCGCGGCCAGGTCACCTCGAGCGCTTCGATGCGCGTCGCGCTCCCAACGCCGATCTCCTGACGGTGGGGGTTGCCGCCGAAGCTGCCCGTGCTCCCGACGTGGCGGTGGATCGAGCGCCGCACGCCATCTTCCTCGATCTCCACGCGGACCCGGGCGCCAACACCGAAGCGGTTCGCGTCGGCGCCGTGCAAGACCACCACAGCCATCCGCTGGCCACGGCTCCGGTTCGCGAAGAGCACGTTGCGGTAGCCGTCCCCGCGGAAGAAGCCGCCCACCTGCTGGTAGACGTCCTGGTCGCCGTCGCCATCGAAGTCGGCGAAGGCCGTGCCGTGCCCCTTCTGCAGGTGGCCCATGCCGGCCGCATAGGTCACATCCACGAACCCGGCGCCGCGTCGGTTGCGATAGAGGATGTTCGGGATGAGGCCCTCGTAGCCCGGGTATCCCGTGCCGAGGTAGAAGTCGAGGAAGCCGTCCCCGTCGATGTCGCCGAAGTTCGCCCCCATGGGCAGCGTCGCGAGGGTCAGACCCTGAGCCGCACTCACGTCCTCGAAGCCGCCGCGCCCATCGCCGCGGTAGAGGCGCGGCGTTTCGCCAACGCTCGGCTCGCCGAGGTGGCTCGCCACGACCGCTGCGAGTTCGGGCACCTCGAGGTTGCCGCCGCCTTCCGGGGCATACGGATTCACGAGCAAGTCGAGGGCGCCGTCGTTGTCGAAGTCCCAGAACCAGGTGGAGAAGCTCGCGTGGGGTCCGGTCACGCCGAGCGTCGGCGCGACGTCGGTGAAGCCCGCCGCCCCGTCGTTGCGGTAGAGACGGTTGGCATCGTCGAGGTTCGAGACGTAGAGGTCGGGGTCGCCATCGCCGTCGTAGTCACCCCAGGTGACACCCTTCGTGAAACGGTGGTTCTCGACCCCAGCCCAGGCCGCGACGTCGGTGAAGCGACCATCGCCCTCGTTGCGGAAGAGCTGGTTCGGGAAGCGCGCTGCAGGCTGATCGGAGTCGTAGGCCTCGTTTCCGACGTAGAGGTCGAGATCGCCGTCGCGATCGAAGTCCGCGAAGGCGGCCGTGGAAGTCGGGTAGTCGACGGCGCCGAGGCCCGCCGAGAGCGTCACGTCCTCGAACACGCCCTGCCCGTCGTTGCGCAAGAGCGAGTTCGGGTGCCGGCCCGCACCTCGGAGCCAGGCGCCGCGTAGGACGAACAGATCGAGATCGCCATCGCCGTCGTAATCGCCGTGAATCAGATTCAGGCCGCCGAGGACGCCGGTGAGCCCCGCCGCGTCGGTCACGTCGGCGAAGCGCCCATCGCCCTGATTGCGAAAGAAGTGCAACGCCCCCTTCGGGTCCCAGGTCGAGCTCACGATGTCGAGCCAACCGTCACCGTCGAAGTCATCCACGACGGCGCCGCCACAGAGATCGAAAGCGTCGACTCCGACGGCGCCGGCCACGTCGCGGAAGCGTGGGAAGTCTTCGACCGACTCGAACTCGATGCGCTGGCTCAGGGCGACTCCCTCGGGATGGCGCCCCGCCGCCATGGCCGAGATGTTGGCCAACCAACGCGAGCTGTCGTGAAGCCAGGCTCCCGGCTCGCTGGAGGCAGCCAGCTCACTGAAGATCGCGAGTGCGCGTTTCGCGGCCTCGGGGTCGCGGTGGACGCCTTCGGGTGTCAGGGGCAGGATGCAACTCGCCGGCGTGTGATCGGCGAGACAGTTCTTCGCCTCGCCGCTCCGCAGGTGCGCGACCGCGAGCCAGAAGAGGACGGCATCACGGCGCTCGCGGAGCCCTTCGGGAGGAAGCTCTTCGAGATCCTTGCGAGCCGCACTGAGGAGTTCGATGGCCCGATCGATGTTCCCCTCCCACATCTCGAGGTGCGCGAGCAGGACGCGGAGCTCGCCGCGGCGAGCCGCCGCCACGTCGCTCGGAAGCGTGGCGAGGCGTGTTCGCACCTCGCGCAGCCGCCGCGTGCCGATGATCGGGTTCTCGTCGTCGCTGCGCGCAGCGATCTCGGCGAGACGCTCGGCCATTCGCGCCGCGCCGCCCTCCACCACCGCCGGTGCAACGGCGGGCTCGGGTCGTTCGGGCATCTCGGCCTCGTCGCCACACCCGAACATCAACAACAACCCAGCCAGTACCGACCGTCGCCTCAGCACAGGTCGAGGACCGTCCACTCGGTGTCGCGCCCGCCGACGACGACCTCGACCGTGTCGCCCACGCAAGCACCGAGCAAGGCCCGGCCGATGGGCGACTGCGGCGTCGCGACCGACACGAAGCCATCACCGCCCGGGCCCTCCAGGTCCGCGCCCGCACCCACAGGGAGCAGGAAGAGGCTCCGTTCCTCGTCGTCGCCCTCCCCTTCGATGGTGACATCGATGAGCGCGCCCAGGGCCACCGGGTCGCGGCGCGAGAAGTTGCGCAACTGGCGTTTCGTGAAGGCCCGAAGCCGCTCGAGCTCACGAACCGTCCGCTCGCGCCGGTCGCGGTGGGCGGCCGACAGGCGCCCCTGCACCACGGCTTCTTTCGCGTCCTCGCGCCGACGCGCATCCTGCTGGATCTCCGCTGCGGCGTCACCGGCCGTGGCCTCGGCCTGGTGGGCCCCGGCGATCGTGTCTCGCAGCTGGGCTTCGAGTGCCTCGATGAAGACTCGCTTGCGGGCTTCGCTCATCGCTTCCTCCACACATCAATCTAGCCGACGCTGCGGGCTGCTACCGTCCGCCGGACCATGAAGCTCCACACGTTCGCGACCGCCCCGAACCCGCGCCGGGTCCATGTGTTTCTCGCCGAGAAGGGGATCGACGTACCGCTCGAACACGTCGACATCATGAAGCGGGCCAACAAGGCGCCCGACTACCTGGCGAACGTCGACGCCACGGGCCGCGTCCCGGTCCTCGAGCTCGATGACGGCAGCCACATCGCCGAGTCCATCGCCATCTGCCGCTACTTCGAGGCCCTCCACCCCGAGCCGCCGCTGTTCGGGCGAACCCCCACGGAGCAGGGGCGCATCGAAATGTGGGTGCGCCGGATGGAGCTCGATTTCATGATGCCCGTGGGCCTCGCCTGGGTGCACGGCTCGCCGCTGACCGCCGCGGTGATGAAGGAGCAGATTCCGGCCGTGGCGGAGCAGAGCCGCGAGCGGGTCCGGCGCTTCTACACCTTCCTCGACCGCGAACTGGCGGACCGGGAGTTCGTGGCGGGCGAATTCTCGATGGCGGACATCGTGGGCCTCTGCACGCTCGAGTTCGCCTCCGGCCTGAACCAGCTGCCGACGGAGCCCGGGCAACGGAACCTCAACGCCTGGTTCGAACGGGTCTCGGGCCGACCGAGCGCCGCGGAGAACCGGCCGCCGAGCCGCCTCGGCTGAAAGCCTCTCTTCCGAAGCCGCTTCCCAACGGGCGCCCCGATCCGGCAGAATGAGGCCGGAGGACGCCATGGCCACCGCTCATCTGTCGACATCCCCCGCCGCTCCCGCCCGCCGCACGGCCGGCGATTGGCGCCGCCTGTTCGACAGCACCGAGGAGTCGACCGCGGAGCCACAGACGTCGCCGTGCTTGATGCACGAAGCATCGCGGACGGCCCGGTATGCACGATCCACCTGCCAGTGAAAGCGGGCCCCACGTTCCACGGCATCTGGGTCGCGGCCGCCTGACACAACCCGGTGTGAGCACCCCCCCCGCCGAACCCGTCCCCCGGACGATACGCCTCTGGTACGGCCTCGGGTCGCTTCCGGGCGGCGTCGGCGCCACCACGGCGACCTTCCTCGTCTTCTACTACAACCAGGTCCTCGGCGTGCCCGGCGCACAGATCGGGTTCGCGCTGCTCGTGGCTTCGGTCTTCGATGCCGTGACCGACCCGTTGGCCGGCGTGCTCTCGGACGCGACGCGAAGCCGACTCGGCCGACGCCACCCCTATCTGTTTGCCACGGCCGTGCCGATCGCCATCTCCTTCTACGCCCTGTGGGCCCCGCCGGCGGGTCTCGGAAACGATGGGCTGCTCGCATGGCTGGTGGCCCTGCTCCTGCTCGGCCGCTTGTTCGGCACGTTCTACAGCGTCCCGTATCTCGCCCTGGGTGCGGAGATCACCAAGGACTATGAGGAGCGGAGCTCCCTCACCGCGACGCGCAGCATCTTCTCCAACGTGGGGCGAGCTGCATCGGGCGGGTTGTTGTTGCTCGTGTTCTTGCGCCCGACCCCCGAGTTCGAGAACGGCCAGATGAACCCAGAGGGTTATCACCACTTCGCGATCTTGTTCTCGGGCATTGCGCTCGTGGCGCTCGTGGCGTCGGCCTGGAAGACGCGGCACGCGATCGCGAACCTCTCGGTCGCCGCGCGCGATGCGCCGGCCATCTCGGCTCTGCGCGGCCTCGTCGGTGAAATCTCGAGCGCCATCCGCCTCAAGGCCTTTCGGGCATTCCTGCTGTGCAGCGTCTCCAAACACATCGGTTGGGGCGTCTCCGACGCTCTCGGCCTCTACATGGCCACCTACTTCTGGCACGTCGGCACCGAGGGCCTCTTCATCTGGGGCGTCGGGATGTTTTCCGGATTGTTCCTCGGCTTCTCCTTCTGGCGGCGCCACGCCGTCGGCCGCGAGAAGAAGACGATCTATATCCTCGGCACGGTCCTCTACCTGACGTTCTTCTGCCTGCCCTACGTGATGAAGGTCGCGGGCTTGTGGCCCGGCCAGGACAGCCCGCTCTACTTCCCGCTCTATGTCTTCGTGACGGGCTTCCTCGCCCACTTCTTCCAGGCCGGCACGTCGATCATGGGCGGCTCGATGTTGGGCGACTTGACCGACCTCGACGAGCTCGAGCAGGGGCGGCGACGCGAAGGCGTGTTGTTCGGCGCCGAGTCGTTCGGGTGGAAGGCGCTGGTCGGGATCGGTTCGCTCATCGCAGGCTTCACCGTCGACCTCGTCGGGCTCGAGCCGGGCATGGCGCCCGAGGACGTCCCGGTCGAATTGTCGAACCTGCTGGGGCTCGCCCAGGGCGGCGTCATGACCGTCCTCATGGTCGTCGCGCTGATCTTCATCCGACAGTACGACCTGACGCGGGCGCGTCACCGGGAGGTTCGCGACACGCTCGAAGCGCGTGCGCGCGAGAACCGGGAGTCCACCTGACGGGCGGGCCGGCGTGCCCCCCATCTCCTATGGTTCCGCGCGGAAGCAACGCGCCACCATCCGGGTTTCGGCTGGAACCAAGGGGGCTTGCCGGAGCCCCGACTTTTGAGCCACGCCGACGCCACGAACGACGACCGCCAGGTCTCCCTTCCGATTCGCGTCGCCTATGGCATCGGCTCCATCGCCGAGGGCGGCAAGAACGTCGCCTTCAACGCCTTCCTGGTCCTCTACTACACCACTGTGCTCGGTCTCCCGGGCACGTTCTCGGGCTTCGCGATCTTCGTCGCGCTCCTGGTGGACGCCATCACCGACCCGCTGGTGGGTTCGATCTCCGATCACTTCCGCTCACGCTGGGGTCGACGCCACCCCTTCATGTACTTCGCGGCGATCCCGATGGGCTTGTGCTTCTACGGCCTGTTCTCGCCGCCGGACGGGCTCTCCGAGCTGCAACTGTTCGCCTGGCTCACGAGTTTCGCGATCGGCGTCCGCCTGTTCCTCACGTTCTACATGGTGCCGAGCGGCGCGCTCGGCCCAGAGATGACAACCCACTACGACGAGCGCACGCGGCTTGTGGCCTATCGCTGGCTGATTGGCTGGATGGGCTCCCTCGCCGTCGCGAGCGCGGGTTGGTTCGTCTTCTTTGCCGATCGCGAGGTCGTGGGCGATGGCCGCCTCGATCCGGCGAACTACAGCCAGCTCGGGATCTTTGTGGGCATCCTGGTGGCAAGCGCAATCCTCATCTCCTCGGCTGGCACCCACCGGGTGATCCCGCGGCTCCGGCAGCCCGCCGCCGATGGCCCCGTCTTTTCGTTCGGCGGGTTCGCTCGGGACGCGGCCGCGGCGTTGAAGAGTCACACCCTGCGCATGCTGCTCGGGAGCTCGCTCTTCTCGGCCGCCGCGCTGGGCGTCGCCGAAGTGCTC
>JAFDDA010000182.1 GCA_019311105.1 Deltaproteobacteria bacterium
CATCGGCCTTGTGGAGCAGCCGGGAAAGATCGATGTGCTTGGCCTTCCAGTGGTTGACGTCCTCGCGGGACTTGAGGCGCTGCACCTGGCCCACCATGTCGTCGAAGTTGCGGTAGCCTAGCTTCGCCATGTAGCCGCGGACCTCTTCAGCCACGAAGGCGAAGAAGTTGACCACGTGCTCGGGCGCACCCTTGAAGAGCTCGCGCAGCTCCTTGCGCTGGGTCGCGATGCCCACCGGACAGGTATTGAGGTGGCAAACGCGCATCAGCAGGCAGCCCATCGCGACCAGCGGCGCGGTGGCGAAGCCGAACTCGTCGGCACCGATCAGCGCTCCAATCACCACGTCGCGACCCGTCTTGAAGCCGCCGTCCACCTGCACCCGGATGCGCCCGCGTAGATCGTTGAGCACCAGCGTCTGCTGGGTCTCGGCCAGGCCGAGCTCCCAGGGACAGCCCGCGTACTTGATCGAGGTTCGGGCAGAGGCGCCGGTGCCACCGTCGTGGCCCGAGATCAGCACGAGATCCGACTTGCCCTTGGAGACACCCGCTGCGATGGTGCCGACGCCGGTCTCGGCCACGAGCTTCACGCTCACGTTGCCGTAGCGGTTGGCGTTCTTCAGGTCGTGGATCAGCTGCGCCAGGTCCTCGATGGAGTAGATGTCGTGGTGAGGCGGCGGCGACGTCAGGCCCACGCCCGGCGTCGAGTAGCGGGTCTTCGCGATGATGCGGTCGACCTTGTACCCCGGCAGCTCACCGCCCTCACCGGGCTTCGCGCCCTGGGCGATCTTGATCTGCATCTCGTCTGAATTGGCCAGGTAGGCGCTGGTGACGCCGAAGCGGCCCGAAGCGACCTGCTTGATGGCGCTGCGGCGCGAGTCACCGTTGGCCTCGGGCGTCCAGCGAGCGGGATCCTCACCGCCCTCGCCCGTGTTGCTGCGCCCGCCCAGGCGATTCATCGCGATGGCGAGGGTCTCGTGGGCCTCGGCGGAGATCGATCCGTAGGACATGGCGCCGGTACAGAAGCGCTTCACGATCTCCGAGGCCGGCTCGACCTCTTCCAGGGGCACGGGCTCGCGGCCCTCGAAGTCGAAGTCCATCAGGCCGCGCAGCGTGCGCAGGCGCACGGCGTCGTCGTTGGAAGCCTTGGCGTACTCCTCGTACGACTGCAGGCTGTCCTGCCGCACCGCTTCCTGGAGCTTCGAGACCGAGTCCGGGTTGAAGGTGTGCTGCTCGCCTCGCAGCCGCCACTGATAGAGGCCGCCGGCGTCGAGCTCGCGATAGGAGAATGCATCGCCGGGGAAAGCCTGCCCGTGACGCATCTTCGTCTCTTGGGCAAGCACATCGAAGCCGACGCCCGAGACCTTGGACTCGGTGCCGACGAAGGCGCAATCGATCACCTCGGGAGCGAGCCCCACGGCCTCGTAGATCTGCGCACCCCGGTAGCTCGCCAGGGTCGAGATGCCCATCTTGCCGAAGATCTTCAGCAGGCCGAAGTCCACGGCCTGCAGGTAGTTGGCAACCGCCTTGTCCTCGTCGATGCCCTCTGGAACGTAGGTGCCGTCCTCGAGCAGCCCCGCCGCAGTCTCGAAGGCGAGGTAGGGGTTGATGGCACCAGCGCCATAGCCGATCAGCAGCGCGAAGTGCGCGATCTCGCTGGCCTCGCCAGTCTCGACCACCAGGCCACACTGGGTGCGCGTTTCTTCGCGAATCAGGTGGTGATGGACGGCGCCCGTCGCGAGCAGCGAGGGGATGGGTGCGAGCTCGGGCGAGATTTCCCGATCGGACAGGATCAACACGTTGCAGCCGTCGGCCACGGCCTGAGAAGCCTGCCGGCAGAGCTCTTCGATTGCGCCGCGGAGGCCGTCGCCGCCATCGGAGACCTTGTAGAGCATGGGCAGCGTGATGGGCTTGATGCCCTCCACGTCCATGCCGCGCACGGTCTCGAGCTGCGTGTCCGTGAGGACCGGGTGAAAGAGGCGGAGCAGCCGAGCGTGCTCGGGCGTCTCGTCGAGCAGGTTCTTCTCTTCGCCCACAGTCGAGTGCAACGTCATCACCGGCCGCTCGCGAATCGAGTCGATGGCCGGGTTCGTCACCTGCGCGAAGTTCTGCTTGAAGTAGTGGAAGAGCGGCCGCGAGCGGTCCGAGAGGCACGCGAGCGCCGCGTCGTCGCCCATGGAGCCGAGAGCCTCCTTGCCCGTGGCGATCATCGGCGCGAGCAGCAGCTTCAGCCCCTCGGTGGTGTATCCGAAGGCCTGCTGACGCTGTAGCAGGGTCTCGGGGTTGCGGTGCACCGTGGGCTCTGCCGCCGGCAGCGCGTCCAGCGTGAGCGTATTCGTCTCGACCCAGGTGCGGTACGGCTTGCCCGCGCAGTAGCGATCCTTGAGCTCCGCATCCTCGATGATTCGCCCCTCTTCGAGGTCGGCGAAGAAGGTGCGACCCGGCTCGAGGCGGCCCTTGTACTCGATGTCCTCGGGCGCGATCGGCAGGGTTCCGACCTCGGAGCCCATCACCACGCGGCCGTCCTTGGTGACGATGTAGCGCGAGGGGCGCAGACCGTTGCGATCCAGTACAGCGCCAATGCCCCGGCCATCCGAGAAGGTGATGGAGGCCGGACCGTCCCAGGGCTCCATCATGCACGAGTGGTACTCGTAGAAGGCCCGGCGATCCGGGTCCATCGTATCGTCGTTCTCCCACGCCTCGGGAATCATCATCATCATGGCGTGGGGCAGGTCGCGGCCCGTCATGTAGAGGTACTCGAGCGCATTGTCGAACTGCGCCGAGTCGCTCGCGCCGGCCGTCATCACGGGGAAGAGCTTCTTCAGGTCGTCGCCGTAGAGCTCCGAGCGGAACGTCCCCTCGCGTGCGTGCATCCAGTTGGCGTTGCCGCGAAGCGTGTTGATCTCGCCGTTGTGGGCGAGGTAGCGGAAGGGCTGGGCGAGCTCCCAGGTCGGGAAGGTGTTGGTGCTGTAGCGCTGGTGGACCAGGGCGAAGCGCGACTCCATGTCCGGGTCGGCGAGGTCCACGAAGAACTGCGGCGTCTGGTGCGCCAGGAACATGCCCTTGTAGAGGAGCGTCTTCGACGAGAGGCTCGGCACATGAAAATTGACGCCCTTGGCCAGCATCTGCTTCTCGGCCAGCCGGCGAATGACGTAGAGCTTGCGATCGAACGAATCCTGGTCGAGACCCGGGGCGGCGCCCACGAAGAGCTGCTCGAACGCGGGCATGCCCTGCCGGGCCGTGACGCCGATGGTGTCGGGGTCGGTGGGGACTTCGCGCCAGCCCAGCACACTCTGCCCCTCGGAGGTCACGATCTCCTCCACCGCCTGCTTCTGCCACGCGCGCTCGCCGGCATCCGTCGAGAGGAACACCAGGCAGGCCGCGTACTCGCCGAGGGCGGGCAGCCCGAAGCCGGACTCGTCGGCGACGCGCCGGAGGAACTTGTCGGGCGTCTGCAGGAGGAGACCCGCGCCGTCACCGGTCTCGGCGTCGGCGCCGGCCGCGCCGCGATGCGTCAGCCGGCAGAGGATCGCCGTGCCCATCTCGATGATGTCGTGGGTCGGGCCACGGCGGAGGTCGGCGACGAAGCCGATGCCGCAGGCGTCGTGCTCGAAGGCGGGGTCGTACAATCCCTGTTTCGGCGGAAATCCGAAATGAGTCATGAAGCGGTCCGGCAGTCTGTGTGGAGGATCTCGAGACGGGCACGCACCGCTGGCGAAGCTGTCCAGCGGGTCGGTCGGTCCGAGCGGCGGGGTACATGATGGCCCCTAAGTCTTCGTCGATCCTACGTTTTTCGGACTTCGCACACTATTATAACGACCCGCTGCTGTCAACCAGAACGCCCGCCTCGCTGGCCAGAGCCGTAGCCCCACGGGGACTACAAGGCATAAGTCCGTAGTCGGCAAGTGCTTTTCAGGCGTTCCGAAAGTCGGAACGTCAGGGGGCGACAATGGAACGCATTACGTCCGGGTGGTTGGTAAAGAGGCCATCCACACCGCGGTCGATCATCTCGCGCATCCGCTCCGCCTCGTTCACCGTGTAGGAGTAGACGGCGAGCCCCGCGTCGTGGGCCTCCGGGACCAGACTCTCGTCTGCGATGATCATGACGAAGTGTGGATTGACCGCCTCGGCCCCCACCGCCGCAGCGCGCTCCACGAGCCGTCCCGGCGTCCGGGGATCGGCGAGGGCCGCCAGGCGAGCCCCAGGAGAGATGCGCCGGAGCTCCGCCAGGATCGAGTCACGGAACGACGAGAAGAGCGTGCGCTCGAGCAGGCCCCGGCGCTCCACCTCCTCGAGCACCATGGCTTCGAGGCCCTGGTAGTCGCCCTCCTCCGACCACTTGATCTCCAGATTGAAGGGAACGACCTCACCGAAGTCGTCGAGCACCTCGCCGAGGGTGGGGATTCGCGCCGGCTCGTCCCAGCCCCGGCCCGCGTCGAGCTCGCGAAGCTCCGCGAGGGTTCGCTCGCCGATCGCGCCCTCGGCGCCGAAGTGGCCAAGGTCCGCATCGTGCGAGACCACGATCGCGCCGTCGCGGGAGAGGTGAAGGTCGATCTCGATCATGTCGGCGGCCTGCTCCACGGCCAGCGAGTAGGCGCGTAGGGTGTTCTCGGGCTGGTACGCCGATGCGCCGCGATGGGCGATCACCAGGGGCGACTCGGGTCGCTTCGACATGGCTCGGCCGACGCCTCCTACTCGGCCCAGTCGCGGGAGCGTTCGAC
This sequence comes from Deltaproteobacteria bacterium, assembly GCA_019311105.1. GTDB lineage: Bacteria > Myxococcota_A > UBA9160 > UBA9160 > JAFDDA01 > JAFDDA01. The sequence continues at coordinate 4,718 of JAFDDA010000182.1, forward strand.
GGCGCGCTTCCATCCGTCGAAGAGCGCGTGGCGCTGGTCGTCACCGAGCGAGGGCTCGAAGGTCGTGCTCTCGCCCGTGGCACTCGAGAGCTCGCTGCGGTCCCGCCAGAACCCGACCCCGAGCCCCGCGAGCGCCGCTGCGCCGAGAGCGGTCACCTCGAGCACACGAGGCCGCTCGACCACGCAGCCCAGCACGTCCGCCTGGAACTGCATGAGGAAGTCGTTCTGGCAGGCCCCGCCGTCGACGCGCAGGCGCGCCATGGCCTCGCCCGAGTCTGCCGCCATGCACTCCACCACGTCGCGGCTGCTGAAGGCGATCGACTCGAGTCCGGCGCGGATCAGGTGCTCGCGGGTGGTGCCGCGCGTGAGGCCCACGATCGTGCCGCGCGCTCGCTCGTCCCAATAGGGAGCACCGAGGCCGGTGAAGGCCGGTACCAGATACACGCCGCCCGTATCGGCCACCGCCCGCGCAGCAGCCTCGCTCTCGGCGGCATCGCCGATCAGCCCGAGTCCGTCGCGCAGCCACTGAACCGTCGCCCCCGCCGCGAAGACGCTTCCCTCGAGCGCGTATTCGACCCGGCCGTCGATGCCCCAGGCGAGTGTGGTGACCAGACCCCTCTCCGAGTGCGAGGGCTCCGTGCCCGTATTCAT
>JAFDDA010000183.1 GCA_019311105.1 Deltaproteobacteria bacterium
CGACGATGCCGAGGCCGAGGAGCAGGCCCAGGGCGGCGCCTACCCGCGTGGTGTTGGCACCGACCGCAGCGGTCAGACACTCCACCGCTGTTGCAGCGACGAAGCAGGAGAAGAGGCTGCCCGCCATCGCCGGGCCGCGCGGCACGAGTTCTTCTGCCGTCTTCCCGAGCGCGGCCAGCCAGGCGGGCCGAAAAGGGTGGAGACTCCCAGCGGGTGCCGGTGAGAATGGCGGGCCAGGTATGGGTTGCCAGGTCGGGCGCGCGGCGCTCCTTGGCTAGTGGCGCGTGGCGCCTTCGTCGGGGACGAGCCGCAGCAGCACGCCGTAGAGGGCACTCACCAGCTCGGTCTGGGAGGTCTCGAGCCCCGCCATGGCGACCTCGGCGCGCTCGCGGTTCTCGACGCGCTGGAGTTGCCGCTCGAGAGCTTCGTCGATCATCTCTTCCAGACGCTCACGCGCATCGCCCTGGAAATCGCGACGGATCCCCGCCAACGCATCCGCCAGTTTGTGTGCAAACTCGGTGTGTCGCGGATCGCGAGCGAGCCTTGCCAGACGATCCCGAAGTTCCTCGGCCATGCAGCAGGGCTTTGCAATCCACGTTCCTCCGGCCGACCCAATCGGGATTTGCTCGCCCGGAAGGGCCTGCGGCCGTTCGAGTTGCGCGCCGGCTGCCCCCGGCCGCATGGACGCGGAATGAACCCGCAGTTCCACTTCCGAGGCACTCGAGCGCCACCCCGGGGCAAGACGCAAAGCCCTGCGCCCGGCAGAGATCAGGTATCGAAGGTCCCGGGCTGGTTCTGCCTCATGTGGAGGCCCACCAGGCGTGCCACGAAGACCGCCAGATAGATCTGCCCGATCACGGCCTCCAGGGCCGATGCGCTGCGCGCGACGCTGGCGACGGGGACGAAGTCACCGTAGCCGAGGGTCGTCAGGGTCACGAAGCTGAAGTAGATGAGTTCCGCGAACCCGTCGCGGCCGGGAAACCGCGCCGCGTTCGCCTCCTGCACCACGCCGAACGAGAATGCGGCAGGGTCGAGAAAGTCGATCAGGCCGTAGACGAGCGCGAACGTGATGGCGATCAACAGGTAGACGCTGATGCCTCCGAAGATCGTGTCCACCGTGACCCGCTCCGAGCGAAGGACTCGAGCAACACGACCACCATCGAGACGCCGAGAAAGGCGATCTGGACGACGAAGCTCGCCACGACGAACAGATCGTTGCCCGAAGCCCGGACGCCCCAACGCGAACCCACCGCCGGCAATGCCAGGAACACGGCCATCAGCAGGAAGTGCCGCTCGCGACTCATGGCATAGAGGAGGGCGAGCATCAGCGCGGTGAAGAGCAGATCGAGAGCGACCCATTCGATGCCCGCGAACTTCTCGACCAGTGGCGTCGTGAGCATGAGAGCCACGAGTGCCAGCAGCAGTGCCGTAAATCGACCGCGAATCGGACCCTTGGCTGCCAAGACTCACCCCCTAACTGGACTTCTAGGCAACGGGCTGGGGCGTCGCAAGCGGAGGCCCGAGGCGGCTACCAGCGCCGATTGCGTGGATTCGCAGCCTCCCGTTCGAGCTCCTTCAGCACACGCTGGAAAGCGACGGACGGAGAGGAGAGCAAGGTTCCCTCTCGAACCGCGAGTGGCTGCGTATCCCAGTGGTCGCGGTAGACCCAGAACACGAAGGGGGCGAGCGGCACATCGCCGGTCTGGACCACACCCACCGCGAGATCCTGGATCGCGTCGTACGCAACGCCCGCGAGCTTCGAATCGACCGGGTAGCAGAGCGTTGCATAGGGCGTCGGGATGGCGACGAGCGCGCCCTTCTTGCCCGTGCAGCGCGAGTTCGACTCGACCTCGACGGCATAGCTCGCACCATAGGGTTCGTTGCTGTAGAGAAGCGTGATGGAGACGCCGTTGATGAGCGTCTCCCGCACGATCGGCGGGTGCTTCCGGACGAGATTCTCGAGGGCGATCTCGAAGAGCGCCTCGCCCGTCTTGTTCCACGCGAGTGCATCGGCCAGCGTCACGTCGTAGATGTCGCCCCCGAGCTTCTCTGGCGTCAAGATCAAGGACGTCCGCGTGTAGGGGATGTCCTGGCGAAAGATCGCGTTGGGCGCCTGCTTTTCATCGAGCGCGCGAACGTCGACCAGCAGTCGCTCGCGCGCCTCACTCCACGGCGGCGCCTCCGACAAGCCGAAGGCCCCGACCTCGGGCTCGGGGGCCGGCTCGGCCTCGGGCGCATCGGCGACCGCGTGCGAGGCCAGCAGGACGGTGCTGAACGCCAGCGCGAGAAGGCCTCGCTTCATTCGTCGCTGCCCGGTCGACGGCGGCCCTGCTTCACCTCGGAGCGCCGACGCTTCCCGTCGAGGCGCCGCTCGCGGGAGCCGCCCGTGGGTCGGGTCGCACGGCGCTTCTTCGGCGCCACCGCGACGGCTTCGAGCATCTCCCCGAGTTTTTCGTAGCAATCCGCGACGTTCCGCCCGCGGTCGCGGAAACGCTGGCTGGACAGCACGAGCTCGCCGTCCCGGGTGATGCGTCGGCGATAGCGTTCGAGGAAGCGGTCGCGCAGGGCCGCCGGCACGGCACGGGTCTGCGCCACGGGCCAGCGCAGGATCGCCTTGGTGGCGACCTTGTTGACGTTCTGGCCCCCCGCACCAGAACTTCGCGCGTATTGGAAGCGGATCTCGCGGATCGGGATGGCGATGCGCGCGGGACGAGCCGCCATCCTCGGATCCGCCGCCCGCGCCGCTCAGCGCGTGAGCAGGTCGCGGCCGCTCAGCGCGTGAGCAGGTCGCGGGCGATGGCCCGGATCTGCATCTCGTCGGTGCCGGCGTAGATCTGCATGACCTTCGCGTCCCGAGCCAGCTGTTCCACCTTGTACTCGGCCATGTAGCCGTTGCCGCCGAAGAGCTGCACCGCCTCGAGGCAGACCTCCGTGCAGACCTGGGCCGAATAGAGCTTCATGGCCGACGCCTCGGCGAAGGTCATGTTCTTCCCGTTCTCGCCCAGCTCGATCTGGCGGAAGATCAGGTTCTGCACGTTCATCCGTGCGACCTCCATCTTCGCGAGCTTCAGCTGGATGAGCTGGTACTCCCCGATGGGCTTGCCGAACGAGACACGCTCCTTTGCGTAGGCCACACAGTACTCGAGGCACTGCTCGATGATGCCGAGCGCCATCGAGGCGACGCCGGCACGCTCGATCGAGAACGTGTCCTTTGCGCCCGAGCGGCCCTGGGCCTGCTCTTCCGACTCGCCGATCAGCCGATCGCGGCCGACCTTCACGTCCTGGAGGAAGAGTTCGCCCGTCGGCGAGGAGTGCATCCCCATCTTCCGCATCGGCTTGGTCTGTTCGAAGCCCGGCATCCCCTTGTCGAGGATGAAGGAGACCATCTTCCGATCTTCGGGGGCGACGCCGTCCTCTTCGAGCTTGCAGATGAAGACCGTCGTGTCGGCGAAGGGCCCGTTGGTGATGAAGGTCTTGTTGCCATTCAGGATGTAGCCGTCGCCATCGCGCCGGGCCGTGGCCTTCATGCCGCCGAAAGCGTCCGAGCCCGAGCCGGGCTCCGTGATCGCCCACGCGCCGATCTTCTCGAGCGTGAGGACCGGAAGCGCCCACTTCTCTTTCTGCGCCGTCGTGCCCTTCGACATGATCGCGCCCGCCGTGAGGCCAACGGAGACGCCCATGGCCGTCACCATCCCCGGGCAGTAGCGACACATCTCGATGATCGGGATCAGCATCATCGCCGCACCGCCGCCATCGCCGCTGCGCGGTTCGCGCTTGGCCTCCGACTTCGACTTGCCAGCCTTCTCCGCAGCGATTTGCTTCTCGAAGCGCGTACGCGCCATCTCGTCCATGCCGAACGTGGAGTACATCTTGCGCAGGATGCCGTAGGGCGGCAGGTCGCCGTGCTCGAGCTCTTCCTGGTTGGGCTTGATCTCTTCTTCCACGAAGCGCTGGAAGGCGTCGCGGATCATCAGGTGCTGCTCACTCCACTCGATCATCGGGGGTCTCCATCTGGGGTCGGTCGGGCGATTTCCGGGAAGCGCTGATTATAGGAGGTCTTCGAGGCGCGCCCGCTCCCAGGTCGCATGGGTCACGGCCCACTCGCCCTCGCGCCGCGCGAGGCCGAGATCGACCCACAGGAGATCCGCGTCGAGGTCTGCCAGGGCTTCGAGGCCTGAGATCGGGCTCCCGGCCGTGGCCACGATCGCCTCGACCTGGGCGCTGCCCTTCGGGTCGACCTCGAGCTCCCGAACCCGCACGAGCACGTGGAGGCTCGAATTGCGCAGGAAGTGGAAGGTCAGGATCGATTCGAGCGCGGCTTTGTCACGCCCTGCCGCGTCGTGATAGTCGGGCGCGACGAGATCCTTCAGCGCACGCAGGTCGTGGGCGTCCACGGCCGCCTCGGCCGAGGCGAGCACCGCACGGACTTCCTCTTCTGGCGTTGTCGCGGCCCCTCCGCAACCGGGGACGATGGCCAATGCGAGGTACAGCAGCACAACGAGCCGAGCAGGGTCGTCGCGATGGGGTCGCGGTTGCCCGAAGCCAAGGGCTGTCAACTACACGGCCTCGCGTCGGATGATCAGCTCGCTGATTTCGGCCGGGGCCAGGATCCGAATGGGCGGGCCCCAGAAGCCCGTCCCGCGGCTGACGAAGCACTGCGCCGCGCCGTCGCGGTAGAGGCCGGCCACCCAGGGGATCACCGCGCGCACGATGTAGGTGAAGGGCCAGATCTGGCCGTCGTGGGTGTGGCCGGAGATCTGGAGGTCGATGTCGCGGCGGCGCGCCTCGCGGAAGGTGCTCGGGTCGTGGGCCAGCAGGATCAGAGCGCGCGATGGGTCGCGGCCATCGAGGGCCGCCGAGAGGTCTTCGCCCGGCCCGCGGCTATAAAGGCCCGAGCGGTGGTCTTCGACGCCCGCGAGGTCGAAGGCCGCCGCGCCCTCCCCGATCGCGACGCGCTCGTTGCGCAGCGGGCGCATGCCGAGCGTCTTCACGCGCTCGACCCAGGGGTCGACGCCGGAGAAGTAGTCGTGGTTGCCCGTGACGAAGAAGACGCCATCGCGCCCGCGCAGGCCCGCAAAGGGCGCGACCTCGTCGGCCAGGTGATGTTCGCGGCCGTCGACGAGGTCGCCCGTCACGACCACGAGATCCGGGTCGAGCGCGTTCACGCGTTCGGTCACGTGTTGCGCGAATCGGCGGTCGAGGATCGGGCCGATGTGGACGTCGCTGATCTGGACGATGCGATAGCCGTCGCGCTCGGCGGGCCAGCGCGCGATGCCGATCTCCACGCGGTTCGTGCGCGGCGGCGAGAGGGCCTCGCGGATTCCGACCGTGGCCGTCACAGCGACCAGAGCCACGACACCGAGTGCACGGCTGCGCGCGACACCGAGCGGGTCTCCGCCCGCGGCGCCGACCAGGAAGGAGAGGATCTCGGAAAACCCGAGCGCCACGATCAGCAGGAACGCCACGCCCATCCAGAGCGCCGCCGGCCAGGCCAGCCAGCGCGAGATCGATCGCGGCAGGAGCCGCTCCGCCAGGGGTTCGGCAGGGATGCTCGCCGCGAGCACCCAGATGCCGAGCAGCAGCGCGCGCTCGAGGGGCGCCGGCAGCTCCGGGTCGATCACCAGGCGCTGGGCGAGATAGAGGTGGCCTCCCACGAAGACCGACCCCGCGATGCTCAAGAAGACGAGGCCCAAGACGATGCGCTTCACGAGACCCCCGGCTCGGCCCCGGGCGCAGGGTTCCGAGCCCCGTGGGTTTAGCCTAGCTTCCGGCCCCGTCACGCGCGGCGTGGCGGCGGGGGAGGAGCCGAGCGGCCATGGGCCAGGAGATCGACCAGGAGGAGTTCTCGCCCGAGGACTTCGAGCGCTACGCGGCCCGCCTCCAGGAGGGCCTCGCGGCGCTCGAGGCCGTCCTCGCGCGCCCGGGCTTCGGCGAAGGCCCGCCCTCCATCGGTGCGGAGCTCGAGTTCTTCCTCGTGGACGAACGCGGCGACCCCCTCCGCAAGAACACCGACGTGCTAGCCGCCGACCCCGACCCTCGCCTGACGGTCGAGCTCGACCGCTTCAACCTCGAATGCAATGCGAGCCCGCAGCCGCTGGCCGGCCGGCCCTTCACGGCGATCCGCGAGGAACTCGACCTCCTGATCGCGAAGCTCCAAGGCGCGGCCGCAAGCCAGGGCGGACGCGTCGTGATGACCGGAATCCTTCCGACCCTTCGCGAGAGCGACTTCTCCGCCAACGCCGAGACCATGACCGACCTGCCGCGCTTCCGCGCCATCTCGCGCAGCGTGCGTAGCATGCGGCGCGAGCGCTTCGACATCCGCATCGATGGCGACGAGCCCCTGACCTTCTTCGCCGACGACGTGACCGTCGAGGGTGCGAACGCCGGATTCCAAGCACACCTGCGTGTCGACCCCGCGGACTTCGCCCCGACCTACAACGCCGTGCAGCTCACGACCGCGCCGGTGCTGGCCGCCGCCGCGAACTCGCCCACCTTCCTCGGCCGACGTCTCTGGCAGGAGACCCGCATCGCGCTCTTCAAGCAGGCCGTGGACGAGCGGCGCGAATCCTGGGAGGGCTGGCGCCCGCCGCGCGTCTCGCTCGGCAACGGTTGGGTGCGCGAGTCGGCCTTCGAGCTCTTCCACGAGACGGTGGCGCTGCACGCGCCCTTCCTGCCGGTCGTCGGCGACGAAGACCCGCTCGCGGTCGTGCGCGCCGGCGGCGTGCCGCGCCTCGACGAGGTGCGCCTCCACCACGGAACGGTCTGGCGCTGGAACCGCGGCATCTACGACCCGAAGGGCGGGGGCCACCTGCGCGTCGAGCTGCGCTCGCTGCCGGCCGGGCCCTCGGTCGTCGACATGGTCGCCAACGCGGCCTTCCACCTCGGCCTCGCCCTCGGCCTGCGCGACGAGGCGGCGTGGATGACGACCGCCCTGCCCTTCAAGTACGCCGAGCAGAACCTCTACCGCGCCGCCCAGTACGGGCTTTCGGCGACGCTGCTCTGGCCCTCGGAGAAGCCGCCCTCGCCGCAGCCGGTCTCGGCAGCGGATCTGGTGTTGGAGCTGATCCCCGTGGCTCAGCGTGGGCTCGAAAGCGGCGGCGTCGACGCGAGCGAGGCGCACGAGTTGCTCGCGGTGGTCGAGGAGCGTGTGCGCAGTAGGCGCACGGGTTCGGATTGGCAGCTCGGCTCGCTGGCGCGTCACGAAGAGCGGCTCGCCCGGCCCGACGCCCTGCGCGCCATGCTGGCCGACTACATCGAAGCCCAGGCGACGGGTGCGCCCGTCCACAGCTGGGACTTCTAGCTTCCGCTCGCAGCGCTGGGACTTCTAGCTTCCGCTCGCAGCGGGGCTACCAGCCCCCGAGATCCACCGGCCAGGTGTCGACGACGCGCTCGCCCTCGACGAGGTGGAGCGCCAAGTGACGCGCGATGGTCGGGTCGATGTGGCCCGGCCGGAGTTGCACGCGGTCGCCCGGCCGCGGCGGCACCTCGGCCGCGTAGGTCACGTGCTCGTCCGAGCAGAACCAGACCTTCGCGCCGTCGATCGTCGGGTTGCCGTGGTCGGTGGCGAGCGCCTTCAAGCCCGCGTCGGCTACGGCCCAGGCGTCGGACACCGAGATCACCGTCGCCAGCACCTTCAAGGCCTGGCGAAACGGGAGGCCGAGCTTCGCGTAGTCGGTGTCGAGCATGCAGTAGGAGCCGGCCTGGATCTCTGTGGCCCAGGTGTTGATGTCGTAGGTGCCGGTGCCACCTGCGGAGATGAGGTCGCCGCCGGTGTCCGAGTGCGCGGCGAGAAGCTTCTCCATCGAGATCCGTGTGGCCTCGATGCGCTCGGCCCGGTCTTGCATCGGCATCACGTGGCCCTCGTATCCCATGACGCCGCGCACCTCGAGGCCTGCCTTGCGCGCACGGTCGGCGAGGGCGCCGGCGACCTCGGGGGCGCAGCCGCAGCGCGGCAGGCCGACGTTCACGTCGATCAAGACCTCGCGCACCCCGCCCTTCGCTGCGGCCGCGATCGTCTCTTCGGAGTCGACGGCCAACGTCACGCGTTCGTTGGCGAGCAGGAGATCTTCGCCGAGGCCTGCGGCCGCCATGCCCTCGACCTCGGTGATCGTCGCGCAGGTGAAGCCCGTGTGGCCGAGCTCGGCCTGGCGACGCGCGAGGGCCGTCGACTTCGTGGCCTTCACGTGGGGCCGGAGCCGGCGGCCCGGGAGGGCCTCGGACATGGTCGCGAGGTTGTGTTCGAAGCCGGCGACGTCGACGAGAAGCGCCGGCGTCTGAAGGTCGTGGATCGTCTGCGCCATCGGGCGAGCTTACCGCGGACGCTCTGCCGGGCTTCCGGCGAACGCTCGGCCGAGCTTACGGCGATCGCTCGGCCCGCATGTCTGCCCGGCTAGCCCGCCGTGCCGAGCCCCGAGATGCAATCGCCGCAGCGATACTGCTCGCTCAGCCCGCTCGACGTCAGGGCCACGTGGGCAGACTCACCGGCCGAAAGCGTGCGACCGCACGAACAGCGCTGCTCCAGGTTCAACACCAGGGGCTGCCAGCCGAGGATCGGCGCATCGGCCGCGGGCGCAGGCGGCGCCGGCGGGCTCGGGGGTTCGGCCGGCTCGGGCGCC
>JAFDDA010000093.1 GCA_019311105.1 Deltaproteobacteria bacterium
AAGACGGTGGATCTATTGAAGGTGGCGCCCGGCGCCGATGCCAAGCGGGCCGAGGGCAAGCTCGATGGCACGACGTCCGACGAGGCTCGGGTCTTCCCCGACGCCTTTGCAGCGTGCGGCAACGTGACGATGGTTTCGGCGGTTCTCAAGGTTCCGACCGAAGACTGAAATCGGCTCCAGTGGAAAGCTCTTTCCGGACGGCTTCTCGGCGTCCAATGCGACGGGTCACATTCAGCAGATTCGGATCGCGGCCGACTAGCGCGAGCCGCTCGGGCGACGCGCCTCGATGTCGACGCGTCGCGGCGTATCGACCTCGAACACGAAGCTGCCCTCATGGCGTGTCTGGCTCTCGGTGTCGAGCCAGACTTCGCCCCCGCGGCTGCGCCACCGGTGGCAGAACGCGTAGTCCTCGCTCAGATAGCGCCCCGTCCTCGGATGGATCAGCGTGTCGAAGAAGGCCACCCGTCGTTGCTGGCCCGGCTCGGTGTCATCGACGTAGGCGAGTTCTGGGAATTCCTTCTCCAGCGCTTCGAAGACCGGGCGCGCCACGAGCATCATGCCCGTCCCGGCGTAGGCCGAACGGACGAACCCGTCGCGGACGCGCCGATCAAACGTCTCGCCCTCGAAGCGCTCCTCTTCGGAGCCCAAGTCGATGGCGAGGTCGGCCCCTGCCGTGGCGAGGTCCTCCGGCGACTCGCAGTGCGGGGCCAGCTGGTGGACGGCGGCCCAGTCGATCGTCTTCTTCGCGCACGGCGTCGCCACCACCGGGCCCCCATGTGCCATCAAACGCAGCACGACCTCGGGCTCGAAAGCGATGTCGGCGTCGATGAAGAGCAAATGGGTCGCGTCCTCTTCGGCCAGGAATCGAGCGACCAGTGAGTTGCGAGCACGCGTGATCAGACTCTCGTTTCCGATCGTCGCCAAAGAGAAGGGGATGCCCTGCTTCACGAGCCGGTTGTTCAACGCGATCATGCTCAGCATGAAGTGCCGGGTGACGACGCCGCCGTAGCAGGGGGTGGCGATGAAGAGATTCATCGAATCGGACCTCGGTTGGTGGTGCCAGTGGCGTATTCTACTGCCATCGAGACGCCCGCCGGGCGCATTCCTTCCGAGGTCACCCGAGAATGATTCGAGTCAGCGTCGTGATCCCGGCCCGTGGCCGAACCCGTGTCCTGGTGCGAGCGCTCCAGCTACTCGATGACTCCGACGGGTTCGATTTCGAGATCGTGGTGGTCGCAGACCACTGTCCTGAAACCGCACGCGCGGTGAAGACGCTCGATCTCCGACACCGGTGCCGGCTGTACGAGATCGTTGGCGAGTCGCGGGCGCCGTTCGGGGCAGCCGAGGCTCGAAACCTCGGTGCGTACTTTGCGACCGGCACGTTGCTGATCTTTCTCGACGCCGACTGTTTCGTGGGCGCCGGCCACGTACAGGGCTTCGTCGACGCCTTCGAGCCCGAGACTCTGCTGCTCGGCCCGATCGACTACGTCGCAGCCGAAGACTGGACGAAGCCGGTTGCTGGCGAGCTTCGCCCCGCCTTCGCGCCCGAGGCCGAGCCGCCCGAGGACACCGACCCGCGAGTCTGGCTCGCGTCGCAGTGTTGGACGGGGAACATGGCGGTCGAGCGTCGCGCCTTCTGCGAACTCGGCGGCTTCGATCAGGGCTTCGTGGGTGCGGGCGGCGAAGATGTCGACTTCGGCCTCCGCTGCGTGGCTCGCTTCGGCCGGGCCGCACGGGTTGCGAGCCGGGTGCGCCACGTCGGCCCGACCGCAGCCTTTGCCCAAATGCGTGGCGAGCCGGGCCCACTCGAAAACGGCGGGGTCGAACGGGCGCTCGACGCCGGACGCTACACGGGGGGGCGCGACAGCCTGAGTGCGAACGGCGGCGCGGCCTTCTTCGCTGACGCGGACCGCTGGAAGGGCTTTGACGATCTTCGCGCCGAGACGGCCCCGGTAGCCGACGCCCCACCCGAGGCCGCGCCGGTGACAGACGTTCTGCAGGCACAGCTCGAGCGCAGCGCTGCAGCCCTGGTGGCGATCGCTCGTCGCCTCGAGCGTGCGCCGCTCCTCGGCGCCAGGGAAGCAGAATTTCTCGAACTCTATGCCGGAGTCGTCGCCGCGGACCCCTCGGTCTTTTCGCGCATCTGGTCCGACCCCCAAGCCTACGCGTGGGTGAAGGGCACGTTCGACCGGCTCGAGAGGGCGGTCCGCACGCCCAGCGTCGAGGCGAACGAGGCGTTGGGTCGGGCGCTCGACGGCTTCAAGGTCTTCGCGCTGGCCTGCGCCCACGTGGCCGGGGAGCGGCTCACGCTCCGCAGTGGCTTCGTGTGTCCGGCACGGCTGGCGATCCCCGGCACGCGCTACACGATCGAGGGCGCGGGCGGGCTCGAGCTTCGTGGCATCTCCGCCACGCAGGTTTTCCTGGCCCAGCCCGGAGCGCCGGGCGGCGGCGAGGCGCTCGCGCTCCAGCCCGACCCCGCGGCCCCGCCCGATTCCTTGCGGGTCCGCACCTGTCCCGTTCTCACCTGGAACGAGTCGGAGATTCGCGTCCAGCCGGCCGCGTTCCGCACCGTCGATGGCGAGCCGGTGCCCTACCTGCAGGACTGGGATGCAGAGGATCAGGGCGCTTATCTTTCGGTGCTGGCCGAAGCGCTTGCGATCGTCGAGCGCTTCAGCCCCGATGCTGCGCAGCTCGCCGGGTGGCTCGAGCTCGTGGCCTTCAATCGACTCGAAGTCGCGAACGTCGGGAACACATCGAGCTCGGAGCTGCCGGGTGCGATCTGTCTGCTCGAGACTCACGATGCTCTCGAGCTGGCCGAGACGCTCGTCCACGAGCTGCATCACCTGAGACTGTTCGCGCTCGAGATCGAGGGCCCGCTGTTTGCGGACGAGGAACAGAACGCAGGGACGGACTTCCGCTACTACTCGCCGTGGCGAATCGAGCCGCGACCGATGAAGGGGGTGTTCCACGCATTCTGCGTGTTCACTTTGGTGGCGCACCACTGGCTGTCGGTGATCGAAGGGAGCGACGCGAGCGAGGGCGAGGCCGTGTCTCGTGCTCGCGAGAGGCTTTCGTGCGTGGGGCTCCAGCTCCCGATGGCCTACGACACAGTCTGCTCCCATGCGCGTCTCTCCCCGATCGGGCAGCGGCTCTTTGCCGTGACCACACGCCGCTACGAGGAAGCCCTGGCGCGCATCCCGTTCGCCGAGAGCGAGGGTGGCGAAGCCGAACGAAGCGTCCAGGCACATGCCGATCAGTTCGATTCGGCTCGAGTTCTCGTGCGCCTCCGGCCGCGATATTCGTTCAGCGTGCGGTCCGAGCCCCGAGCGATGGGGGAGGGCAGGTCGTCGCGCTCCCCGCGGATCTCGTGCCTCTGCGTGACACGGGGCCGTGTCGCACGCCTCGACCGTGCGGTCCGCTGCTTCCACGACCAGACGCATCCGAACCGCGAACTCGTCCTGCTCTACGAAGACGACGATCACGAGACCGCGGCCTACGCCGAAGCAGCGGCTCGCTCGACGCCGGAGATCGTCAGTGTCGGCGTCGCACGCGACCCGGGGGCCCCGCTCGGGGTCTTGCGCAACCTCGCCGTGTCGCGAAGCGACGGCGAATACGTCTGCCAGTGGGACGATGACGACTGGTATCACCCCGAACGGCTGGCGGACCAGTGGCAGGCTCTGTCGGGCGCCCCCGAAGCCTCCGCGTGTGTGCTCTCTCGCTGGACGGTCTTCGATGAGGCCCGGGGTCGCGCCTACCTCTCGCCCTATCGACAGTGGGAGGGGAGTCTCTTGTGTCGTCGCGAGAGCCTACCGGCGTATCCGGGCCTCGGGATCGGGGAAGACACACCCGTGGTCGAGGCCCTGCTGCGCGGCGGCGGCCTCGTGGCACTCGAGCAGCCCGAGCTCTACGTCTACGTTGCCCATGGCGACAACACGTTCCCCAAATCGCACTTCGCGAGCTTCTTCGACGAAACGCTCTATCTCGGAGCGGAGGTGAGTGCCGAGCTGGCCGAGGCGTTGGCGAAGGGGGCCGCTTGATTCCGCGCATCCTCCACCAGACCTGGAGGGACGCCGAAGTGCCCGAGTGCTGGAGGCCACTCCAGCACACCTGGCGCCAGAACCACCCCGATTGGGAGTATCGGCTCTGGACCGATGTCGAGCTGCGCAACCTCGTGGCAGAACACTACCCGTGGTTCCTCGAGTCCTATGACGCGTACGACCACGCGATCTCCCGGGTGGATGCCGCGCGCTACTTCCTGCTGCATCGCCACGGCGGTCTGTACGTGGACCTCGATTTCGAGTGCTTGCGGCCCATCGGGGCCCTTTTGGCGTCGCACTCGTTGGTGCTCGGCGTCGAGCCCGATGCCCACATGGCGCTCCCCGTCGCGCAACGGCGCTCGAAGCCCCTTTCCCAGATCGTCTGCAACGCCTTCGCCGCATCGACGGCCGGCCACCCTTTTTGGGACCATGTCTTCCATCTCCTGATCGAACATGCCCGTGAGCGCGATCCGCTCGATGCGGCCGGCCCGTTCTTCCTCACCGAAGCGATCGAGTCCTACACGGGCTCGGCGCCGACCCATCTGGCGTCGGCGGCGCAGCTCTACCCCGTCGACAAGCTCGAACTGGAGCGAGGCGAAGCCGTGCCATCGGAGATTGCCGCGGCGCTCGGCGAGGAGGCCTTCGCCGTTCACCATTGGGCCGGGAGCTGGATCGAGGGCTTCAAGGCCGAGGATCGGCGGCTGAGCACCGAACGGGGGTGGGGGCCGCTGCGGGCCTACGCCGAGAACCCGAGCGGTCCGCTGGAGCCGCCCCGACGACGCGTGTAGTCTGTGCCCTCCTCCGGGCGGAAGGGTGCCATGCCGAGTCTCGATCCCAGGGCCGTCCTTGGCCTTCCGGTCGTGTACCGCCTGTTCAAGCGGATCGCGATCCCGGATGCCAACCTGCGCCGCTTTCTGCGCGAAGGCGTCGGCATTCGAGAGGGCGCACGAGTCCTGGACATTGGGTGTGGTGTCGGGGATGTGCTCGACTACCTCCCGGCGGTCGACTACCACGGTTTCGATGGCAGCGAGGGCTACATCGCGGCCGCTCGCGCGCGCTACGGCGACCGTGCGAAGTTCACCTGCGCTCTGGTCGGGCGCTATTCCCTCGGAGAACTCGAGGGGACGTGCGACGTCGCCATGGCCACCGGCGTGCTGCACCACCTGGACGACGCCGAGGCGAAGGCCCTGATCGAGGTGGCGAGGGCAGCCCTCAAGCCGGGTGGCCGCCTGGTCACGATGGACCCGTGCTTCGTGGACGGCCAGAACCCGATCGCACGGTTCATCGTATCCAAGGACCGTGGAGAGCACGTGCGCACGGAGGAAGAGTGGCTGCGCCTTGCGCGCTCCGTGCTTCCCGACGTGAAGGCGCGGGTCCGTACGGATCTCTTGCGCATTCCCTACACCCACATCGTGCTCGAAGCCAGGATGCCCTGAGGGCCGCCGTGACCCCGTATGATAGGCTCGCGGCCGAGAATTCGTGATGTACCGCATCCCGTTCAACAAGCCCTTCATCGTCGGCAAAGAGCTCGAGTACATCGCCGAGGCCGTGTCGCTCGGCAACATCGCCGCCGACGGATACTTCACGACCAAGTGCTCGGAGTTTCTGGCCGACCATGCCGCTTCGCCGCGTGTCCTGATGACACCCTCCTGCACGGCCAGCCTGGAAATGGCGGCGATGCTGTGCGAGCTCGGCGAAGGGGACGAGGTCATCCTGCCCTCGTTCACATTCGTCTCGACCGCCGCGTGCTTCGTGCGAGAGGGCGCGCGCCCGGTCTTCGTGGACGTTCGGCCCGACACGTTGAACATCGACGAAACGAGGATCGAGGCGGCCATCACGCCGCGGACCCGCGCGATCTTCGTCGTGCACTACGCGGGCGTGGCCTGCGAGATGGATGCGATCCTCGACATCGCGAAGCGCCACGGCCTCCGGGTCGTGGAGGACGCCGCTCAGGGAGTGAACGCGACCTATCGGGGGCGGCCTCTCGGAGGCATGGGTGACCTCGGGGCGTTCAGCTTCCATGAGACCAAGAATTTCATCTGCGGCGAGGGCGGGGCCCTGTGCATCAACGACCTCGATCTCGTTGAGCGCGCCGAGATCATCCGCGACAAGGGCACCAACCGGCAGGCCTTCAACCGGGGAGAGATCGCGAAGTACACCTGGGTGGACCACGGTTCGTCCTACGTCCCGAGCGAACTCTCCTGCGCCTTCCTGTGGGCCCAGCTCGAGAAGATGGAGGTGATCACACAGCGTCGCCGTGAAGTCCACTCGCGCTACCAGGAAGCCCTGGCGCCTCTCGAGGCATCGGGTGCGTTGCGGATCCCCAGCACGCCCGCGCACTGCAGCCTCAACTACCACATGTTCGCCGTGCTCCTGAAGGACATGGCGACCCGGAGTCTGCTGATCGATCACCTGAAGCAGCGCGGGATTCTTGCTGTCTTCCACTACGTCCCGCTCCATCTCGCACCGATGGGCCGCCGCTATGGTGGGGGGGACGCCGACCTGCCGGTGACGATGGACGTTTCGGGCCGGTTGCTTCGGCTTCCGTTCTACTACGAACTGTCACCCGACGCTCAAGACGAGGTGATCGACGCGGTGCACGCGTTCTTCGGGGGCGGCTCGTGATCGTCCCCCTCGAGTGGGGCTCGCAGCACTTCGGGTTTCCCGTCGCCTGTGTCGAGCCTGCGGGGCTAGAGAACGAAGCGGCCTGTCGCTTGTTCGAATCTTTCGCCTACGAGGCGGTGGGCACTCCCGAAAAGGCGTATCACTTCTGGCTGGAGTCGAGTCCGTGAGTTCCCTCCTCGACATCTCCGTGATCGTCCCCTGCTATGGGTCGGAGGCCACCATCCGGCCACTGGCGGAAGGCCTGATCCGCATGTTCGAAGCCGAGGGCAAGAGCTTCGAACTCGTCCTGGTGGACGACGGAAGCCCTGACCGCGTCTGGGACGAGCTGATGGCACTGCACCGTGAATGGCCCGAGCGGGTCGTCGCCATCCAGCTCATGCGGAACTTCGGGCAGCACAACGCACTGATGGCCGGCATGCGCCGCGCACGTGGGGCCGTGCTCGTCACCGTGGACGACGACCTGCAGCACCCGCCCGAAGAGATCCCGCGTCTCGTTCGCGCCCTCGACGAGCAAGGCCTCGACCTCGTCTACGGGACCTACGAGGAGCGCCAGCAGCGGGGCTGGCGAAACCTCGGTTCGTCGATCGTGACGAGGATCTTTCGCTCGCTCTCTGGCGTGAGCTTTACATTCACTTCGTTTCGCGCTCTGCGCCGAGAGCTGGCCCAGAGCGTCTTCACCTACTCGCTGAACTTCACCTTCCTGGACGGCCTCTTTGCCTGGAACACGACCCGGATCGGTTCCATCCCGGTTCGACACGAGCCCCGCCAGCACGGGGACTCGGGTTACTCCGTCTCGAAGCTGTTGCTGCTTGCGTTGAACATGTTCACCAACTTCTCCCTGCTGCCGCTCCAGCTCGTCTCGTGGCTGGGGATGATCACCGCCGGCCTCGGGCTCGGCGTCGGGACCACGTTCTTGATTCTCACGTTGCTCGGGATGATCGAGGTCCCCGGATTCGCCTCGACCATCGTGGCCATCCTCACCCTGGGCGGCGTTCAGCTGCTGGCGCTCGGCATCATCGGCGAATACATCGGGCGCGTTCACTTGAACATCAATCGCAAGCCCCAGTACGTCGAGCGCCACGTGCTCGACGCGAGTGACGAGGCCCGGACGGGCTCGTAGGCGCCCCGTCGCGGCCCGCAGCCCGGCGATTTTCTGATATAACGTCAGATTCCCGCCCCGACACGGTCGGCGGCACCAGGAGGCCTCTCACGGTGGTACGGGGAGCGAAGAAAACCGTCGATCAGAGCGGGCGGGCTCTTGGGCCCCGGGCTCTCCATACGCGCCAACGCCTGCTCGACGCCACCCGCGCCTTGCTCGAGGAACGAAGCCTGCGCGACATCTCGGTGGTCGAGATCGCGCGCAACGTCGACACCTCGCCTGCCACCTTCTACCAGTATTTCAAGGATGTCCCCGAGGCCACGCTGCAGCTCGCCGAGCAGGCATGCGCCGAGATCCCGGCCCTGGTCGCGAAGCTGGAAGAGCCCTGGGGTGGGCGGAAGGGTTTCGAGGCCGCGCGGGAGCTCGTCGCCGCCTACTTCGACCACTGGGATGCCCACCGGGCCGTGCTGCGGCTGCGCAACCTGGCTTCGGAAGAGGGCGATCGGCGCTTCCAACGCGTCCGTCGCGAATCCATCCAGCCGATCCTCGAGGCGTTCGCTGCGAAGGTGACCGACGCGCAGACTTCGGGCCGGCTCTCGGAGAAGATCCATCCGTTCGCGGCCGCAGCGGCACTGGCCTCGATGTTGGAGCGGTTGGCCGCGTTCCACCGGGAGATCCAGGCCTTTGGGGCGCAGCGCGAGGAGCTGGTGGAGACCTGCGCACGGATCCTCGTCCAGTCTGCGACGGGCCGAAGCGCGCCCTGACCCACGAAAGGGCCGCCCCCGCGGATGTTGGCCAAGGCGCCGACGGCCCAGCCGGAGGGCGGTGCGCGACTGAGGCCCCGCTTCGGGCTCGGTGCAAAGGCGACTGCCAGCGAGTGGGCGGGGCAGAATACGGCCGAGGGAGCGGAGTTCAGTCAGGAGCTGCTCGTCGAGGCCGGCAAGCTAATCCGCCTGAAGAAGGCCGATTCCGTCGCAGGGCAGACCCCGCTGATGAACGACGTGGCAACCGTCGCCCAGCTCTCGGCGATCAACGGCGGCACCGCGACCTACAACCGTCCCGGGTACACGTTCGCTGGAGGGGGCGGCTTCGACTTCGGGTTCGTGCTCGACTTCGGCAGTCAGCAGGCGTCTTTCGGGATGCAGAACATCACGTCGCCGATTCTGATGATGCCCCCGGGCAACGGGATCACGCTGACCGCGATCGCCACCGACTTCGCTTCCGGATCGAACGGCAAGGCGATCTTCCAGATCCCTGCGAGCTTTGTCTTCGGTCCGATCTGTTCGCCGTGCAACGTGCTGGTGGATACCGCGGTGCTGAACACGGGCGGGATCGCCCACGAGATCGCCGCGAAGGTGTCGGTCCAGGGCAGCGGGGTCGAGGCCATGGCCGACCTCGGCCACATCCCGGGCTTCTACACGCCCTAGGGCGTCCCCTCCATCCGGGCCGCGTGGGCGCGTGGATTTCCTTGCGTCCGGACGTCCCATGGCCGATCCATCGGGGATGGAGATGAGTCGCCGTCTGCTCGCAGCGTTGCCGTCGCTCGTGGTTCTCGGGCTCGTGCTCGCCATGCGCATGACGGAGCCGGCAGCCTTCCAGCGATCCGAGCTGGCGGCGTTCGACATCCTCCAGCGTCATCATCCTCGCACCTACGAGCCCGACCTGGTCCGCATCGTCGACCTCGACGATGCAACACTGCAACGCGTGGGCCAGTGGCCCTGGCCGCGGACCCGCGTCGCTCAGCTCGTCCAGCGGCTCGTCCAACTCGAAGCCGCCGTCGTGGCCTTCGACATCGTGTTCGCCGAGCCCGACCGCACGTCGCCCGCGCAGATGCTCCCCCTGTGGTCGGAGCAGGGTGAGTCCGAGGCTCTCGCTACCGAGTTGGCGCGGCTGGCCGACCACGACGTCGTGTTGGCCGAGGCGTTCGCCACGGGCCGCGTGGTCACGGGCTTCGTCTTGATGGATCACGCGGGGGGGCACGTGCCGCCGCCGAAGGCCGGCGTGAGCTATGCCGGTGACGACCCGGCCCAGTTCCTGCCCGACCTGCTCGGCGCCGTCTCGAACCTCGCGGTCCTGGATGCGGCGGCCGAGGGCAGCGGGTCGTTCTCGATCCCCTGGCCTGAGAGCGATGGCGTGTACCGACGCGTGCCGCTGCTCTTCCGCTCCGACGAGACGCTCTACCCCTCGCTGGCGGGCGAGGCGGTGCGCGTGGCCACGGGGGGCACGAGCTACCTCGTCAAGGCGTCGAACGCGAGCGGGACGCGGGCCTTTGGCGAAGCCACGGGCATCTCGGCCGTGCGCATCGGCCGCGAGCTGGTGGTGCCCACCGATTCGGTCGGCCGTGCCTGGATCCACTACTCCGACCCCGCACCCGAACGCTACGTCTCGGCCTGGCAGGTGCTCGAAGGCACTGTGAACCCGGAGCTGTTGCGGGGCCACATCGTCTACATCGGAACGAGCGCCGAGGGTTTGAAGGATCTGCGTGCGACGCCGGTGAACCCGGCCATGCCCGGCGTGCAGCTCCACGCGGAGATCACCGAGCAGATCCTGACGGGGCACTTTCTGTTGCGACCCGATTGGCAGAAGGGGGCGGAGCTGTTGGCGACGCTCCTGGTCGGCCTGCTGCTGATCGTTTCGCTGCCGCGTCTGGGCGCTGCCTGGTGTGCTGGGATCGGGGTCGTTGCACTCGCGGCGGTCACGGGCTTCTCAGTCTGGGCCTACGTCGAGAAGCAATGGTTGGTGGCGCCGGTCTATGTGGGCGCCGCCGTCCTCGGCGTCTACACGACGGGTTCCCTCGCTGCCTTCCTGCGCACCGAAGGCGAGCGGCGCGAAGTGCGCTCGGCCTTCGGCCGTTACGTGTCGCCGGCGGTGGTCGCGCAGCTCGCCGACCACCCCGAGGATCTCCGTCTCGGCGGTCAGGCCCGCGAGATGTCGCTGCTCTTCTGCGACGTGCGCGGCTTCACGACGATCTCCGAACAGCTTGGCCCGGAAGAACTCACGCAACTCGTGAACCGCTTCCTCACGCCCATGACACGCGTGATCCTGCAGCACGGCGGAACCATCGACAAGTACATGGGCGACTGCATCATGGCCTTCTGGAATGCGCCCCTGGCCGACCCCGATCACGCGCGGGACGCGTGTGCCGCTGCGCTGGCGATGGAGGGAGAGCTCGCCGGCGTGAACGCGCGGCTGGCCGCCGATCGCAAAGAGGGTGCAGCCCCTCTGCCGCCGCTGCGCATCGGGATCGGGCTCAACACCGGGCAGTGTTGCGTCGGGAATTTCGGTTCCGACCAGCGCTTCGATTACTCGGTGATCGGGGACGAGGTGAACCTGGCCTCGCGCCTCGAGGGCCAGTCGAAGACCTACGGGGTGACCACGGTCGTGGGCGACGGCACTCGCCAACGCTTGCCCCGCTGGTCCTTCCTCGAACTCGACCTGCTGCGGGTGAAGGGGCGGCGCCAGGCCGAACGCATCCACGCCCTGCTCGGCGACGCCGCCGCGGCGGCGATGCCCGAGGCGATCGCGCTGCGCGATGCGAACCAGGCGTTCCTGGCGGCCTATCGAAAGGGTGACTTCGAGGTGGCAGCCGGGCTGCTCTCGCGTTGCCGCGAACTCGGGCCTTCCCTGGAGACGCTCTGGGGCGTTCACTCGACGCGCCTCGCGACGCTCCGCAACGGCCCGCCGCCCGAAGCCTGGGATGGCGTCCACGACGCGGCCACCAAGTAGCCCGTCGCAAGAACGAGGGGCCGCCACCAAATGGCCCGTCGCAAGAACGAGGGTCTCCCAGGGCTCGAACCCTCGGACGGGGCGTCAAGCCCGCTCTCGGCCGGCCGATACGGGAGGCGATGAGCGATCGTAAACCCCAGCTGTCGGCCGACGACCTCGCCCGCATCGAGACGCTCGATCGCGCGGCGGCCCACTACGAGCAGCAGCGCTCCCCGTTGAAGGCGATCGCCGCATGCAAACGGATCTTGCTCATCGACCCGGACCACCCCGGCACCCGCGACCGGATCGATGCGCTCTGCAACCAGCTCTACGGCGAGACCGCTCGGGCCCTCGAGAACGAGCCCGTGACCCTCGGCCCCGGCCAGCCCCTCGATGAGCTGGTCCTGGAGGACGTGCTCGTCGAAACGCCGCCCCTCACGCTTGACGACGACCTGACCGCCCAGCCCATGGTCGAGATCGAACTCGACTGGAAGGCGACCCACAACGACGAGGCGCGCCGTCTCGCCGCCGACACGCTTCCGCGCACGCCGCTCTTCTCGTCCCTCGACGGCGAGAGCCTGCGTGCGCTCGTGGACGGAGCGAGGCTGGTCGAGTTGCCGGCCGAACACGAACTCTTTCACCAGGGCGACCCCGGCGACGCCCTCTACGTCATTGCCGAGGGTGCCGTGGTGCCGATCGCCGAGGGCGAGGTGCGCAAGAAGCTCGCCGTCCTCGAAGAGGGCGACTTCTTCGGTGAGATTTCATTGGTGACCGAGCGGGCCCGCAGCGCGACGATCGAAGCGCTCGTGGACACCAAGCTCCTGGCCATCGATCGCTCGCTGGTTTCACAGCTCGTGGACCGCCAGCCCGTCGTGCTGCAGGTGTTGCTCCGGTATCTGCGCGACCGGCTGATCGATCGTCTGCTCCGCACGAGTTCGTTCTTCACGTTGCTGCCGGCCTCCGAGCGCCAGGCCGTCGCCGAGCGATTCCGCTTCGTCGAGATGGCCGACGGGGCCATCCTGGTGCGCCAGGGCCAGCCGTCCTCGGGCCTCTACGCGCTGCTTTCCGGCCGCGTGCAGGTGATCCACTTCGACGGCGTTGGCGACAAGAACCTCGCGACACTCGAACCCGGCGACGTCTTCGGTGAGATGTCGATGCTCACGGACGACCCGGCCATGGCCTCGTGCCTCTCGGTGGGGAAGTGCTGGGCGTTGACGCTCGCGCGCAACGACTTCCGCGAGCTCGTGGCCGAAGAGCCCGTGGTCCGGGAAGCCGTGGAAGAACTCGCCCAGATGCGGCGCGCGTCCAACGAGAATTCGTTGCTGAACGCGCCCTACCTCGACAATCAACAGATGGAGCTGGTCTAGCTCCACCCGGCGCTGCTAGTTGCGGACGACTTCCGCGAGGCGCAGCAGCTCGGAGCGGATCTTCAGCCCGGCGCGCGCGGCGTTGTCCGGGTTCACGACGAGCTTGATCCGCTCGTCCTCGAGCCGGAGGTTGATCATGCCTCCGCGCTGCGGAAAGCCTGCCATGTCGGCCACTGTCAAGGTGGGGCGGGTGCCGAGGGCCGCGAGCGCGGCATCGAGCCGCGGCTGCTCGGAGCGGCTCAAGAACAGGATTCGACACCCTGCACCGGCACTCGCCGAATCGACGCGGCGGGCGACCACGGCCTGACCCTTGGCCTTCTTGTTGGCCAGAGCCTCGTCGAGGGCACGGCCGAACGGGTCGGCGCCGAGGACGCAGATGTCGACGGGGCCGTCGGGCTCGCTGGGCCAGGCGACGTACTTCGTGAACTGGTAGAGGAATGCCGCCTTCAGGCTGTATTCGCCCGCGACACTGGCAGCGACCGGAGGCGCCGGCAGATGGGCCGCGAAGGCCAGCAAGGCGACGAGCGCAACGTGGCGACGGCGGCGAGGCCGCGCCGGAAAGGCTTCATCGGTGTTTCGACCGGGCCCAACGCGGTCCGTTTTGCTGACCCAACCCAAGGCACCCTCCAAACCAGATGGTTGCAATATCGGGCGTGGGGCGTTCGTTCTTGATTCCTGGAGCCCAAAAATCTTCCAAAGGCCCTACGGCACTCCGGGTTTCCACGCAGGGGCCCAGAGTCCGGGGGGCGTTGGATGATTCTGATAGGCTCTGCGGCCCATGAGCGAGGCTCCCGAGAAACCGTTCCGTCTGCTGCCGCGCGTGACGCCGACGAACGAGCATTTCTGGCGCGGCGGGCGCGAGGGCGAGCTGCGCTTCCTGCGTTGTGGCCCGTGCCGCGAATACGTCCACCCGCCGGCGCCGCGCTGCCCCGCTTGCCTCTCGAAGGATCTGGCGCCCGCCGCGGTGTCGGGCCTCGGGACGGTCCACACCTTCACGCTCAACCATCAGCAATGGGTGCCCTCGGCGGACCATCCCTACGCCATCGCCGTGGTCGCCCTCGATGAACAGAGCGACCTGCGGCTCATGTCGAACGTCGTCCACTGCCCGGCCGACTCGGTCCACATCGGGATGCGGGTGCGTGTGGTGTTCGAGAATCACGACGATGACGTGTGGTTCCCGCTCTTCGAACCGGTCGATGGAGCGGCCCAGTGAGCGAGCCGATGGAACGCCGGGCCTGCATCACCGGCATCGGGCAATCCCAGATCGGCCGTCGCATCGGCCGCGACCCCCTCGACCTGACCCTCGACGCCTGCATTGCCGCCATCGAGGATGCGGGGCTGACGCGCGACCAGATCGACGGCATCACCACCTATCCCGGGGCCATGGGCGGCGCGCCGGGCTTCACCGGCGCGGGCGTGACCGAGGTGCAGGACGCCCTGCGCTTGAAACTCTCCTGGTACACCGGCGCCCTCGAGCAGCCGGGGCAGCTCGGCGCCGTGGTGAACGCCTGCATGGCCGTGGCCTGCGGCCTCGCCGACCATGTGTTGTGCTTCCGTTCGGTGTGGGAGGCGACGGCACAAGGGAGCGGGAAGCGCTCGGGGATCGGCTTGCCTTCGGGTGGCGGTGGCGGTGGTTTCCGGCCGTCGGGGACCATGGAGTGGTCGCTGCCCTTCCGGGCCTACTCGGCGGCCAACTGGATTGCCCTTTCCGCCCAACGGCACTTCCACGAGTTCGGCACCACACGCGAGCAGCTGGCCGGGATCGCGCTGAACGCACGCCGCAACGCCGCACTGAACCCGAACGCGATCTACCGCGACCCGATGAGCCTCGACGACTACCTGGCGGCGCGCATGATCTCGACACCGCTGTGTCTGTTCGACTGCGACGTGCCGTGCGATGGCGCCACGGCGATGATCGTCTCGCGGCGCGAAGTCGCGGGGGATCTGCGGCGGCGACCCATCGGGGTCGAGGCCGTGGGCACCGCGATCCGCGGCCGCCCCTCCTGGGATCAGTGGGACGACCTGACCACCATGGCGTTGCGTGATGCCGGCGCCATGATGTGGGAACGCACCGACCTCACCCCGGCCGACGTGGATGTCGCAGAGCTCTACGACGGCTTCAGCTTCATCACCCTGGCTTGGCTCGAGGCGCTCGGCTTCTGCGAGAAAGGGGAGGGCGGGCCCTTCGTCGAGGGGGGCACCCGCATCGCGCTCGACGGCGACTTGCCTCTCAACACGAACGGCGGCCAGCTCTCCGGGGGGCGGCTCCACGGCTTCGGGTTCCTCCACGAGGCCTGCGTCCAACTCTGGGGCGAGGGGGGCGAGCGCCAGGTTGGGGGCGACCCCGAGGTGGCGGTCGCCGCGGCGGGCGGTGGCCCGCTGGGCGGGTGCCTGCTGCTGACCGGCCCGCGCTGAAGCTCCGAGGTCCGTCCAGCCTTGACTCTCTACCTGCGTGCAGGTAGAAAAGTGGCCTGCGTGCAGGTAGAAAAGTGGTATGCCCGATCCCCCCGAATCTCCCGCCCCCAGTAGCGGTCGCCGCACGACCCCGAAGGCCGAACGGACCCGCGCTTCCATCCTCGAGGCCGCCGAGCTGCTTTTTGCCGAGAAGGGTTTCGCCGCGACCCGGCTCGAGGACGTGGCCGAGCGTGTCGGGATCCGGCGCGCCTCGATCGTCTACTACTTCAAGGACAAGCCCGCGCTCTACGATGCGGTGCTCGGCAACGTCCTGGCCGGTCTCTTCGAGGGGATCCAGCCCGCGCTGACGGCGCGGGCGCCTCTCGTCGAGCGCATCGATCTCGCCGTGTCGGCCTGGATCGACTACGTCGGCAACCGT
>JAFDDA010000184.1 GCA_019311105.1 Deltaproteobacteria bacterium
CATCTGCATCGCCCTCTCGGACATCGTGCCCCACCGCGCTTCGCCGCAGGTCTACAAGCTCGGCATGCCGAACGCGGTCATCGGCTTCGACGGCGACGGTCGGATGTGGATGGATCAAGGAGTGGACGTGCGGGCCTCGGACGCATCCGCCACCGAAGGAATCGACGGTTGGGGATCGCTGTGCAGTGGTCTCGGCAATCTGATTCTCGCACAGGCCGAGGACGCGGAGAGCCGCTTTCCCGTCATCAACCTCAGCCGCGAAATGACCTGCGATAGCGGCGGCCCGGGCCGTTGGCGCGGGCAACCGGGGACACTCAACGTCAAGAAGGTCCTCGAGCCCACCATGGCAGTGGCGTGGATGGTCTCCATGAAGCATCCACTGCGGGGTCTTCGCGGGGGCGAAGACGCTTCCGCCTACAGCAACCATTTCGAGGTGGGCACGCCGAACGAGTACAAGATCGAGAACTCGGTGCGCGCCGATCTTCCTGCCGGCGCCGTGATCGCATACCAGTACGGAGGCGGCGCGGGCTTCGAGAGCCCGCTCCTGCGCGATCCCACCGCCGTGCGGGAGGATGTGCTCGACGAATACGTGAGCGTCGAGGCGGCCCGCGAGCGCTATGGCGTGGTGCTGAGCGGGTCGGCGCAGGAGTGCAACGTCGAGGTCGATCAGGCGGCGACGCAGCAGCTCCGCGAGCGGCTCACGGCGGATCGGGGATGACCCCATGACGGATCTCACCGGGGATCGTCCGGGGTATCGAGTCGGAATCGACATCGGCGGCACCTTCACCGATTTCGCCCTGCTGAAGGCCGATGGCATCGTGCTGGAGAAGACGCTCAGCACGCCCCACGACAACTCGCTGGCCGTGATGGAGGGCCTGGGGAAGCTGGCCGCTCGCGAGGGTCGCTCGTTGGTCGATTTCGTATCCGAGGTCGAGGCGATCATCCACGGAACGACGATTGCCGACAACACGTTGATCCAGATGAACGGTGCCGTGACGGGGCTCCTTGCGACCGAGGGCTTCCGCGATGAGCTGGAACTCCGCCGGGGTTTCAAGGAGGACATCTGGGACGTTCGCCTGCAAGCGCCGACCTTCATCGTTCCGCGGCGCCGGCGCTTGACCGTGCCCGAGCGCATCCTCGCCGACGGCTCGGTCTACGAGGAGCTGGACGAGGAGGCCGCGCGCGTGGCCATCCGCCGGCTGAAGCTGCAGAACGTGGAGTCGGTAGCGATCTCGCTGCTCTTCTCCTTCGCGAATCCGGTTCACGAGCGCCGTCTGGCGGAGCTCGTCGCCCACGAGATGCCCGGGGTCGAAATCTCACTCTCCTCCGAGGTGCTACCCCGGGCGCCCGAGTTCGACCGCACCAGCACCACCGCCGTGAACGCCTACATCGGCCCGTGCGTGACCGGCTATCTCGATCGCCTGGTCGAGCGGCTCGAAGAGGCGGGCTACGGGCGGCAGCTGTTGGTCATGCAGTCCAGTGGCGGTGTGATGACCCGCGACTATCTCCGGGGCAGCCCGATCCGGGTGCTCGCGTCGGGCCCGGCGGGAGGCGTGGTCGGTGCGGCCCGCGTCGCCGAGGCGAAGGAGGCGCCGGACCTGTTGTGCGTGGACATGGGGGGCACCAGCTACGACGTATCCGTGGTGGTCGGCGCCGCTGCGCCCGCCGAGGTGGGTTGGAACTGGCACCACCGCAATCTCATCGGTGTGCCGATGATCAACGTCGAGACGCTGGGCGCCGGCGGGGGATCGATCTGCGCCATCAAGAACGGTGCGATCGAGGTGGGACCCGAGAGCGCCGGAGCGGCTCCCGGTCCGATCTGTTACGGCCGCGGCGGCCAGCACCCCACCGTCACCGATGCCATCCTGGTGCTGGGAATTCTGTCGGAGGAATCCCCCTTCGCCGGTGGCAGCTTCGAGCTCACTCGTCGGGGGGTGGATGAAGCCTTCCAGGAACAGCTCGGGGACGCGCTGGGCTGCGGGGTCGAAGAGGCCGCATTCGACGCCTGGCGGGTCGTCAACGCCAACATGACCCAGGCCGTGCAGCGGACGACTGCGGGCAAGGGCATCGATCCCAAGAGCCTGACGATGTTGGCCTACGGCGGCAACGGACCCGCCTTTGCCGCCATCCAGGCCCAGGAGCTGGGCATCGAGCAGGTGTTGGTCCCCCGGTCCTCGCCCACCTTCTCGGCCCTCGGCGCGCTCGCGGCGAAGCCCTCGATCGACGAGGAGCGGGCGTATCTGGTTTCCGCCGACGAGGCCGACACGAACAAGCTGCGCGAGCTCTGGCGCGAGCTCGATGAGCGGGCCGAGGGTCACTTCCTGACGGCGGGGTTCAAGCGAGACGAGATGACGGCCCTCTACCAGCTCAATCTGCGGTATCCGGGCCAGAACTTCGCCCTCACCGTGGATGTCGAAACGGTGAAGGGAACGCGCGAGCTCTCCTTCGTGGATGAAGGCGCGCTTGCACGCGTGATCGAGGGCTTCCACGCAGAGCACGAGGCCTGCTACGGGCACCGGCGCGAGGGCGAGGTGCCGGAGATCACGGGGGCTCGACTCCGGACGTCGGTGGCAGTCACTGGCCCGCGGTTCGCCGCGGGGTTCGAGGCAGTACGGAAGACAGCCACGCCCGCGGGAAGCCGGCGAGCCAACCTGGGCCGGGGGTTCGAGGACACTCGCGTCTACAGCGGAGCCGATCTGCGGCCCGGTCATGCGATCGAGGGCCCGGGCATCATCGAGGAGAGTTTTACGACGATCGTCGTCTATCCGGGTTGGCGGGCGCAGCTCGACGATGCGGGTGACTACGTTCTGAACCGGAGCGCTTGAATCGAGCCGCGCTTCCACGGCCGAACCGAGAGCGCTCTTCCTTCGGGAGGATCACAGTGAGCGGCAACATCGATTATCGACTGATCTCGAGCGATGACCACATCATCGAGCCTCCGGACGTCTGGGATGGCCGGCTCGAAGCCAGGTTCCAGGACCGGGCGCCTAAGGTCATCGAAGTCGACGACATGGACTACTGGACTTTCGAGGGCAAGCAGATCCCGAACATCGGACTCTCCGTCATGGCCGGGCGTCCCTACGAGGAGTACACCCCGAGCCCGGTCCGCTTCCGCGACATGCGGAAGGGCTGCTACGACCCCAAGGAACGCCTCCTGGACATGGATCGGGACGGGATCGAGATCTCCGCCCTTTTCCCCACCGTCACGGGAATGGCTGGGACGCTCTTCAGTGAATGCGAGGACAAGGAGCTCGCACTCCGCTGCCTCGAGGCCTACAACGACTGGCTGGCGGATACATGGTGCGCGGCCGATCCCAGCCGCTTCATCGGTCAGATGATCATTCCGCTCTGGGACCTCGGACTCGCAGTCAAGGAGCTCCAGCGCGGCGTCGGGCTCGGCCACAAGGCCCTCTCCTTCCCCAACGCACCCGAAAGCCTGGGCCTGCCGAACATCGGCGACGCGCACTGGGACCCGCTCTGGGATGCGGTGGAGGAGGCGGGAATACCGGTGAGCATGCACATCGCGTCCGGGTCGATGCGCAACTCGCCACTACCGCTAGCGGTCGCTGCCGGTACGCCGGCCGAGGTGTTCGTCACCGTCGCTCCGAGCAGCAACTTCATCAGTGTGGCGACGCTGCTCTGGAGCGGTGCACTCGAGAAGCATCCAAAGCTCCGCTTCCTCTCGGTGGAAGGGGGAATCGGATGGCTCGGCTACCTCCTCCAGCGCGCGGACGAGGTGTACGTGAAGCATCGCCACTGGACCCACGCCGTGATCAACGAGAAGCCGAGCTTCTATTTCAGGCGCCAGGTCTTTGCCAACTTCTTGGATGACGAGGTGGGCCTCGCGATCCGGCACCAGATTGGTGTGGACAACATCATGTTCGAGGTCGACTACCCGCACAGCGACACCACCTTCCCGCACTCGAAGGATCTGGTGGCGCAGCGGTTCAAGGACATTCCTGCGGACGAGACGCGCAAGATCGTACGAGGCAACGCGATCAAGTTCTTCGGCTTGGACGTCCAATAGCGGTCGCCTGGCCGCTCGAGCCTGGCGGGCCCCTCAGGCCTCGATTTGGTTGACGCCGTTTCCGGCGTCGATCAGCTCGACGTCCTGGCCGACCCACTCCTTCTCTTCGATCTCCCGCATCCGCTGGAGATCGTCGAGCCGGGCGTAGCAGCGATCGCCCTCGGGCAGGTCGCAGACCGCCAGGCCCCACGCCGGTCCTTCCCGGTCGTGGACCACGCTGTAGGCGGCCACGCGGGCGGAGCCGGTGGCGGCATTCCGAATCTTGCGGCGAGGCGTAGCCTCGACGCGGGCTTGGACGGCTGCTTCGTCGGGCGGCTCCAGCGCACCCGGCTCCGCCGAGTAGACCGCAAAGACGTGGTGGGTCATGTGCATCCCGACCCCGCTCACCATCCCCAGGCCCGACGGGTCCTCGCGCAGCTTTCGCACCATGCCCGCCACGGCGTGGGTCATGTAGTTGTTGCCCGGCCCCCCGTGGAAGGGGAGGCCGCCGGTGACCGTGAGGGGCCTCGCGTCATCCGCCGCCAGGCCCAGGGCGTCGCTTGCGAACTCGATCGAGCTCCCGAAGCAGCTGTAGAGGTCCAGGTGAGCGACGTCGTCGATCCCCACACCGGCGCACGCGAGTGCCGCACGGCTCGCCTCTTCCATTCCGGCCGAGCGCCAGAGATCCGCTCGCTCGGCCACGTAGACGGGATCCTTGCTGTGGCACCAGCCTCGCAGGTAGATGCGACGGTCGCGCGGGACACCCAGGGCGTCGGCCTTCTCGTGGCTGGCGATGATGATGCCGGCGGCCATGTCCACATCGAGGACCGCGATCGTGTACTTGGGGTAGGGGTAGGCGACCATGCGGTTCTGGACAGTCACCTCGACGATCTCCGCCGCGCTGCGCTCGGTCCTCAACCAGGCGTTGGGATTGGCGGCAGCGATGCGGCTCATCGGGGCGAACACCTCGCCCAGGCGCCGCCGGTGCTCGTCGGGCGACAGGCCGAGGTGGGCGCGTCGGGCGATGTCGAAGACCGCGAAGGTCAGGTAGGCCTGGAAGACCTGATGGGCGATCTCGGCGGGATGATGGGGATCGTCGAAGGGCAGGGCGGGCTTCTCGCTCGGCCGATGGCTCCACGCCGGCCGTTCGCCCGACTTCCGGAGGCGTCTCTTCGTCGCCAGGGATTCGGCGCCCACCACGATGGCGACGTCGCTGCGGCCCGCCAGGATCTCCGACGCGGCAGCCTGGATCCGCTTCTGGGGCGACGTGCCGCTCAGCCCGGTGTAGTGGCGGGCGCCCTCGCGGAGGCCCAGCCTCTCGGC
>JAFDDA010000094.1 GCA_019311105.1 Deltaproteobacteria bacterium
CGCTGCAAAGGCGTCGGGGAAGACCCGAGCCTCGTCGGACGTCGTGCCATCGAGCTTGCCCTCGGCCCGCTTGGCATCGGCGCCGGGCGCCACCTTCAATAGATCCACCGTCTTCTTCGAATCAGACACGTTTCGAAACCTCCTGTGACTCGCCAGACTAACAACCCTGATTCAGAAGGCTCAACCGAAAACCGACCCGGTCGCGGATAAAACGGCGGATCAGCGCGAGGCCCGGTCGTAGCGCCGCGCTTCCGCAGCGATAGAATCGGGCATCCTCTCAGATTGCGGGGCCCACGTGGACGCACAGCTGAACGAAGAACAGCGAAGGCTCCAGCAGAGCGCCCGCGACTTTCTCACTCGCGAATGTCCGATGAGTTCCGTTCGCCTCCAGATGGAAGACACGCGCGGCTTTTCCGACGGCTTTTGGCAACAGCTGGCCGAATTGGGCTGGACGGGGATCGCCCTGCCCGAAGCCCACGGCGGCGCCGGCCTCGGAGCCGTCGAGCTCGCCGTGGTCCTCGAAGAGATGGGGGCGGCCCTCGCGCCGGCGCCGTTCTTCTCGTCGGTGGTGCTCGGAGCTTCCGTCATCGCCCGAGCCGGGACCCGGGAGCAGCAAGGCCGTTGGCTTCCCGAGCTCGCGTCGGGCAAACGCCGGGCAACCCTCGCCACCCAGGAGCCAGGCGGCAGCGCCATCGGCCCGGTTCGACTGATCGCGCGGGAAGAGGCCGGTGGCCTGCGGATCAGTGGGGCCAAGGCCTTCGTGCCCGACGGCCACACCGCCCATGACCTCGTGGTCGCGGTGCGGCGCGGCAGCGCAAGCGGCCCCCTGGCGCTCGCCGTCGTCCCGGCCGAGGTGCGTGGCGTGTCGGCGCGGCCCGTCGACTACACGGACGCCACCCGCAAGGTTGCCGAAGTCACCTTCGACGACGTGGCCGTGCCGGGGGATGCGATCCTCGGAGGCGGTGAGGATGCCAGCGCGGCACTCGAAGCCACTCTCGACTTCGCGCGGGTCGGGCTCTGCGCCGAGATGGCAGGCATCGGCCAACGCGTGCTCGATCTCTCGGTCGCCTTCGCCAAGACGCGCGAACAGTTCGGCAAGCCGATCGGGAGCTTTCAGGCCATCCAACACAAGTGCGCCGACATGCTGCTGCGCGTGGAGAACATGCGGTCGGCCGCCTGGTATTCGGCGTGGGCGCTGGACGAAGGCGCGCCGGACGCGCATGCCGCCGCGTGCATGGCCCAGGCCTACGCTTCCGAGGCGTGTGCCCACGTCGCGGGCGAGGGCATCCAGATCCACGGGGGCCTGGGCTACACGTGGGAACAGGATCTCCATCTCTACTACAAGCGCGCCAAGGCGAACGAGGTGGCGCTAGGCGACGCGAGCCAGCACCGCGAACTCGTTGCGGGTCTGATGCTCGGAGGGGCGTAGACATGGCCGATTTCATGGCGGACTCCACGGTCGAGTTTCCCGACGCAGGGAAGCCGGGCCGTGCGGTGCTGTCGGAGAACTGGGCGGTGTGGGGACCGAACGGTGGGTATCTCGCGGCGATCGCGCTGCGCTCGGCCATACGCTGCAGTCGGCTGTCGCGCCCGGCGAGTTTCCACTGCCACTTCCTCGCGGTGGGCCAGTTCGCGCCGGTCGCGCTGCACGTCACGTCGCTCGGCGGCGGCAAGCGTGCCGAATCCTTGCGCGTCGAGATCGTGCAGGAGGGGCGGACCCTGCTCAGCGCCTCGGTCTGGATGGTGGACGACGAACTCGGCGGCTACACGCACGACTTCGGGAAGGCGCCCGAGATTCCGGGGCCCGGCGATCTCGCGCCCTACCAGGAGCTCGCCGACAACTACGACGAGTGGTATCCGATCTGGCGGAGCATGGAGGGGCGGCCGCTGCGCTTCGGCCACGACGAACCGGGCGAGCCCATCTCACAGACCTGGCTCCGCTTCAACGACACGCCGATCCCGGACCGCGAGGCCGACGCCGTCCGCCAGCTCTTCTGGCTCGACTTCCCGGGCTGGAACGCGACGATCTCGGCTCACACGTGGCCGTTCCCGTTTCTCACGCCGAACCTCGACCTGATGATCCAGTTCCACCGGTTCGCGCCCGAGGCGGAATGGATGTTGGCGGATGGGAACGTCCTCGTTGCGGGGGACGGCCTGGTGGGTTGCGTCTCACGACTTTGGACCGAAGACGGGCGACTGCTTGCCACCGGGACGTCGAAGCACGTTTGCCGCCCGAACCCGCAGTACGAAGAAGAGCTGGCGCGAGCCCGGGCAGAGGGCCTGCGACCCGAAGCGGACGCCTAGCCGCGGTCAGCCGGCGTTCGGATAGGCGGTCGCCCGGCTGCCGCGTGCGAGCCAGGCATCGAGCTCCGGCGAGAGTCGTCGCGCGGAGAGCGCGCGATAGGCCGCCACCTGCGCCTCCGACAGCACGCCTTCCCAGCGTCGGTTCGTCCCCTTGTGGAAGAAGTTCTTCGTGTCCTTCCACAACCCCCTCCCCGCGGCCGGCGCCATGGCCTCGGCGTTCGACTTCATGGCGTCGAAGCCGACACCCCGCAACAGTTCAGGCCAGACGGCCTCGTCCACGGGGATCGAGAGGAACTCCGATACGCGGCGCATCTCGCCGTCGAGGTCGTCGAGCAAGTCCTGGAAGTGGACGTGCAGGACGTTCTCGCGCTCGCGCACCTGCCAGAACGTGTCAGCGTGATTGAGATGCGACCAGAACGGCCAACCGTCGTGCTCCCACGGGAAGCCGCCCTTGGAGATCCATTCGTCGAAGGCGGGGCCGATCTCCGCGGGCGGGTGCGGGAAGTCGGGCCCGACCCGGTTCGGCCCCTCGTTGAGCATTGCGAAGCCCTCGTCGGTCATGTTGTGCCAGTGGTTCCAGAGCGACATGAAGACGTCGAGGCCGTCGCGGCCGACGAAGATGTATCGGGCCTGCTCGAAGTACGGCAGGCCGTCCAGCGGCATGTGGGTCTTGATGTAGCGGCGGTGGCGAAGCCCTTCGAGCAGCGCGAGCACTTCTTCGATGGACCCGAAGTTCGAATCCAGCCAGGGCGACAATTCGCCCTGGGGCAGCGGCGGTTTCGGCTGCTGGAAGACGAGCGCTGCGCAGATGCCCTGCATCCACGTCGTGCCTGCCTTGTAGGAGGTGGCGATGATGATGTCCCCGTCCCGCGGAGCGAACCCCGCCCAGCGCGTACTGTCCATGAGCACGTTCTGATAGACGCGGCTCATCCGTTCCCCTCGTTCGTCATCAAACAGAACCGTCCCCTTCGTCAGTCGCCTTCGTTCCAGAAGAGGCGGGCGGCGTTGGCGTATAGGTAGCGGTCGAGGACGTCTTCGGGGAGGTCCAACTTGCGGGCTTCGTCGAGACAACGGGTCATCTGGATGGCCGGGTGATCCGAGGCAAAGATCACCTTGCCCTTGCCGCGGGTGCGCATGAAGTGGAGCAACTCCTCGGGCAGATATTTCGGCAGGTAGGCAGAGGTCATCAGGTGCAACCCGGGGTACTTCAGCATCAACCGGATGGCGACGCTCCACCACGGGTCGGCGCCGTGGGCCATCACCAGCTTCAGTTCGGGGAAGTGCAGGCACACCTTGTCGAGGTGCATCGGGTTCTGGCACTCACCGGGCGCCGGCGGCCCGGGGATCCCCGTGTTGATCGTGATCGGCAGGTCGAGCTCGATGCACTTCGCGTAGACCGGATAGTAGACGGCGTGGTCGGGTGCGATGTCGAGATAGAAGGGTGTGATGCGCGCCAACACGACGTTGTGGCTCTTCTTGAAGGCCTCGAGCGCGCGCGTCGTCTTCATGCCGCGGCGCGGGTCGAGCTGTGCGCCAAGGGCGAACCGTTCGGGCTCCTTCTCTGCGAACTTCATGACGTGCTCGGACGGATGTTTCGGGTCGGTGGTCAGGATCGCTCGCTCGACGCCGCAGCCATCCATCAGGTCGGTCATCTCCGCGACTTCGTAGTTGCGAAAGAAATCCTCGCCCTGCTTGAAGTACTGGCTCGCGACGGCGACGAGGTAGTCGGGGCGCCCGAGCTCCTCCATGTTGACGTTTACCCAGGTGTCGATGGCGCGGGTCATGCGGAGCCTCTCGAGTCGTAGTCGACGCTGAAGAACTGGCGATACCACTTCCGGTACGTGTTGAAGCCCTCGTCACCCTCGGCCAGGATCGGCCGGCCCCAGTAGGTCTTGTTCTCCCAGATCGGGATGTCCTGGGCCATCTGCTTCTCGAGGTCCTTGATGATCGCGGCGCCCACGCCGCGCGCCGCCTCGGCCCCGCCCTCGGTGGACACCGAGTAGGCGAAGCTCACGTCCGTCGTCTCGGCATCGATGGGGGTCGCCGTGTTCAACATGATCGTCGGGAGGATGCCCGAGAGCCGCACGATCTGGAGCGCCGGCCCGTAGTCCGTGGTGTCGATCCCGCCGTCCACCTCGCCCTTGGGCGTGCCGAGCTTCATGCGATTGCGGACCCGGAACGTCGGCCCATCCACCTCGATCTCGCTTTCGGGGATCGTGTGAGCACCGTGGACGTACTTGAAGTGGACGCCATCGACGCAGTTCTCGTTCATGTCGAGCCAACGCGCCTTCACCGTCCAACGGCGAACCTCGAGGGGCGTCCAGGCGTCCGAAGCGAACTCGTCGACTTCGGGGATCTCGTAGGCGGGCTCGCGCCCGTCGGCGTCGTGGTGCAGGAAGACGACGCCATTCCTTTCGCACGTCTGCCAGGCGCGCAGCTGCGCCTTGGGTGGAATCTTCTTTGCGTAGGGAACCCGAACGCAGGTGCCCTGCCCGTCGAACTCCCAGGCATGAAACGGGCAGCGCACGCGGCCGCCCTCGACGACGGTGCCACCGTGGCCGAGATGTGCACCGAGATGGGGACAGAACGCATCCAGCACCCGCGCCGTGCCCGAAGCGTCGCGGAACGCGACGAACTCGCGGCCCAGGTAGTGGAACGTCGCGAGCTGGCCGCGCTCGATCTCGTCGGCATAGGCGATGCGAAACCAGCCGTTGGCATAGGGCGGGAACGGGTAGCGGCTGCTCATGGTCGGCTCGGCTCCCCTGGCGTCCATCCGGCACCCAGACTGGATCTGACGCACCGTCAAATTTGACCACAACGAACCTGCACTGGCAACCAACATCCCGGCGCGCCCGTGCGGCTCAGGCGCAGGCCCGTCGCTAGCCGCGCGGCATGCCGAGGGCTCGCTGGGCCACGATGTTCCGCTGGATCTCCGAGGTCCCCGCGTAGATCGTCGCCGCCCGCGACCAGAGCAGCTCGTGCTGCCAGAACCCGTCCTCGACCGCGGCGGGGTCGCCGCTCGGCACCAGCCCGGCCGCGCCCA
This sequence comes from Deltaproteobacteria bacterium, assembly GCA_019311105.1. GTDB lineage: Bacteria > Myxococcota_A > UBA9160 > UBA9160 > JAFDDA01 > JAFDDA01. The sequence continues at coordinate 5,348 of JAFDDA010000094.1, forward strand.
GGATTTCGAGCGCCGTGTCGTGGATCCGTTGGTCGAGCTCGCTCCAGAAGATCTTGAGGATCGAGCCCTCGGGCCCGGGCTGGCCGTGCCGCGCAAGCCGGCTCGCGTTCCGATAGCCCGTCATGCGCAGGATCATCAGCTCGCTCGCGTACTGGGCGAGCTTCTGGCGGATCACCGGGTCGTCGGCGGCCACGCCGTCGCCGCGCGGCGTTCGACGCGCGAGTTCGACGAGTCGGCCTAACTGCACGGCCAAGCCTTCGTGGGCCGACGCGGAGCCGCGCTCGACGTTGAGGGTGGTCATCACCACGTCCCACCCGCGGCCGATCTCACCGACCACGTTCTCGACGGGCACGCGCACGCCATCGAAGAAGACCTCGTTGAACCACGCCTCCCCCGTCATCTCCACGAGCGGCCGGATCGTGATGCCCGGGCTCTTCATGTCGACGAGCACGAAGGTGAGGCCTTTGTGACGTTGGGAGTCGGGGTCGGTGCGCACGATCAGGATGCACCACTGGGAGTGCTGGGCGAAGCTCGTCCAGATCTTCTGGCCCGTGACGACGATTTCGTCGCCCTCCACGTCGCCGCGCGTGCGCAGGTTCGCGAGGTCCGAGCCGGCCCCCGGCTCCGAGAAGCCCTGACACCAGACTTCGTCGCCCTTCAGGATCGGCTCGAGGAAGCGCGCCTTCTGTGCGTCGGTGCCGTGGTGGATGAGGGTCGGCCCGACGAGCGCGGTGCCGACGGAAAGTTGGATCAGGTTCGGGCCGCGCGCGCGCGCGTACTCCTGCCCGTAAATCATGGATTCGATCACACCGGCGCCGCGCCCTCCGAACTCGCGGGGCCAGGAAAGGCCCGCCCACCCGCCGTCGTAGAGCCTGCGCTGCCACGCGCGACCGAAGGCCACGCGCTCCTCGCCCGTCTCGGGTTCGCCCCCGGGCTCCCCGGGCCCCCGATAGGCCGGCGTGCCCCATCCCTCGGGCAGGTTCTCGCGCAGCCAGCTGCGGATCTCGTCGCGGAAGCGGCCTTCTTCGGGGCTGTCGTGGAGGTCCATCGGCGCCTCAGTTCACGCGTTCGTCGCGGACGGCCAGAAGCATGACCACCGTCACGAGGTTCAACAAGGCAAAGATCGCGAAGGCCGACTGATAGCTCCCGAGCTCGTCGAAGACGCGCGCCGCGAAGAGCGGCCCGAGGGTGCCGCCCGGGAAGAGCGCGATCATCAATACGCCGTAGATCTGCGCCATGTGTCGGACGCCGAAGCAATCCGCCACGATCAACGGCAGGAGGACGTTCTCGGCGGCGACGGTGAAGCCGTGAGCGATCAAGAAGAACGGGAGCAACGCCGGACTCGCCACACCGAGCAGCAGACCCGACGCGGCGGCCATGACGCCGAAGTTCAACAACAGGGCCTTCTTGTGAGCGATGCGGTCGGCGAGCAGGCCGATGGCGAGCTTCCCCGCGATGCCCACGAAGGCCGCCCCGGCAAAACTCGCCGCCGCCTTGCCATCGGAATAGCCGATCTCGGCGAGGTGATTCGCCAGGTGATGGTTCACGCCGAGGTAGTAGAAGTAGAAGAGCACGAGGGCGGCGAACAAGACCCAGAAGCTTCGCGTGCGCACCGCGGCGGCGAGATCGAGGCCGTCGTCGCTGGGCGCTTCCGGTTCGTGCGGGTCGGCCTCGGGGACGAAGTCGACCGGCGGCTCGCGCACCGTGAGCCAGACCACGGGCAGGATCATCACCACCACGAGGCCCGCGATCGCGATGAGCGCGTCGCGCCAGGAGGTGCGCGTCGCGACGCCGACCGCGATCAGTGGGACGACGGTCCCGCCGAGGTTCGAGCCGGTGTAGACGAAGCCGAGGGCGAGGCCGCGCCCGCGCTTCACCCAACGCGATGTGATGGCTGCAACCGGGATGTCGCCGAGCCCCACCAGGGCGATGCCGAGCGCCAGGGAGAGCATGTAGAACTCGAAGAGCGTCTCCATGCGAGCGATGCCGACGAAGGTGGCCGCAAGCAGCAGCGCAGCCACCGACATCACGCGCTTCCCGCCGAAGCGGTCGGTCAGGGTGCCGACGACGGGGGACCCGATCGCGTAGCCCAGCAGCAGCGGGAAGGTCGACGCGGCGAAGGCCGTCACCGACCAGTCGAAGTCCTTCACGATGTAGCGGAGCGTCACACCGAAGAAGTACACGCAGCCGAGGCCCATCTGGGCGACCAGACAACCGAGCAGCACGGGGCCTGCCGGCCCGCGAAAGACGCGAAGCAGTTCGTTCAACGCGCGATCAACCCTTCGGCGGCCGGTAGAGCGTGAGGCCCTTGTAGAGGAGCGACGGCGTCTCGTTGCCGACGACATGAACGGCGGTCTCGGTCGTCACGAGCGTGCCCTTCGGCTTCGCCGAAACGGCCGCGAGGCGCGACCGCGCCTGAACCGCGCTGCCCGACGGCACGGGTGCGAGGAAGCGGAACCCGTCGGAGCCGTAGTTCACCGCGCTCGCGTAGCCCGTCACCGCGAAGGTGCGGCCCGGCCGCAGCGCCGGCACGAGCGCGAGGGTGAAGAAGCCATGGGCGATCGGCCCACCGAACGGGCTCTCCTTCTTGGCACGCTCGACGTCGACGTGGATCCATTGGTGATCGCCCGTGAGTTCCGCGAACCGATCGATCATCTCCTGGGTCACGGTCTTCTCGGGGCCGAATGCGCCGAACTCTTCGCTCACGGCGGCCTCGAGGCCGGTGATGTCGTCAAATCGGATCTCCTGCATGGTCTCGTCTGCCTCCCTCAGGCCACGACTTCGCGCGCGGCCAGGTCTGCGATCTCTTCACGCGAGAGGCCGAGCACGTCACCCAGCACCTCGTCGTTGTGTTCGCCCAGGTTGGGCCCTGGCTGCGCGAAGCCACCGGGGCTTTCTGAAAGGCGCAACCCGCTGCGTTCGAACTCGAGCTCCCCAAGGTGGGCATGGCGCAGCCGGACGAAGTGACCGCGATGCGCGAGCTGCGGGTCTTCGAGCAGGTCGCCGAAGGTCTGCACGGGCCCGGCGGGAACCCCCGCGGCCTGCAGGCGCTCGGCCAGCTCCAAGCCGTCGTGCTCGCGCGTGAAGGCGGCGATTCGTTCATCGATCTCCGCTTCCGCAGCGAGCCGTCCCTCGGCCCGATCGAACCTCGGGTCACGTGCCCATTCGGGGTCGCCGAGCGCCCCCCGCAGCGCCGGCCACGCGGCGTCGTCTTCCACTGCGATGGCGATCCAGCGGTCATCGCCCCGGCAGGGATAGACCGCGTGGGGTGCCGCGCGCTCATTGCGATTGCCGCGCCGCCCTTCCACTTCTTCGTTCGCACTCTGCCGCACGATCATCTCCGAGAGGCTGTAGACCGCAGACTCGATCTGCGAGAGATCGATGTGACGCCCTCGACCGGTGCGACGCCGCTCGAGCAGTGCCGCCACCAGGGCCACGGCGACGTATCGCGGCGACAACGAGTCGGTGATCGTGCCGTAGGGGCCGTGAGCCTCGCGGTCGGGCCAGCCCGTCAGATGGTTGAAGCCCGCGATGGCCGAGCCCTGCCCGCCAAAGCCCGGGTACTTTCGCTGGGGTCCGGTCTGTCCGAACAAGCAACCCGAGACCAGGATCGCGTCGGGCCGCAGGGCCTTCACGCCCTCCCAGTCGAGCCCCCACTTCGCCATCACCCCAGGCGAGAAGTTCTCGCACACGACATCCGCCCAACCGACGAGCCGCTTGGCGAGCCCGATGCCCTCGGGCACCGCCATGTTGAGAGAGACACTCTCCTTCGCCGGGTTCAGCAACACGTACATGGGCGAGCCGTCGAGGCCGTGCTTCGAATCCTTCGTCATGAAGAGCACGCGCAAGAAGTCCGGACGCTTGGCCGACTCGACGCGCACGACGCGCGCGCCCTGCTCCGCGAGGTAGCGGGTGGCCACGGGCCCTGCGGCGCCCGAACCCAGCTCGAGCACGTTCAGCCCGTCGAAGACACCCACTAGATCGCGCCCTCGGCGCCGAGCTTCACGAGGTCGTCGGGGCCGAGGCCGAGCTCGCCGTAGATCTCGGCGTTGTGCTCGCCGATGCGCGGGGCACGGCGCCGCACGGAGATCGCGCGGTCGGCGGTGCGGGCGAAGAAATCCGGGTGCTCGATGGAGGCGCCGAGCTCGGGGTAGTCGAGGGTCACGAAGAACTCGCGGCTGCGCAGCTGCGGGTGGGCGAGGAGTTCGCGCGCGTCGTTGCAGGGCGCGAGGAGGATGCGGCGAGCAAGTGCCTCGTCGTAGAGCTCTCGCATGGTCTGGGTCGCGAAGAAGGCCCCGAACGCCTCCTCGAGCCGCGCGATCTCTTCGTCGCTCACAGAGAGGTGGCTGAAGCTCTGCCAGTCGTAGGCGCGCAGCCAATCCGGCGCCTGGCCGCGCTCTGCCATCCACTCCACCGTGGCCACGAGGTTGGCGACCCGGGCCGGCCCGCCCCGCAAGCCGAAGGAAACCTGTCCATCGCGCGCGGCCCAGATCTCGCGCGTGCGGCCCAATCGCGCACCGCTGCGGGTCATCGCACGACCGTGCAGGGCGAACTGACCGGGCGCCGAGAGCAGGCTCTGAAGTTGGGTCTCCTGGAGTGAGACGTCCACGCGCTGCCCGCGGCCGGTGTCTTCGCGCTGATAGAGAGCCATGAGGATCCCGAGGGCCGCCTCGGGCGCCGCGTGATAGAAGGCCGTCGGCATGCTGCAGCGGACGGGCGGGCGATCCGGGTCGCCGGTGGCGTGTAGGTTCCCGCCCATGGCGACGGCGACGAGATCGCCAGCGCGCCAGTGGGCTCGCGGCCCGGTCCGGCCGAAGGGTGTGATCGAGCAAGCGACGAGGCGCGGGTTCGCCTCGCAGAGTGCGTCGACGCTGGGCCCCTCCCCTGCCATGCCGGGCACCGTCGTGTCGAGCACGACGTCGGCTCGCTCGGCGAGTCGGCGCGCGAGGTCGTGGCCGGTGCGGCTCGCCGGCGCAAGGGTGATGCCGCGTTTGCTCGTGTTGAGGGCGAGCCACGCGAGGCTGCGTTCGGGGTCGACCTCACCATGCAAGTAGGGCGCGCGCCGGCCGCGACGGTCGCCGCCCGGCGGTTCGACCTTCACGACGTCGGCGCCGAGATCGCCCAGCACCTTGCCGGCGAGGAAGCCGGACTCGTCGGAGAAGTCGAGGACGCGCAGGCCGTCGAGCACGCAAGAACCCCCGGGAAAGGCAGCAGTCTATCACCGCTGCGAGGTTTCTGACACAGCGTCAGATCGCCGTGGGACACCATGTTATGCTGCCGAGATGCAGGTTTCGCAGCTCTTCGATCTGGCCGGAAAGACCGCCCTCGTGACCGGCGGTGGCCGCGGGATCGGGCGTCACATCGCCCTCGGCCTCGCCGAAGCCGGCGCCGACGTGATCGTCGCGTCGCGCAAGCGCGAGAACCTCGACGAAGTCGTGCGCCTCGTCGAGAAGCTCGGCCGCCGCGCATGGGCCATCGAGGCCGACCTCTCGAAGCAGGAGCCCATCGATTCGCTCGTCGAGCAGGCCTGGTCGACGGCGGGCCGCGTCGATGTGCTCGTCGCGAACTCGGGCTTCGCGTGGGGCCAACCCGTCCTCGAGCACAGCCTCACTGGCTGGGACAAGGTCTACGACTTGAACGTGCGCGGCACGTTCTACCTCTGCCAGCAGGTGGCGCAGCGCATGAAGGAAGCGGGCGGCGGGACGCAGATCCTGGTGAGTTCGATCTCAGGCCTGCGCGGCGCCCGCGACGAAGAGCAGGCCTCCGTCGCCTACAACACCAGCAAGGGCGCCGTCATCACCCTCACCAAGGAACTGGCCGTGAAGCTCGCGCCCTTCGGGATCCGCGTGAACGGGATCGCGCCGGGGCCCTTCGTGACGGACATGATGGACCACATGTTCGATCACCCCGAGCGCTACGCGGAGTTCCGCAAGCGCATCCCCCTCGACCGCGCCGGCGAGGAGGACGACATCAAAGGCGTCGCGGTCTTCCTGGCCAGCGAGGCCTCCGCCTTCGTCGCCGGACACACCCTCGTGGTGGATGGCGGCATCATGGCCCAATAGTTGCCCCCGGGGGACTTCTTGGCCTTGGGAAGCAGTTTTCCACTCCAGCGGAACGGGACCTCATGAATCTTTTGTCTGGCAACGAAGCGTTTCAGACCTACGCCATCTGCGTCGCGATCCTGGTGATCAAGATGATCTTCTCGGCGGGCTACACCGGCACGATGCGCAACAAGGCCAAGGGCTACGTCAATGCCGAGGACGCCAAGCTCAGCAGCTCGGGGGCCGCGGCAGCCCTCGACGAGAAGCCCGAGGTGGCCCACGCGCTCCGCATCCAGCGCAACGACCTCGAGAACATCCCCCTCTTCTTCGCCGTCGGCCTCGTCTATGTCCTCTCCGGTGCGTCGGCCTTTGGAGCAGCAGCCTACTGCTGGACATTCACCCTCAGCCGCATTGCCCATACCGTGGCCTACACCCGACAGATGCAGCCTGCCCGCGCGATTTGTTGGATCATCGGACTGCTCGCCAACGTCGGCATGGCCGTGAACGTGATCTGGAAGAACCTCTGAGGAGAGCCTCGTGAAGCAACTACGAGATCGAGTCGCCGTCGTGACCGGCGCCGCCCTGGCCACCGCCCTCGCCGAGAAGGGGTGCCACGTCGCGCTCGTCGACCGGAACGAGGACGGCCTGCGCGAGGCCGCCCGCCACGTCGAAGCCACCGGCCGCAAGGCGTCCATCCATGTCGTCGACGTCGCAGACCGCGAGGCCATGCGCACCCTGCCCGACCGGGTCGTGGCCGAACACGGACACATCCACATCGTGGTGAACAACGCCGGTGTCGACCTCGACGCGAGCTTCGAAGACTCCTCCCTGGAAGACCTCGACTGGATCTTCGGGATCAACTTCTGGGGCGTCATCTACGGCTGCAAGTTCTTCCTGCCGCACCTTCGGCGCGAGGAGGAAGCCCACATCGTGAACCTCTCGAGCCTGTTCGGGATCATCGGCGTGCCGAACCAGAGTGCCTACTGCACGTCGAAGTATGCCGTGCGCGGGCTGTCCGAATCACTCTGGTCGGAAATCTCGAAGGACGGCATCGGCGTTACGACCGTCCATCCCGGCGGGATCAAGACGAACATCGCCCGCTCGGCCCGACACGCAGCCGGTGGCGACCCCGAGGAACTGGCCGAAGCCTTCGATCGCATGGCGAGAACCTCCCCCGCCAAGGCGGCGGCGAAGATCGTTCGAGGCATCGAGCGAAACGCAATGCGCGTACGCATCACGCCGGAGACCTGGGTCTTCGACTGGATGAAGCGGATCTTCCCGACCTGGACCCAGGCCCTGATCCGCTGGGGCGCCGACCGCATCCCGGGTGCCAGCGGGAGCAACTCCGCGGCCTAGCCGAGTGCCAGCGGGAGCAACTCCGCGGCCTAGCCGAGTGCCAGCGGGAGCAACTCCGCGGCCTAGCCGAGTGCCAGCGGGGCTGGCCTCGTGGCCTAGCCCTTCGGCAGGCTCTGCTCGTTCGGGTGCTCGAAATGGGGCGTGGTCACGATGCGTTGCCGTAGACGTGGCCCGCGATCTCGGTGCCATCCGCCGCCAGCCGCTCCCCGGCCTTCTCCCGCAGCGGCGCCACCTGGAGCTTCTGATTTCCGGTGTACTCGATGTCTGCCTCAGCGAAGACCAGCACCACGCGCGGCACCTTGTAGGCAGAAAGCTTCGCCTTCAAGAACGTGCGCAACGCGTCGGCGTCCAGGTCATGCCCCGCAGCGGGGACGGCGCACAGCACCACGGCTTCGCCCAGGGTCGGGTGGGGCACGCCGACCGCCGCCGAGACATGCAGGCCCGGGAACTCGAGCGCCCGCGATTCGATCTCGAGGGGCGAGACGTTCGCGCCGCCGGTCTTGATCAGGTTCGAGAGGCGGCCGGTCCAGTGCAGGTAGCCTGCCTCGTCGATGGAGCCGGCGTCCTGGGTGCGGAAGAAGCCGTTCTCGTCGACCGCGCTCTCGGGATCCACTTTGTAGTAGCCGCGCATGAAGGTCCGGCCCTTCACGGCGATCTCGCCGCTCTCGCCCGGGGCGAGAGCAACGCCTGTCTCGGGGTCGACGATTCGCACGATCATGCCGGGCAGCGGGCGACCGTGGGTCGCGCGCCGCTCTTCGGCCGGCGTCGATGCCGGCAGGGCCGAGTTGATCGTGAAGGTCTCCGACGACCCGTAGCTCGCGTAGGTGCTGTACTCGTCCTTCTCGAGCCCGACGAGAGCGGCAAGGGGCGAGGTGAACTCGACCTTTCGCGCGCTGGAGAGGTTGCGGCTCGCCGCGTCGGGGTGCTCTGCCATCTCCTTTTCCTGGTGGGGCCACGCGTGTACGACGGTCGCGCCCTCGGCTTCGACGCGGGCGAGCGCTGCACCGGGGTCGAACACCTCGTCGGTCAGCAGCAACGACCCGGCTGCCAGGCTCGCGCCGAGCGACATGCAAATCCCCGCCGTCCAGAAGAACGGGAAGGCGGTGAAGAGCCGATCGTCCGGGGTGAGCCCCATCAACTCGGCGAATCGGAAGCTCTGGATGATGGGCGCCCGCTGGAGATGGAGTACGCCCTTGGGGAGCGAGGTCGTGCCCGACGTGTAGATGATCATCGCATCGTCGGAGGGCGTGACTTCGTCGTCGATCGCGTCGAGCAACGCGTCCGGGACGTCTTGCCCGAGGGCGAGCAACGCCTCGAAGGGTTCGAGCGCACCGGGCCCTGCGCCACCGGTCAGAAAGATGCGTCGCAGCTGCGGCAGGGCGGGCACACGCAGGCGACCCCCGGGTTCGCCACGGGCGATCTCGGGATGGCTCGCGCACAGCTCGTCCCCGAAGTCCCGGCCGAGCAGGCCCCGCTGCATCAGCAACACCGCCACATCCCCATGGCGCAGGATGTGGTCGCGTTCCTCGTCCTTGGCGAAGGTGTTCACCGGGACGAGCACGCCGCCCGCAAGAGAAACCGCGAAGGCAGCCACCGCCCAATCGGGCCCGTTCGCCCGGTAGAGCCCGACTCGCGTGCCCTTGCCGACCCCGGCGCCGACGAGCCCCCGCGCCAGGCGCCGCGCCTCGTCGCGCAGACCCATGAAACTGACCTCGCGCTCGGGCGAGCGGATCGCGGGCCGCTCGCCGAAACGCCGCGCGACGTCGTCGAGGAAGCGTCCGAGAGTCTGCCGTTCGGGCTGGGGCTCGAGACGCCAGGTCGTCATTCCGGGGCCGGGAGCGTCTCCGTCGGCAGCAACAGTTCCGCCTGGCCGGCCGCCATGACCTGATCCTTCTGGTTGGTCATGGTGACCTTCACGGCGGCCACGGGCTGGCCCGACGGATGGTCGTGCGTGATCCCGACCACTTCTCCATTCAGGAACGTGACGTCTCCGGTGAAGGCTGGCGACCGGTAGGACATGTCGCTGTGCAGCACCTCGCCCCACTCGCCGACCCAGTTGGCGAGATAGTCGAGGACCCAGGCGCCCATGGAGGCGCCGTAGCCATAGCCGCGGGGCAAGCCGATCAGTTGGGCATAGCGGTCCTGGACGTGACCGCGAGAGGGGCCCTTGTAGAGGCCGTCGGCCTGGGCCGGATCGAGCTTGGCCGCCTCGCGGTCGCGGTCCATCTCGGGCAACCAACCCGCCCTCCAGAGCGAAGTCGGGCCGCCGCTATCCTGGAATGCGCCCCAGACCGTCATCAAGTAGGAACGCCACTCGGTCGTGAAGCTCGCGACGGTGTGGGGCCCGATCACGCTCTGGGGAAGTGCGTCGCCCTCCTTCACGAAGAGCCGACGATCGTGGCCCAGATCCCGAATGGACTGGATGTACTCGAACTTCTGCTTCTCGAGGTCGGCGAGCTCGGCGTCGCTCCACGTGGGCAGCTCGTCCTGCATGAAGAGCGCCTTGTCACG
>JAFDDA010000024.1 GCA_019311105.1 Deltaproteobacteria bacterium
CGCTGCCCTTCACGGGCCTCGGCGGCTTGTGGGACACGAATCACGCATCGCAGCTCCTGCTCACCTGGGTCGCGCTGACGATCCTGTTCTTGAACGCGGTCTATCAGGACGGAGTCGGCGATGACCTGCCGCCTCGGTGGGTGCGCCGCGGCGTAGAAGGCGCGCTGTTGGCGATGGCCGTCTACGTCGCGATCGCGGCCTATGGGCTCTCGTTGCGCATCGGACAATATGGGCTCACGCCCGAACGGTTCTGGGGCGTACTCGCGACGGCGGTCCTCGGCGCCTACGCGTTCGGCTACGCACTGGCTGTCCTGCGGCGCGGAGAGCCGTGGCTGCGCATGGTGCGCGCGGTCAATCTCGTCGTGGCCTTGTTCGTCGCAGCGATCGGTCTGCTCGCGCACACGCCCGTTCTCGATCCGATCGGCTGGAGCGCGCGCAGCCAGTTCAAGCGGCTCGCTGGAGGGCGAATCCCCGCCGCGGAGTTCGACTACGGCTATCTCCAGTTCGAACTCGGGCGCGCAGGCGTCGCTCGTCTGGCGGAACTCGAAACGCTCGAAAGCCATCCCGAATTTCTCGACATCTGCGAACGGGTCGCCCTGGTTCGTGCGGAAGAAAACTATTGGAGGTGGAAGCAGCGCCACGGTGCGGGTTTCGGCCCCGATCTGTTCGAGGTCCTGCCGGCCGGCGCCACCCTCCCGGAGGGCCTGATCGACTTCGCGCGCAGTGAGAACCTGGTGTGGACCGAGGATTCATGCGGCGCCAAACGCTACTGCGCGGCGATCCAGGTCGAGCTCGACGGTGAAGCGCCCAAGGAGTGGGTGCTCGTGGTGCACCGCCGTAGTTGGGCCCAGGCTCTCGCGATTGCGGAGACCGACACGGGCTTCCGGTCCCTCGGCGTGCTCCAGCCCGTGGAGGGCGGCGCCAAGCCCACCGAACTCGAAGCGAGCCTGAAGGCCTCGGACTTCGGCACCGAGGCGCCGCGCTTCCGCGACTTCCGGATCGGTGACGCTCGCTACCGAGTCGTGCCGAACTAAAAGCGATCGAAGCGGCGCCGCCGCCATGCGATGAGCACGCGACGCAGGGTGCGCTCGAACCAGGGCAGCCGTCGTTGCTCGACGACCTCCCCATCCCGCAGTCGAGTCACGTGTTCGCCGCGGACGCGCTCTTCGACACCCTTCGGGTGCAGGATTCGATACGGGCGATCGGGGTCGGAAACGTCGCCCACATCGAGAACACGTACCGGCGTCGCGGCTCGATACCGCTCCGCAATCGAACGCAGGCGCGGGGAGCGGTCGAACTGGCCGGGCTCGGCTTCGTGGATTTCGAGCCGGGTCTCGGCGCCCTGCGTCACCAGGTCGAGCACCGCGCCGAGCCGATCCGGGCGATCCTCGCTGTCGAGCCCACCCTGGAGCCACAGGCAGCGGTAGCTGCGGCAGATCGCCGGGCGAGTCGGGTGGATGCCACAGCCTCCGCCGAGTTCGCGCGCGGCAGCCGGCGAGCGCAGTTCGGGGCAGGGCACACCGCCGAGCTTTCGAAGCTCGTCCACGCGCAGGATGGTGCAACAGAGCGAACAATCGCCGCAAACCCGCCCGCCGTCGCTCGCCACGGCGAGCCGGCCTACTTCCCCGTGCGCAGGTGCTGAAGACGATCGGAGAGGGCCTCGACCTGATACCGCAGGGGTGCGCGCTCGAGGATCTGTCGCTCCATGGAGCGGACGGCGTTGCGGACACTCGGGTGATCGCGGCCCATGGTGCGGCCGATCTCCGAGAAGCTCGCGTCGGTGAAGCGCCGGCAGAGATACATCGCGAGCTGGCGCGGGACGAGCACGTCGCGCCGGCGTGAGCGGCTGGCCAGGGCCTCGGGTGTGGTGCCGAAGAAGGCCGCCACCATCTCGATCACCTCGCGCGGGGCGACCGGCCGTGCCGCGTCGGCGGGCCCCACGCCGGCCCCGAGCTTGCGGAGTGCCGCCTCGGTCAGTTCGGCATCCACGGGGCGCTTCAACAACGTCGCGCTCGCGACGACCTGGCCGAGGACGCTCTCGAGGTCGCGCACGCTCCCCTGCACGGCCTCGACCAACCGTTCGAGACAGCTCTCGGGGAGCCGGATGCCCCCCGCGGCGGCGCGGGTTCGCAGGATCCGCCGGCGCAGCTCGGCATCTGGCGGCAGGAGTTCGGCCACGAGCCCGCAGGACATCTGCCCGCCGAGACGTCGATCGAGGTCGTGGATCGCTCGCGGGAGCCGCGCGCCCGTGAAGACGACCCGCGCGCCGGCGTCGAGCATGTCCGACACGGTGTGGAAGAGCTCGAGCTGCGTGTTCTCCTTGCCCGGCAGGAAGTCGACGTCTTCGAGCACGAGCACGTCGCAGTCGTTGCGATAGCGACGCTTGAAGGTCGGGACCTCGCGGCTGCGCAGCGCGCCCAGGAACTCCGAGGTGAAGCCCTCGGCCGACTTGTAGATCACCCGAGCCGACTCGCTGCGTGCCACGCTGGCGATGGAGCGCGCGAGATGGGTCTTGCCCTGGCCGGAGTCGCCGGCCAGGTAGAGGGGATTCACCTCGGGCTGGGTCGCCGAGGCCAGGGCGTACGCGGCTTCGCGGGCCAGAGCGTTGGTGGGGCCCACTTCGAACGTGTCGAAACTCTGTTGGACGGCGCGGCGCATGCGCCGGGGTGGGCCCGTCGCGGCGACGACACGACGTTCGGCCGGAACGCCGTTCGACCTTGCGGTGTGTGCGGGCTCGCCACGCCGCGCAAGCGCCGGCAGCGCGACGCCGTTCGGCTCGCTCGCGCTTCCGCTTCCGATTCCGGTGTCGGGGATCGACACCCTCGCCATGGGCGGCGGCGCCCCACCGATGTCGAGACGGAAGTGCAGGGCCTCGTCGCTATCGAGTTCGGCGCCGAGCGCGGCGCGGATCGCGTCGAGATAGCGCGCTCGAACACGGTCGCGGTGGAGGGCACTCGGGCAGACGATGCGGATCTCGGCCCCGTCCCGCGTCGCGTGGAGCGGACGCAGCCAGGCTTCGATCTCGTGCGCCGGCACTGCTTCCGCAAGGCGCCGCACGGTTCCATCCCAGAACTCGGGGGGGCGAGTCATCGGGTCGTGGTTCCAACCAGGTTCGTCCGGGAGCATCGACAGCGGGGACGAACGATCTTTTGGGGATTCCGCCGTTCTCCGCCGATTTTCGGCATCGTTCGACGAACACGTCCGCAGTAAACCAGAGGGCACGTGACCCGGCAACTTCGATCCGACCCGAAAGCGCGAACCGGGTGACACCGCAACGCAACGCATTCGTGATGCGTTCTCGCCCGACGGAACCTTTGTTTCGAAACCCGATCGCGCAGCCATTCCGCTTGTTTCGGGCGCGATGTCGAAGCACTTTGGCGCGCGGTTTCCGCGTGCAGCACCGTGCAAACTGCAACCCGCACGATCTCACTCGTTCTCGACCGTTCGACGATTTTCGCGCGCGTTCGCCTTCTCGTGAAAATCGGGATCGCGGGCGCCGCCCGGCGGCCCGACCAAACCGCTAGTGAACGCGGCCGGGGCCTTCGCGGTTGCCGAGGCCGGCCTGCGCGAGCTGGAAGCGCAGGATGCTCTCGAGTGCATCGAACCGATCACCAACACCGTTCGTCTCGAGCAGGGTCTGCCGTTCGACGGGCGGAAGGTTCAACACCTGGACGAGAATGCTCAAGAAGGTCGCGTCATCGACATCCGCGATGCGGTGTGGCCCGATTTGCTCTGCCCGTTCCGGGGCCACGGCCTCGACGAGGCGTCCGAAGACCTCGGACACGCGCTCACGTCCACGTGTGACGTCCGCCGGGTCGGAGGGCGCTTCTGCGAGTTCTTCGACCACCGCAGTGCGAAACAGCTGCTCTGCGCCCCGTGCGGGCTCGTCGGCGATGCGGAAGCGGGTGGTCCCGTGCAGAACGATGTTGAGTCGGCCGTCGTCGAGCTCCTTGCAGTGCAGGATCTGGCCCATGCAGCCGACCGGGAAGACCGGCGGGTCGCCGGATAGGTCGCCCGCGTGCTCGGGGCGGACCGTCACCATGCCGATTCGCCCATCGCCCGCCTGGGCGGCGACGGTCATTTGGCGATAGCGCGGCTCGAAGATGTGGAGAGGGCAGTCCGCACCGGGGAAGAGCACCACGGTTGCGAGAGGGAAGACCGGGACAGTGTGTCGCAGGGTGTCGGGCTCGGATGCGCTCACATTGGGAGCATACCCCGCAGTACGACGGGCCGACGCACCAGATTCGCGGCGGCAGCTCGGGCCGACGCGCTGGATTCACGGCGGCAGCTCGGCCCGACGCGCTGGATTCACGGCGGCAGCTCCGGGAAGCGACGGCTAGATTCGACGCGCCGTGGATCGCCGCACGAAAGAGGAACTGCTCTCGCGCCTGCGCGGGGACGCCAAGCGGATCGCCCTGCACTTCGGGCTCCGCTATCGCGCGATCCATGCCGAGCGGGCCAACGTGAAGCGGCGGTATGGCGTTTGCTTCTCGGACGGCGAGATCCGCATCCGCCTCTCCCATGTCCGCACGCGTGAGCCGCTCAAGTATTCGAGCCTGGTGAACACGCTCTGCCACGAGCTGGCGCACCTGCGCCATTTCCATCACGGCGATGTGTTCAAGGAGTTCTACCTGGAGCTCCTGGCCTTCGCCCGGGCCCAGGGGATCTACCTGCCCGAGCCGCCCCGTCGGCGCGCGCCGACACCGGGCCCCCTCCGTGCTGCAGCGGCCTCGGAGCCCGGGCCGCGTCGGCGCAAACCGGCGACCGATCCGGATGGCCCGGAGCAGTTGGGACTCTTTGGCTGAGTTCTGTGGAGACGGGGTGAAGAGAAGTGCGGGGTTCGGGGCCCGCCGGCGCTAGCCCTTCTTCTGCTCGTCGTACTCTTCGAGGGTGTTGGGGCCCTCGGTGACCTTGGCGCTGATGTCGTCGCAGGCGATCGCCTTGTCGAGCATCTCCCGGAGGAGCCCCTCCACGGAGATCTCGTCGTACTCGGCCAGAGCGTCCTCCAGACCGCCCTCCGAGACGGAGAACTCCAAGCTGGCCTTGATACGGATTTCCATCGATGGCTCTTCCCTGGCTCGCGGGGCTGCCGGATATGACATCCGGACCGTCGGTCCGCGCCTGTACCTTGTGCTGTAAGCTATCGGAATAAAAGAGAAATCCCGATGCGCGGCGACAGGATACACCACGGCTCGGCCGAGAGCTACGAAATTTCACGCCTTTCGCCGGCCCTCAGGTCGGCACGAACGTGCAGGACCAGCAGCCAAGCGGCACCCAGCAACACGGCGGAATGAATGCCCATGGAGGCCCCGTGGAGCTGCCCGAACTCCGCGCTGGCGGCCGCCTGGGGCGCGCTGCCAAAGGCCCCATCGCGAAGCTCATCCAGCCGGGCAGTGATGCCGAAGTGAGAGATGAAGCAGAGCGCCGACAGCACGAGAGGGTGGATGAGCAGCCAGCGGCTCCGACGGAGCGCGAGGGCGACCCCGGCCAGCACGACGCCGGCACCCACTCCGAAGAGCTGAAGGGGCGTGTAGACGGCACCGACGACCTGGCCCGCCATCTCGTGGCTGGGCAGGATTCGGAAGGCCGCGAGGGCGACGACCAGCGTGAAGTAGAAGCTCGCGCCGATCCAGCCCCCGAGGGTCAGCCAGAGCACGCTCCGCAGGATGGTTTCTGCCATGGCGGGATCGTGCCGGACCGACGGTGAGGCGACAACCAGGCGCGTGCGGTCGGCGGCAGCGGACGCGGAAGGGGAGCGAAGGCCTTGTTTGGGATGCGGCGCTGGCTGAAGGATCGGCTGGTGGATTTCCTGAATCACCCCGTCTCGAACTACGAGCGGCGGGGCGAGAACGACGTCGAGGCGCTCACGCGCCACGTCGCCAAGGGTGACGTGTTGCTCGTCGAGGGCGAGCAGCGGATCTCGCACGTCATCAAGCTCCTGACTCACAGCACGTGGTCGCACTCGGCGGTCTACATCGGGGACGAGCTGCTCCAGCGCGGTGGCGAGCTGCGCGATCGCGCCCTCGAAGCCTGGGGCGACGGCGCCGAGCACATAATCGTCGAGGCCCTGATGGACGGGGTCGTGGCCCAGCCGCTCACCAAGTATGCGCACCTGAACGTGCGAATCTGCCGGCCCCACAAGCTTCGCCCCGAGCACTTGAAGACGATCATCGAAGACACCGTGGCGGCCATCGGGTGGCGCTACGACCTGCGGAACGTGGTGGATCTCGCGAAGTACTTCGTCTCGGTCTCGGTCTTCCCGAGTCGCCTGCGCCGCGAGCGCGAGCGCATGGGGAGCGAAGTCCAGACCGAGGTCATCTGCTCGAGCCTGATCGGCCAGATCTATCAGCGGGTCGGGTTCCCGGTGGCTCCGACGGTGACCTTTCCCGCGACTTCCGGCGGCGTCGAGCCCGCCCACGCCGGTTTGATGCGGCGCTTCTTCGTACGCCGGGGCTTCGAGCCTCAGGGCATCTTTCACCGCCGCCATCCGACTCTGCTGACGCCGCGCGACTTCGACCTCTCGCCCTATTTCGAGGCCGTGAAGTTCAACGCCGTGGCCGATGGCGCGTTCGACTATGAGCAGATCCACTGGGCCCATGAGGAGTCCGCGGCGGCGTACCGGATCGCTGAGATCGCGATCGGGGGCGAGTCGGACGACTCCGAAAGCCACTGAGCGAACGCGTTCGCAGGGTCGGCTTTTGGTAGTGGGTTCGAATGGTTAGGGGGCGCTCGGCGGCTCACGCAGCCACGCCTCCGCGACCCGGAGGACGGCGAGGCCGGCGGCCTCCTCCTCCACCACCGACACCCGGGCAGCGCCGAGCGTGCGCCGCAGCATCTCGATGCCCGCGTAGCGCGCGACCTCGGCGAAGTCGACGGGGAGCCGGCCGGCCAGGCGTTCTTCGTAGGCCGCGAAGGCTGCGGCGACCGGCGACTGCGCGGCTTCACCGCGCACCACCGCGTGCAGCATCAGGTGCGCCACGAACACACCGAGGTCGAAGGCCGGGTCACCGACGTGGGCGATCTCGGCGTCGAGCAACTTCGGCCCCGACTCGGCCAGCAAGACGTTGCCCGCTTGGACGTCGCCATGGATGAGTGCGCCGCGCGGCTCGAGGTAGCGGGCGTGAAGCCGGTCGGCGATCGCCACGAGCGCCGGGTCGGCTCGCATCCGGTCGGCCTCCGCCCGAAGTGCTGCTGGAACTGGGAAGTCGTTCTCGCGCAATGGCAGCTCGAAGATGTGGTCGCCGTGCAGGCCCTGCATGTCCGGGTTGTGGAAGTGGCGGGCGAGCGCCGGGTCGGTCGTCTCGCCATGAACCGCGGCGAGGAACCGGCCGATCGCGCTCGCCGCCTCGGTCACGTCTGCGCCGCGGGCGAGGGCGGCATCGAGCCGTTCCGCCGCGCCGAGGTCCTCCATCACGAGAACGCGTTCGCGTTCATCGAAGTCGAGGATCCGCGGGCAGATCTCGCCCTCGGGCAGCTTCGAGGCCAGCTCGAAGTAGCGGTGCTCGAAGACGATCCGATCCGTCGGCGCCTCGTACTCCGGGAAGCGCTCGAGGGCGGGCCGGGCCTGCTTCACGATCCAGCTCTGGCCGCCCACCCGGGCCCGCCGGACCCAGTTGACGTTGCCGTCGCCGGCCGCTTCCACGGCCACCGGGGCCCCCGCCGGCAGGATGCCGCGGGCCTCCAGGTAGCCTCCTAGCTGCTCGTCACTGAGCCGAAGCTGCTCGCTCACGGAAAAGCACTCCATACGCAGATAGTTCTCAAGCCAGCCCCCTGTTGCCCGAAACGAGAAGCATCGTTCCGGGTCGACGCAGGGGGGGCTGAAGCTCGGACGAAACGCCCCGGGATCTTTCGAGATCCCGGGGCGGTTCAGTTTCTGGGGTCCGATGCCGCAGGGGGCCCCTCAGTTGCCCCTTTTACGCCTCGGGGCCAACTACGACCTCGTCCTGGATCTCGCGTGCCTCTTCCGAAGCCGCCAGATCGCTGTGACACGAGGCTTTTTCACCCCGATCAGCACCGACATCTTCTTGGGTCTTGCTCGCCAGCCGGTGGATCTCCCCCGCGGAGAGCACCCCGCGCTTCTCGAGGATCTCCTTCTGCTCCGCGGACAGGGCCTCGGAGATCTTCGGCTTGTCCCAGGCGTAGGTCTCGTCCTTGCCCGAGAGGAAGCCGGTGATCTCCTTGCTGATCCGGACCGAGCACCAATCGTGCCCGCACATGGCGCAGAAGTCCGTGTCCACGTCGAGATCTTCGTCGTGGAAGGCGCGGGCCGTGTCGGGGTCGAAGCTCAGCTCGAAGTGCTTCTCCCAGTTGAGCGCCGCCCGGGCCTTGGTCAGCTCGTCGTCGCGGTCGCGCGTGCCCGGGATGCCGAGCGCGATGTCGGCGGCGTGGGCCGCAATCTTGTACGCGATGCAGCCCTGCTTCACGTCCTCGCGCTTGGGCAGCCCGAGGTGTTCCTTCGGCGTCACGTAGCAGAGCATGCTCGCGCCGTGATAGGCCGCTGCCGTCGCGCCGATGCCGCTCGTGATGTGGTCGTAGCCCGGGAAGATGTCCGTGATGAGCGGACCGAGCACGTAGAACGGCGCGCCGTGACACAGCTGCCGTTCGAGCTTCATGTTGTACTCGACCTGATCGAAGGGCACGTGGCCCGGGCCCTCGATCATCACCTGCACGCCGCAGCGCCAAGCGCGCTCGCAGAGCTCGCCCATCGTCTGCAACTCACGAAGCTGGGCCTCGTCGCTCGCGTCCGCCAGGCCGCCCGGGCGCAGGCCGTCCCCGATGGAGAACGTCACGTCCCAGCGTCGGAGGACTGCGCAGATGTCCTCCCAACCCGTGTACATCGGGTTCTCCTTGCCGTGGTGGATCATCCATTTGGCGAGCAGCGAGCCGCCGCGCGAGACGATCCCGATGAGGCGCTTCTGCACGAACGGCAGGTGCTCGCGCAGGACGGCGGCGTGGACCGTCATGTAGTCCACGCCTTGACGCGCCTGATGCTCGATGGCGTCGAGGATCATCTCGTGCGTTAAATCTTCGATCTTGCGGCCGAGGATCATCGAGTAGATCGGCACGGTCCCGATCGGCACCTTCGAGTTCTTGATGATGGCGTCGCGCGTGGCGTCGAGGTCGCCGCCCGTCGAGAGGTCCATCACCGTGTCTGCACCCCAGCGCTCGGCCCACTGGAGCTTCTCCACCTCCTCGTCGGTGGAGCTCGACACGGGCGAGGCGCCCATGTTGGCGTTGACCTTGGTCTTGCTCGCGCGGCCGATGCACATGGGGTCGAGGGCGTGGGCGAGGTGGGCCCGGTTGGCGGGGATCACCATGCGGCCAGCCGCGACCTCGTCACGCACCTGCTCAGGGGTGAGGTGCGGCTCGCGTTCCGCGACGCGCGTCATCTCTGGCGTCACGCTGCCGAGCCGCGCGTGCTCGAGCTGCGTCACGGGGCGGAAGCCCTCGGGCGGGCGATAGCTACCGTCGGCTTCGCGCACCCAGTCCGCAGGCATGAAATCCCAGGCCGTCTTGTCCGACGGCGCCGGCATGCCCGGCGTGTCCGGGGAGCTATAGGCGAACGGCGTCCCGACACCCGACGGCTTGGCGAAGCTGCCCGGGTTCGTGCCCGCGGCGTCGCTGGAAGGGTTCCCACCTCGCGGCGGGAGTTCGAACTGTTTCTCGGTGGACATGTCGCTCTCCAAAGTCGGAGAGCCGGGGGGTGCAACGGGAGCCCGTTGCGTCGTCAGTGGCCTTTCCTCATCCCGGCCGACATGCGGTCGATTTCAGGTTCGAGGGTCTGATCTCAGGCCCGCCGCGCCCTCGCGCGTCGAGCCACCCCTAGGCTCATGGTTCCCAGCCAAGCTAACACGCCCCCCTGGGTGGGTCGACAGCGTGGCACGTCAGTTTGGCGATTCGTAGGGAGGCTCGGGCTCGATCGGGGTGAGCAGGCCCTCGAGGCTTTCGAAGGGTCGCCCGCCGAAGGTGAGCACGGCGTCCGGGTTCCGCTCGAGCCACATGCGGCGGCGGTGGTAGTCGATGCGGACCCTCGAGAACTGAGCCAACAGCTCGTAGCCGATGACCGAGTCGTTCGACATCCCGAGGTTGTAGAACCCCCGCGGGTTCACGACGGCGGGAATGTCGGAAAAGAGGAAAGGTCCGAGCTTGAGGGATTCGAGCATCCGCAGCTCGGACACCATCGGGCCGAGCGTGCTCTGCGTCGCGAAGTCGGGCAAACCGCTCTCGGGCAGGCCCACCGCGTCCGCGACCTTTCCGGAAACGAGGATCGGCGGGGGCGCGCCGGTGTCGACGAGCACCAGGATCGTCTTCCCGTTGAGTTCGAGCTCGACGCCGGGCCGGTTGTTCGGCGTCCTGATGCGGACCACTGCCTGGCCATCCGTCGTCACGGATTCGGGAACCTCGAACTTCTCGCGGTCGAGGAAGCGAACGCGGTGTTTGACGAAATCGAACTCCACGACGTAGTGGCGCATGAAGTCACCGCCGAGCAAGGTGTACTCCCAGCCGGTCCGCGACCCGGTGTCGCTCGACCTCGTGTCGACGTGAACTTGCACGTCTCGCCCGAGGATCGTCTTGCGGCGGTAGGGGTCTTGCTTGTGACGGCGGACGCGGATGCCGAGGTCGGCTGCGGCGCGGGGTGTCGCGATGTTGTGGGTCGCGCCGGTGTCGACCATGAACCGGAGCGCGCGTGAATAGCCCTTGTGAGCGAGGTCGATGAAGATTCGGTTGGGCTCCGGCGAGTCGAGGAAGGGCAGGTCGGCGAGCACGGCCTCGGGCGGGGGCTCGCCCGCCTGGGAGGGCAGGGCCCAGACGAGAGCCAGCACGAGGAGCATGCGCCGCATGGGCCGACCCTATCACCTGCCGCCGTGGCATCACGACGCAAGATCGGTTGCACCCTCATTGGGCTAAGGTCCGGGCCTCATGAGACCCTCCCTGGCCATTTCGTTCTTCTTCGTCCTCGTGGTCGCCGGCTGCGACCGCGGGATCGAGCCCTTCGATCCGAACGAGCAGGTCGAAGCGCCGGACCTCTCGAAAATCTTCCCGAAGGGTGCGCAGGTGGTCGCCGACCGCGAGCGCGCCGAGGGCGGGGCGCCGAGCCCGGCCGGGGGGCGCGGGGCGCCGCCGGTGGTCGCGGACGCGGGCGAACCGATCCGTGGCACGCTGGAGCTCGCTACGGAGTTGGAGGGGCAGGTGCCACGCGGCGGTGTCCTCTTCCTCGTGGCGAAGAGCCCGGCGGGTGGGCCGCCGGTGGCCGTGCAGCGGGTGCTCGAGCCGAGCTTTCCGCTCGACTTCGAGATCGGCCCCGACGACCGCATGATCCAGGCGATCCCCTTCGTCGGGCCGCTGCTTCTCACCGCACGCGTCGATGCCGACGGCAACGCCAGTTCGCGCGAGCCCGGTGACCTCGCGGGCGCCGCCGCAGCGCCGGTCGAGCCCGGAGCCACGGGCGTGACGATCCGGATCGACGAGAAACTCTAAACTAGTGGTTTCGGAGCTGGTGGAGGCTCTCCACCGCTTCGACCGTCCCCGCGACGACGAGCCGGTCACCCGCTTCGAAGCGGTCGAACGCCCGGGGCACGCGCGGGTTGGTTTCGCCGTGCCGGCGCACGAGCAGCACCTGCACCCCGCTGCGCCGCGCCACATCGAGGTCGGCCAGGCTCTTGCCGTGGAAGCTCGCGGGCGCCTGCAACTCCTGCAACACGAACCCACCACCGAGCTCCACCGACTTCACCTTGGTGAGCGCGCTGAAGGAATGGGAGACGCTGCCCGCGAGGTCGCGTTGCAGCACGCCCTGGTTGTAGGCCTCGAGCACGTCGCGCTTGTGGACGCTGCCCACGAGCCGCGCGTCGTCGTCGAGCACCGGGAGCTCCTCGAAGACGTCCTGGGTGAAGACGCGCAGGACCTGGGCGAGGTCGTCGTCCTCGGTGACGTAGGGGCAATCCTTCTCGAGAAGATCCTCGGCGACCACGACCTCGCGGAGCAGGTTGATCTCCGGGAGCAGCCGGCGCAGTTCGCGCAGGTAGATCGTCCCGAGCAGTTCTTCGTTCTCTCCGACGACGAAGATCTCCGTGTGGTCGGATTGCACGATGCGGTCGACCACGGTCTGCAGATCGGCGGACGCTGCCAGCCGTTCGGGCTCGCGATCGATCACGTCGATGACCGAGAGGCCACGCAGGACGTTCGGGTCTTCTTCGGACGAGAGATCGATACCACGCCGGTGAAGCTTCGCCGTGTAGACCGAATCGCGCCCGAGCGCCGTCGCCACGAAGACGCTCGTCACGCACGTCGCCATCAACGCGGGGACGATCGTGTAGTTGCTCGTGAGTTCGAAGATCATGATGATGGCGGTGATAGGCGCCCAGGTCGCCGCCGCCACGAAGCCGCCCATGGTGACGAGTGCGTACGACCCGCCGGTGGCCGTGGATTCGGGGAACCAGCCATGGATCAGGCTGCCGAAGACCCCGCCGAGCATGGCGCCCATGAAGAGCGACGGGGCGAAGATTCCGCCCGACCCACCGGAGCCCACGGTCAGCGAGGTCGAGATGATCTTCGCGGCGAGCAGGGCCAGCAGCGTGAGGATCGGCAGTTGGTCGGTCATCGCGGCCGTGATCGACCCGTACCCGACGCCGAGGATGTGCGGGAAACCGGCCGCGCCCATGCCGCCCACGAGGAGGCCGCCGAGCGACGCCTTGGCCCAGCCCGGCACCCGAAGGCGCTCGAAGAAGTCTTCGCTGCTGTGGAGGCAGTGCTGGAAGAGCACGGCGGCGAGCCCGGCCGCCACGCCGACCCCGATGTAGGGCACGAGCTCCCAACCCGACACGAGCTCGTAGTGGGGGACCTCGAACGCGGGCACGTCGCCGAGGATGCCCCGCGAGATGACGGTCGCGACCACGGAAGCGATGACGATGGGCGTGAACGAGACCGCGGCGAAGTCGCCGAGGATGATCTCGACCGCGAACAGCGCGCCGGCGATGGGAGCGTTGAACGTGGCGGCGATTCCGGCCGCGGCGCCGCAGGCGACGATGGTGCGCATCTCGCGCGGCGGCATGCGCAGGATCTGCGCGATCACAGAGCCCACCGCCGAGCCGATCTGGACGATCGGGCCCTCGCGGCCGACCGAGCCGCCCGAGCCGATCGAGAGCGCCGAAGCCAGCGTCTTCACGATGACGACCCGCGGGCGGATGACGCCGCCGCGCATGGCCACGGCTTCCATGACCTCGGGGACGCCGTGGCCCTTGGCCTCACGTGCGAAGAACCAGACGAGCGGCCCGACGAGCGCGCCGCCAGCGGCGGGCGCCAGCGCGACTCGCCACCAGGGCAGGGTGTGGGTGATCTCGACGAGGTCGTCGGCGTGGGGTGCATCGCCCGCGAAGAAGGAGAGGATTCCGTCGAAGCCGCCGTAGAACATCGCTTGCGACAGCTCGATCAAGCCGCGGAAGAAGACCGCGCCGAACGCGCCGGCCACGCCACACGCCACCGCGATGACGACCATGAAGAGATGACGCCGGGAGAAGCCGCGCTGGGCGCCGGGCGTCATGCTAGCTTCCATGGCGATGTCGTCTCCGCGACCGTGGCCGGTGGTCGAAACCGAGCCGCTTCAGGATTGCGCCGTGTTCCGCGTGAGCCGAACCCGGGCACGTTCGCCACGCACTGGCGACGTCCATTCGTTCTACCAGATTAACGCCGATGACTGGGTCAACGTCGTCCCGGTGACCCGAGACGGGCAGATCGTCATGGTGCGGCAGTACCGGCACGGATGCCAGGACATCACGCTCGAGATCCCGGGTGGGATGGTCGACCCGGGCGAGGCCCCGGCCGACGCTGCGGCCCGGGAGCTGCTCGAAGAGACGGGCTATCGAGCCGAGCAGGTCGTTCCCCTCGGCTGGGTGAACCCGAACCCTGCGCTCTTCGACAACCGGCTCCACGTCTACCTGGCGCCCGGCGCCGAGCGGGTGGACGAGATCCGCGGCGACGGCGGAACGGAGGAAACGACGGTCGAGCTCGTGGCCGAGGCCGATCTCGACCGGCTCGTTGCTGAGGGCCGCATCCACCACGCCCTGGTGGTGGCGGCGATCTTCCGCTGGCGGCTCCATGCCGCAGGCGCGACGTCGGCCGGCGGGCCGGATGCCTAGCCGCCGGGCGAAGACGCCGGCGCGGGCCCGAACCGGGGGCCGCGGCCTCTCCGCCATGCGGCCCCACATGCCGCTCGGCGACTTCCTGGTGGCCTACCTGAACCGAGCCGGGGTGACCCATATCTTCGGCCTCCCCGGCGACCTCGTCCTCGGGCTCTTCCATCGCTTCGGGCGAGACCGCGGCCTCGAGATCGTGACGCTCTCCCACGAGCCCGCCGTCGGCTTTGCCGCCGATGGCTACGCCCGCAGCACTCGCCGGCTCGGTGTGGTCTGCGTGACCTACGGCGCGGGCGGGCACAACGTGGTGAACCCCGTGGCCGGGGCCTACGCCGAGCAGGTGCCCCTGCTCGTGGTGTCGGGCGGCCCCGGCGACGCCGAGGCCCAGATCGCCGGCGTGCACCATCAGGCCAAGGAGATCGAGGGTCAGTGCCGGATCTTCGCCGAAGTGACCTGCGACGCCCGCATCCTCCGCACCCCCGAGACGGCGGCGCGGGAGATCCACGAGGTGGTGGGGCGCGTCCAGTCCGAGCTGCGGCCGGGCTATCTCGAGATCCACCGGGACATGGTGGAGGTCGAGATCCCCGTGCCGAAGGAGATCCGCGATTGGGACGGGCGCTTCGAACGGCCGAAGTCCGATGGGCGAAAGCTGCGCGAGGCGGTGGCGGACACGGTGGCGCGCTTGCGCCAGGCGAAGCGGCCCGTCCTGATCGGCGGGGTCGAGCTCTTCCGCGAGCAAGCGGAGAAGGGGTTTCGCAAGCTCGCCGAGAAGCTCGGCGCGCCGGTCGTGACGACGGTGCTCGCCAAGGGCGTCTTCCCCATGGATCACCCGCTCCACATGGGGATCCACATCGGGCCGTTCAGCGCCAAGGCCATCGGGCAGCGCGTGCGCGACGCCGACCTCGTGCTCGCCCTCGGCAACCAGCTGACCGACATGAACCTCGGCGCGGCGCGGCCCCAGGTGAAGCGTGAACGATCGGTCTGGGCCGTTGGCCACCGGGTGAACGTGTCGTTCCATCAGTACACGGACGTGATTCTGCGCGATTTCGTGGCCGCGCTCGGGCGAGAGAAGCTGCCGAGCTTCAGCGAGCGCATCGAATACCACGACAACTTGAAGCCGCGCGCGCCCGGCGCGCGTGAACCCCAGCGGCTTTCGATCAACGACATGCTCGTCGAACTCAACGGCTTCCTCGCCGAGACGCGCAAACCCTACGACGTCTTCGCCGAGTCGGGCGACATGCTCTTCGGCGGGCTCGAGCTTCGGCTCCCCGAGGGCGGGCTCTACTTCGCCCAGGGCTACTACGCGAGCATGGGCTTCGGCGTGCCGGCGGCACTCGGCGCGCAGATTGGGACGGGGCGGCGCCCTCTCGTCTTGACCGGCGATGGGGCGTTCCAGATGACGGGCGCTGAGGTGTCCCACTCCGTGAAGCACGGGCTCTCGCCCGTGGTCGTCCTGGTGAACAACGGAGGCTGGGGGATCTTCCGTCCCGTCTCGCCGCGCCAGGACTTGCTCGAGATCCCCAACTGGCCCTACGCCGACCTCGCCCAGGGGTGGGGCGGCGTCGGCTTCCGCGCCACGACGCCGCGCGAGTTGCGTGAGGCCCTGCGCGCCGCCGATGCGCAGCGTCGTTTCGCTCTCATCGAGTGCGTCGTGCCGCCGGAGGACATCTCGCCCGTCAGCCGCCGCTACATCCGCGCCAGTGCCAAGAAGGCCAAGGCCGAGCGCTAAGCCACCGCGGGCTCGTCTTCTTCGGGTCGGGTCGGCTCGGGCAGCAGCCACGGCATCCCGATGAGCAGCAGGACGCACAGCGCACCGCCTGCGCGGTAGGGCGCCTCGATTGCGAACGCGCCGACCGCCCAGCCCGTCGCCACGGACGAAAGCATCGCGCCGAAGTGGACGCAGGTCGCCATCAGGCCCTGCCCGGTGGCGCGGAGCTTCTCGGGGACGACGGCTTCGACGTAGAGCGGCGAGCCCATCATCAGGCCGCCGACCGTGATGCCGTGGAGCAGACAGGTCGCGTAGAGCATCGGGATCGATGGCGCGAAACCGCACAAGAGCCAGCGCAGCGCCGCGGCGCCGAGACCGAGGGCCATCATCCCGCGCACGCCCAAGCGGTCGGCGAGCAGGCCCGATGCCATCAGCATCGGCACTTCGAAGGCGACCATGGGAAGCCACATGTTGCTGACGGTCGCAAGGTCTCCGCCTTGGGAGAGGACGAGTTTCGGGAAGAAGAGCATCGGCCCGTGCATGGCGAAGAACGAGAGGACGCCGAACAGCGCGAGCCGGACGTAGGGTGTGTGGCGGGCGAGCGCTCGCCAGTCGCCGCGTGCGGCCTGGAGCGAGACTGCGCCCGCGCGCGGCAGCGTGAGCGCCATCAGCGCGGCGGAAACGGACATCACCGCGGAAACGACGAACATCCACTCGAGCCCGGGTTCGGTCGGCCCGCCGGGCACGGGCTCCCAACCCTGGCGCTCCTGCACGGCGTCGAGCACGCGCGGGAAGACCCAGGCCATGGCGATGAAGCCGATGGTGCCGGCGCTGCGGACGATGCCGAAGGCGTGGTGGCTCGAGTCGCGCAGGGTCGCGAGGCTCACCGCGACGGTCATCGGCATCAC
The DNA here is from genome assembly GCA_019311105.1 of Deltaproteobacteria bacterium. Lineage (GTDB taxonomy): Bacteria > Myxococcota_A > UBA9160 > UBA9160 > JAFDDA01 > JAFDDA01. The sequence continues at coordinate 16,746 of JAFDDA010000024.1, forward strand.
CGCCGTGTGGAAGCCCGCGAAGAAGGCGTTCGCCGCGAGCATCCCGCCGAAGCCCGTCCCGAAGTGCAGCGCCAGGAAGCCCGAGCCGGCGCCGAAAATGATCACCGCGAGCACGCGCGTGCGCGAGCCGGTGCGGTCGGCGATCTGACCCCAGAAGGGTTGCGACGCCATGCCCATCAAGGAAAGCGCGGCGATGACGATGCCGGCCTCGCCCGCGCCGAGCCCGGCGTTCTCGGTGAGATACAGGCTCCAGTACGGGAAGTAGAGCCCGAAGCCTGCCATGTAGAGAAACCAGACGAGCGCGAGTCGCGTCTGGGTGCGCAGGTCGGTGGACACGTGGGCTCTCGGGGGGCGGGCGGGTGAGTGGGCAGTCTACCCTAGTCGCCTTCGGCTTCGTCGAGGCGTTCGCTAGTCACCCTCGGTTTCCTCGAGGCGTTCGCGCAGGATTTCGATCATCAGGGGGTGGGTGCCGACGGGCTCGGCCACCCGGACGATCACGCCGCGATGGCGCGCGGCGGCGGCCGTGGCCTGGGCCGGGACGTCCTCGATCGTGTGGCGGCCCGGTGCGAGGAAGCACGGGAGGACGGTGATCTCGGCGGCGCCCTCGGCGACGCAGGCGTCGATGCCCTGCTCGATGTTCGGCTCGGCCGCTTCGAGGTGGGCGGTCTTCACGATGCGATCGACTCGGGAGAGCAGCGCCCGCGCGAGGGTCTCGACCAGCTCGTTCGCCTCGGCCCGACGGCTGCCGTGGTCGACGAGCAGGACCGCGCGCTTCATGCCCAGTTCACGCTTCTAGCGCGGCGGCGAGATCGGCGCAGAGGTCGCTCGCGCTTTCGATCCCCACCGAGAGGCGCACCGTCGCCTCGGTGATGCCCTTGCGTTCCTTCTCCTCGGCGGGGAAGGCGCCGTGGCTCATGGTCCAGGGGTAGCCGACCAGCGACTCGACGCCGCCCAGGCTCTCGCCCAGAGAGAAGAGCTTCGTGTGTTCGGCGAAGCGGCGCGCGGCATCGCCGCCACCGACGAGGTCGAGTGTCACGATGCCACCGAAGTCGCTCATCTGGCGTGCGGCGAGCTCGTGGCCCGGGTGGTCGGGCAGGCCGGGGTAGTGGACGCGCTCGACCTCGCTGCGCCCGAGGAGGAACTCCGCCACGCTGCGCGCATTCTCGCAATGCTTCTCCATCCGCAGAGCCAGGGTCTTGGCGCCGCGCAGTGTCAGCCACGCATCCCACGGACCGGCCACGCCGCCCGTCGCGTTGCGCGTGAAGAAGAGCGTCTCGTGGATCGCTGCGTCATTCACGACCACCGCGCCGCCGATCACGTCGGAGTGGCCGCTCACGTACTTCGTGGTCGAGTGCACGACGACATCGGCGCCGAGCTCGATCGGCCGTTGCAAGTAGGGCGTGGCAAACGTGTTGTCGATCACGAGCAGCGCGTCGTTGCGGTGAGCGATCTCGGCGCAGGCGGCGACGTCGACGAGGCGCAGCATCGGGTTCGTCGGGCTCTCGATCCAGACGATCTTGGTCTCCGGGCGGCAGGCCTTCTCGATCTCTTCCGGGCGCGTGCCGTCGACCCAGCTGAACTCGACGCCGTACTCGGGGAGCACCTGGGTGAAGAGTCGGTAGCTTCCGCCGTAGAGATCGTCAGCCACCACGACGTGGTCACCGGCGCGCGCGAGTTGCATGGCGCCGGCGATGGCGGCCATCCCGGAGCCGTAGGCCAGGGCGTGGCTCCCGCCCTCGAGCGAGGCGAGGCACTCCTCCAGCGCTTCCTTCGTCGGGTTGCCGCCGCGCGAGTACTCGTAGCCCTTGTTCTTCCCGATGGCGTCCTGGGTGTAGGTCACCGTCTGGAAGACAGGGGTGATCGTCGCACCCGTGCTCGGGTCGGGTCCCTGCCCGACGTGGATGGCGCGGGTCTCGAAGTCGAGATCGTCGTCCTTCGCCATGACTAGCGTTTCGCCAGGTCGGCGAGGAAGTCGTGGGTGCGCTGCATCGAGCCGTCGCGATCGACACCGTCGGGGATCACGTTGGCATTGAAGTCCGTGACCCCTGCGCTGGCGAGCTGCTGGATGCCGGCCTCGAGCGTCTTCTCGTCGCCGATCATGGCGATTTCTCCCGGCCCCTCGAGGCCTTCTTCGTCCAACATCGCGCGGTAGGACGGGAGCGTGCCGTACATGGCGAAGAGCTTGCCGGCGAGCGTGCGTGCGGACTCGACCTCATTCGTCAGGACGATCGGAAAGCCGCCCACGATGCGCGGCGCAGGCCGGCCGGCCGCAGAGGCCGCGGCGCTGACATCGGCCGCGATGCGGGTCTCGAGCGTCTTCGGCCCGGTCATCCAGGTGATGCTCCCCTGGGCAAGACGGCCGGCGAGCTTGCGCATCATCGGGCCGAGGCCGCCGATCACCGTGGTGAAGGGCGTGCCGCCCGCGACCTTGAGTGTCGCGTTCACCTGGTAGACGTCGCCCTGGAACCCGACCTTGCCTTCCTCGGAGAGCGCGCTCATGACTTCGAGATACTCGCGAATATGTCGGCCCGGCTTGTCGTAGGACAGGCCGAGCATGTTCTCGATCACGACCTGGTGGCTCGGGCCGACGCCGAAGATGAAGCGGCCCCCGCAGGCGGCGTTCGTCGAAGCGACCTGCTGCGCCATGTAGTAGGGATGGCGCGAGTGGCTCACGGCCACGGCGGTGCCGATCTCGATGCGCTCGGTCTCGCGGCCTGCGAGCGCCGCCCAGGTCAGGCAATCGAACTGGAAGAAGCTCGGGATCCAGGCGGCCTGGAAGCCGGCGGCCTCGGCGGCCTTCACCTTCCCGACGAGCTCGTCCACGCTCTCGCTGCCGTTGTCGCCGCAGCCGATGCCGATGCGGATGTCCTTCATGGGTTCCTCGCGTTCGTGATTCTTGGGGGTCGGCCTACCAGCCCGGAGCGCTCGCTTCGAGGTCGGCCTCGAGGCGCACGGCACAGGCGAGTCGCTTGTCGGAGTCGACGCGGTTGCGTCGCTTGGTCCGTTCCTCGGCTTCGCTCGCCGCGGGTGCGCCCTCCGCGGCGATCGTGCAGGCGCAGCGGCCACAAAGCAGGTCGCCGCCGCAGGCACGTGCCGCCGGCAGCCCGGCCGTGCGCGCCGCATCGAGGAGCGTCGTTCCCCGAGCCACGCGGACCGTTCGTCCGGAGGGTTGAAAGCGGATTTCCACCTGCACGCTCGGCATCATACGCGAGACGCCGTTCCGATCAACCAGGGCATTCCGAGCCGATTGGCCGGGCCACCAGCCCTCGGGTAGCCTCGGCCCATGCCGTCGGCGGGCATCCTGGTCATCGGAAACGAGATCCTCTCGGGCAAGGTCGTGGACACGAACTCGCCCTATCTGTGTCGAGAGCTGCGAAGCCTCGGCGTGGACGTCGAGCGCGTGCTCGTGATCCCCGACGACATCGACCTGATCGCGAACGAGACGAAGGCCATGCACGAGGCCTACGACTTCGTCTTCACGTCAGGCGGCGTCGGGCCCACCCACGACGACATGACTCTCGACGGGGTCGCGAAGGCCTTCGACCGCTCGCTCGAGCTGAACGACGGCATCGTCTCCCGGATGGAGCGCGCCCAGGGCGGGACCGTCAACGAGAGCCAGGAGAAGATGGCGCGCATCCCGGCCGGCTCGGTCCTGATCGACGCGGGCGACCTGTGGTTTCCGGTGATCGTCGTCGAGAACGTCTACGTCTTCCCCGGCATCCCGGAGTTGCTCCGCAAGAAGTTCGAATCGATCCGCGAGCGCTTCCGCGGTGTGCCCTTCCTGCTGAAGCGCGTCTACGTGCGGCCCCGCGAGAGCGACATCGCCGAGGATCTCCACGATCTGCTGAAGGAGTTCCCGGAACTGATGCTCGGCTCCTATCCAAAGGTCGGTGAGGAGCGCTTCCACGTCCTGCTCACCCTCGAGTCGCGCGACGCGGGCTATCTGCAACGTGCACTCGATTCACTGCTCGGCAAGCTCTCCGACGACGCTGTCCACAAGGTCGAGTAGCTGGACCCCGAGACCCGGCGCGCCCTCATCTATCTGCATCCGCTCTGGATGGTGGGGGGCATCGTGATGGCGTTGCTCGCGATGCGGGCGGGCGTCGAGGTTCGCCGCGCCCGGGCGCGTGGCTTCGGCCGGATCTCCGACCTGCGGCGCGCGCACGTGCGTCTGGCGAAGTTCGCCGTGCCGGTGGTGGTGCTGGGTTTCGTCGGCGGGCCCGTCTCGATGTTCTTCCTGCGCAGCCGCGAACCCTTCGGGACGCTCCACGCGGTGTTGGGTCTGACGGTTGCCACCCTGTTCATTGCGACGGCGGTGTGGGGGCGCCAGGTGGAGCAAGGTCGCCTCGATGCGGCGGCACTGCACGGCCGGCTCGCGCTGGCAGCCGTGGTCGGCGCCGGCGCAGCGGCGATCACCGGCATGGTGTTGCTGCCCTAGCCCGGGTGCGCGCTACTGCCGCTCGAGGGATCGTGCTACCTCCCCCACTGGCATGAGCGAAAAGCCCCCTGTCCTGCTGGTGTACGCCGAAGGCCTCAACCGGCAGCTCGTGACCGACGCCCACCGAGCCCGGCTCGCCGGCCTGTGCCGCGTCCTCGAACCCGAGCCCGTCCCGAACTTCGACGACCCGCGGGCGCTGCCTCACCTCGACACCGTCGAGATCCTGCTCACGGGTTGGGGCTGTCCGCCCCTCGACGAAGCGGCGCTCGATCGGGTGCCGAACCTGCGCGGCGCCTTCCACGCGGCCGGCACGGTGAAGAACCACGTGAAGCCCGCCTGCTTTGATCGCGGCGTGCGCATCACCTCCGCGGCATACGCCAACGCGATCCCGGTGGCGGAGTTCACCGTGGCCGCCATCGTGATGGCCAACAAGAAGGGGTTTCGGGCACAGCGGCTCTATCGCGAGGTGAAGGGCTTTCGTCTCTGGTCGAAGGAGTACCCGGAGATCGGAAACCACGGGAAGACGGTCGGCATCGTCGGTGCCTCGCGCATCGGCCGGATGGTGATCGATCGACTGCAGGCCTTCGACGTGGACCTCCTCGTCTACGACCCCTACCTCGACGCGGCCGAAGCACGCGGGCTCGGCGCCGAACCGTGTGAGCTCGATGATCTTCTCGGCCGAAGCGACGTGGTGAGTCTGCATGCACCGTCGCTCCCGGCGACACGTCACATGATCGATCGGCGACGTCTCGGCTTGATGAACGACGGCGCCGTCCTCGTGAACACCGCGCGCGGGGCCCTGGTGGATCACGAGGCCCTGACCGATGAGCTCGTGTCGGGTCGGATCGAAGCGGTGATCGATACGACCGAGCCCGAGCTCCTGCCCGCCGATTCGCCGCTCTACGACCTCGACAACGTGTTTCTGACGCCCCATATCGCAGGCAGCCAAGGGACCGAAACGCGGCGCATGCTGGACCTCGCTCTCGACGAGATCGAACGCTTTGTGCGTGGAGAACCACTCCAGCACGAGGTGCGGCGCGAAGACTGGGATCGCGTCGCCTGAACCAGGAGGACCCTTTGTCCACCGTGGCAATGTGCTCGATCTGCGCGATGGACCGCTCCTTGGCCGACGCCACGGCGCTCGCGGCGCGTTGCGGTGCCGACGGGATCGAGGTGACGGCACGCGCCCCGCACCTCGAAGCGGCAGCGGGTGCATCCGAGGTTCGCGAGGCCGGCGAACGCGTGCGTGCGTCGGGGATCGAAGTCACCGCCTACGGCTCATACCTCTCCTACACGGGGCCCGAGTTCGAAGCCGATGCGGCGCGTGAGGTCGCGCGCGCCGCGATGCTCGGCAGCAAGCTCCTGCGGGTCTGGGCCGGGCACCCCGACGGGGTCGACGGTTCGCCTGACGACGTCGTGGCGATGTTGCGCGCGGCGGGCGATGCCGCGGCGAGTGAGGGGATCGAAGTCGTCGTCGAACGTCATGGCGGGACACTCGCTGACAGCGCCGACCGCAGCGAGGCACTGCTCGACGCCGTCGACAGGGCGAACGTGACGTTGAACTATCAAACCCTCGACGGGCTGCCTTCCAAGGAGGTCGCCGAGCAACCCGGCGACGCGCGCCGGCTCATCCCGCGCTCCGGCTATTTCCATGTCAAGAACTACCGCGCCAACCCGGTGCCGAGCGGGCCGCTCGTCCTTGGCGGAGACCTCGAGACAGGCGTGCTCGACTATCGCGCGATTCTCGCCGCGGCCGTGGAGGCGGGCTACCGCGGTCCCTACGGCATCGAGTTCGTGGCCTTCGACGAGCGGCCTCTCGAGGGCAAGATCGCGGCGGGTGTCGAGTGGCTGCGGCGGACGCTCGCAGAAGTGGGCGCGCCGTGAGCGAACGCTACCCGCGAGTCGCCTCCCTGCGTTCGGCCGAAGCGTTTCGCGAGCGGCTTGCGGAACTCGAACTCGAACTGCCGTGCGACGACGAGCCTCTCTCCGCGCCCGACTCACCGCTGGCCGAGCCGCTCGACCTCGGCGGCGGGTTGGTGGCGCCCAACCGCTTTGTGATCCAGCCCATGGAGGGTTGGGACGGCACGGTGGACGGCCTGCCGACGGAGCTCACCCTGCGACGCTGGCGAAACTTCGGTCGCTCCGGCGCGGGTTGGATCTGGGGCGGCGAGGCGATGGCGGTGCGCGAGGACGGCCGCGCGAACCCGAACCAGTTGATCCTCGACCCGGAGAACGCGGCGGGCATCGAGCCGCTCTGCGATGCGCTGCGCGAAGCCGCCGTGGCCGAAGGGCGCGAGCTGCCGGTGCTCGGGCTCCAGCTCACCCACAGTGGGCGTTGGTCGCGCCCGGATGGCGAGCAGAGCCCGCGCACGGCGTACCGACACCCTGTGTTGGATCGTCGGGTCGGGGTCACGGACGACGCGGCCGTCCTGGGCGACGACGAACTCGACGGCCTCATCGAAGATTTTGCGGCGTCGGCGCGGGTCGCGTCGGCGCTCGGTGTCGCCTTCGTCGACGTGAAACACTGCCACGGCTATCTGCTCCACGAGTTCCTTTCGGCGCGGGGCCGCCCCGGTCGCTACGGCGGCGAGACGCTCGAGGAACGCAGTGCGCTCACCCGAGCGATCCTCGCGGCCGTTCGCGAGGCGGCGCCAGGCCTTCGCGTCGGAGTTCGCCTCTCGGTCTTCGACCATGTGCCCCATGCCGCTGGGCCCGACGGGCGTGGCGCCCCGGAACCTCACGGTCTTCCCTATCGGCACGGCTTTGGTCTCGACCCCGACGACCCCTCGCAAATCGACCTTTCCGAGACGGCCGAGTTCGTGCGCGACCTTCTCGAGCTCGGGGTCGGCTGGGTGAACGTCACGGCGTCGAGCCCCTACTACGCACCGCACCTCCAGCGCCCGGCGCTCTTCCCGCCGACTGACGGCTACCCGCCGCCCGAAGATCCGCTCGTGGGTGTGGCGCGCCTGCTCGGCGCCGCGCGCGACTTGAAACGGGCAGTCCCCGAAGCCACCGTGGTCTCGAGCGGATGGAGCTACCTCCAGGAGTTCGTCCCTCACGTGGCCCAGGCGTGTGTGCGCGAGGGTTGGTTCGATGCGGTGGGCCTCGGTCGGATGGTGCTCTCGTACCCGGAGCTACCGGCGGACGTCCTGGCCGGGCGGCCGTTCGCTCGCAAAAAGGTCTGCCGCACGTTCAGCGATTGCACGAGCGCGCCACGCAACGGCCTGGTCTCCGGTTGCTACCCGCTCGACCCGTTCTATCGCGACCTGCCTGAGCGCGTGCTCCTGGAAGAAGCCAAGCGAGGCGACTCATGACGACGGTGGGTTCGCTCGAAACGACGTGGCGGCGGCTCGGCCGCCGGCGGGTCCACGGCATCGCTGCGGTGCTGCTGCCCTTCCACGCCGACGGGCAAGTGGATTGGCAGGGCTTCGAGCGTCACGTCGTGCTCACGCGTGACGCGGGCCTCGACTGCGCCGTCAACATGGATACGGGTTTTGGGGATCTTCTCGGCCGCGAGCAGCGGTGCGCCGTCCTCGACGCCACCCGCCGCGCCCTCGGCGACGGCTCGCGCTTCTATGCGGGCGCCTACGCCGATGCATCGCCAGACCCCGAGCCTGCCTACGCACGCTCGATCACCGAGATCGAGCAGTGCGGCGCGACCCCGGTGCTCGTGCAGTGCATCGCCATGCACGGGATGGACGCCGCGACGAAGGCCGGCCTCTACGCCCGAGTCGCAGGTGCCACCGCGGCGGGCGCGGTCGGCTTCGAGCTCTCGCCGCGCTTCGCACCCCATGGTGAGATCTGGGACGACGAGACGTTCGCGCGAATCATCGAGATCCCCGAACTGCTCGGCGCCAAACATTCGTCGCTCGAGCGCGAGGTCGAACTCGCTCGCCTGGCCGTACGCGACCGTACGCGCCCGGAGTTCCGCGTCTACACCGGCAACGACCTCGCCATCGACATGGTCGCCTACGGGAGCGACTACTTGCTCGGCCTCGCAACCTTTGCGCCCGATCGTTTCGCAGAGCGCGATCGCATGCTGGCTGAGGGCGACTCGGGCTTCCTCGGCCTGAACGACGGCCTCCAACATCTGGGTAACGTTGGCTTCCGCACACCGATCCCGGCCTACAAACATGCGGCGGCTCAGTTCCTGCATCTGTGTGGCCGGCTCGATGGCGACGCGATCCATCCGAAGGCACCGCGCCGCCCCGGCAGCGAGCGAATTGCGCTGCTCGACTGCGCGTTGCGGCTCGGGCTCGTCGGGGACCGCGAGGCGGCCTACCGAGAGTGCGTCGAACCCTACCTCGAGGATCGCTAGAGCGCGGGTCTCGATTCCGTTCGCAGGGCTAGAGCGCGTCGACTGCCCGTTGGCGCAGCCAGTGGTCGGCCAGGACGAGCAGCATCATGGCCTCGACCATGGGGACCGCACGGGGCAGGACGCACGGGTCGTGTCGACCCTGGGCTTCGAGGGTCACCGCGTTGCCGTCGCGATCGACGGTCTGCTGAGCCTGGCGGATGGTGGCGGTCGGCTTGAACGCCACGCGGAGGACGACGTCCTCGCCGTTGCTGATGCCGCCCTGCACGCCGCCGGACCGGTTCGTCGTGGTGCGGGGTTTGCCGTCGCTTCCGGGGACGAACGGGTCGTTGTGTTCGCTGCCCGTCATGCGCGTCCCGGCGAATCCGCTGCCGATCTCGAAGCCCTTTGAGGCGGGGAGCGACATCATGGCGCGGGCCAGCTCCGCTTCGAGTTTGTCGAAGGCCGGGGCTCCGAGCCCCGCCGGCACGCCGCGCGCGACACACTCGACCACGCCGCCGAGCGAGTCGCCGCGCTCGCGTGCGGCATCGATGCGCTCGATCATCTCGGTGGCGGCGTCTTCGTCCGGGCAGCGAACGTCGTTGGCTTCGACCTGGTCGAGGCTCACGAGAGCGCCGTCCACCTTGGCTTCGACCTCGTGAACGCGTGACACCCAGGCCAGCACTTCGATGCCCGCGGCCTGTGCGAGCAGCTTGCGTGCGATCGCGCCGCCGGCCACGCGTGCGATGGTCTCGCGTGCGCTGGCGCGGCCGCCACCCTGCCAGTTGCGGATGCCGTACTTGGCCTCGTAGGTGTAGTCGGCGTGCGACGGGCGATAGACGTCCTTCATGTCGGCGTAGGCCGACGGGCGTGCATCCTGGTTGTGGACCACGATGGCGATGGGCGTGCCGAGCGTCTGGCCTTCGAAGAGGCCCGAGACGATCTCGGCGCGGTCGGCTTCCTGTCGCGGTGTGGTGAGACGGCTCTGCCCGGGCCGGCGCCGATCGAGGTCGCGCTGGATCTCCTCGACCGCGAGCGGCAGGCGCGGCGGACAGCCGTCCACCACGGCACCGACGGCACCACCGTGGGACTCCCCGAAGGAGTGGACTCGGAAGAGATGTCCGAAGCTGCTCGACATGCCGCGACCTTAGCGTTTTCGACCGAGGAGCACGTAGCAGGCCCCGGGGCCGCCATCGCGGGGCGCAGCGGTGGTGAAGGCTGCGACGTGTCGCCCGTGGGGCGGTTCGGCGAGCCAGCCCGGAAACGCCTCCTTGAGCACCGCCTCGCCTTCGGAATGGAGGCCCCGGCCATGGATGACCAGGACGCAGCGCAGGCCCGCTTCGAGGGCGCGCGCGAACTCGCGCCGCAGGGTCTGGGACGCGGCGGCGGCCACCATGCCGTGAAGATCGATCGTGCGTTCCGGCGGCGGGTCGGCGCCGCGCAGCTTCGTGAGCACCCGGGTATCGATTCCCGGCGCGCGGCCTTCGACCTGCTCTCCCCACCGCTCGATCTCGAACGAGGCCGGAGGGTCGTCGGCATGGCCCGCGCCCTGACGCCTGGGCGCGATGTTCGGCGCGGGTTCGGGCCGGAGCGGACGCCGGTCCATCGGGTTGACGTCCTTCAGCGCACGACGGAAATCCGTGGGGCCGTCGTCATCGCCAGCGTTGCTCACGACGCCTTGGCCTCGGCCAGTGCGAGCGCCTTGCGCGTCAGGTTGCCAGCCGGCAGGGCCGCGAGTGCCTTGTCCGTGACCCAACGGTGGGAGTCGAAGCCATCGAGTCGAACACGGCCGGCATCGGCGCGGCAACGGTACACGTGGAGCGAGAGTCGGCGATGGGTGAACACGTGACGGACCGCGCCGATCGGTTCGACGGCACCGACCTCCAAGCCCACGCGTTCGCGCAGCGTGCGCTCCAGGCCCGCATCGGGATCCTCGCTGGCCGTGAGATCTCCACCCGGCAGGTCCCAGAGGCCGCCGAGCAACCCGGTCTCCGGCCGCCGCACGGCGAGCACACGGCCGCGGCGTTCGACGAGGGCCGCGACGGCGGTGATGTCGCGGACCTTCGGCCGCTTGCCTCCTGCCGGCAACGCCTCGGGGTCGCCGCCGCGAAGTGCCACGCAATCGGCGCGCACGGGGCAGCGTGGGCATTCGGGCGAGCGCGGTGTGCAGACCGTTGCGCCGAGTTCCATCAAGGCCTGATTCAAGTCGCCGGGCGAGCGCCCGCGCACGAGGCGCTCCGCTTCTTCCCAGAGCCGCTTCTGGCCCGCACGACTCTTCGGGTCTTCGGTCAGGCCGTGGAGTCGCGACAGGACACGTGCGACGTTCCCATCCACGATGGGCTCCGGTCGGTCGAAGGCGATCGAAGCGACCGCACCCGCGGTGTAGCGGCCCACGCCAGGCAGCTCGCGCAAGGCGTCGGCCGTGTCGGGCAGCTCGCCCCCGCAGCACTCGACCACGTGTTCCGCTGCGCGCTTGAGATTCCGCGCCCGCGAGTAGTAGCCGAGCCCCTGCCAGGCACCGAGCACGTCGTCGAGTTCGGCACCCGCAAGTGCCGCCACGTCCGGGAAACGATCGAGGAAGCGGTGGTAGTAGGGGATCACGGTCTCGACGCGCGTCTGCTGCAGCATCGCTTCGGAGATCCACACGCGGTAGGGGTCGTTCGTGTGGCGCCAGGGGAGGTCGCGCCTTGCGCGGCGATACCAGCGCAACAAGGCGCCGCGCGCCCGACCGGTGGGGCTCCCGCTGCGCCCGGGTTTCGCCGGGGTCGCCTGCGCGGCCTTCGCCACTACAACTTCACCGGCAACGGGCCGTCGAGTGAGATGCCGGTCGGCGACACTTTCGCGCGGACGGCCAGCACCTCCACCCCGGCCCGCGCCGCGTCGCGCAACGCCTCTGCGTAGAGCGGGTCGATGTCCTCCGCCGGCTCCACCTGGGTGCAGTCGCCGCGCTGGACGATGTAGAGCTGCACCGCGCGGCTCCCCTCAGCACGGAGCTGCGCCAGCGTCTGGCAGTGCCTGCGGCCGCGCTCCGATACGGAATCCGGGAAGCGTGCCACGCGGCCCTCGGCCAGGGTTACGCTCTTCACTTCGACGAAGGCGTCTTCGCGTCCGCTGCCCGACAACCGGAAGTCGAGCCGAGTGCCCTCGGCGACTTTGACTTCACGCTTGATCTCGCTGTACCCCGCGAGTTCCGGGATGGCGCCGGCTTCGAGCACGCGCGCAGCGAAGGCGTTGGCGTGGAGGGTGTGGAGGCCGACCCAGGTGCGCCCGACGCGAATCATCTCGAGCGTATGGCGGAGTTTGCGTTTCGGGTTGTCGCTGGTGGAGCAGCGCACCTCGGAGCCGGGCTCAGCACAGCCGCGCATGCTTCCGGGGTTCGGGCAGTGCACCGTGACTTCGCTTCCGTCTTCGAACGCGACGTCGGCCAAGAATCGCTTGTAGCGACGCAGGAGCCGGCCCGAGAGTTCGGCTCGCACGGGCAGCCGGACGGTCACGCTCCGACTCCGGTGGGCTCGACCGGGCTCACGGTGTGGCTCCGCGCGCGCGCGCCTCCACGCGGTCGCGCACCCAGCGCGCGTCCCACCACTCGAGCGGGTCGACGTAGACGCCACCCACGAGAATCGCGAAATGGAGGTGATCGCCGCCTGCGAGCCCCGTGGCGCCCGAGCGCCCGAGCGTCTGACCGCGCCCGACGATGTCGCCCACGGAAACGTCGATCTCCGACAGGTGCCCGTAGAGCGACGTCACGCCGAGGCCGTGGTCGACGATCACGCAGCGTCCGTAGATCCCGAGCTCTTGCGCGAAGACGACGCGGCCGGCGTTCGACGCCTCGACCGGCGCCCGGGCGGTCGCCGCGAGGTCGTAGCCGAAGTGGGTTGCGCGCGAGACCTCCGTGCCGCCGTAGAGATAGCTGCGCGCTTCGGCGAAGCGGCTCGTCACCAGGGAGTTGCGCATCTGCAGGAAGCCGCCGACGAAGTGGCGCGGCTCGTCGGCCATACGTGTGACCCCGCTGATGGTTTCTTCGTTGCTCGCGCGGACGCCTTCGTTGATGGCTCGGAAGGTCGCAACCACGTCGGACTCGTCGATGCCGAGATCGGCGGCGAGTTCCGGGACCGTGTTCTCGAAGAAGCGTTCCGGGAGCTGGATCGGAACCTGGGCGAACTCGCGATCCTGGAATTGTGTCGCCCAACTGCGCGAGGCGGCGTTGCCCGCGAGGTCGGTGGCGACGACGCTGATCTTCGGGCTGCCCTCGAGGTCGCGCGGCACGGCGAACACCGCGATCCGCCGCTTGCCCGTTTCGGCTGCGGGGAAGCCCCGGAAGAAGCGGTCGCCCACGCGGACGCCGTCGAGTGCGGCGGGGCCATCGAGCCGGTAGGTGACCGCGGCCGAGCCGGCTCGCTTCACGTAGGTCAGCCCGCTCTCGATGCTGATGCGCGGCGGTTTCGTGTCGATCAACACGGGCACCGACGCCTCGGTGGTGTTGCCCTCGAGCCCGTGGGCCCAGGACCAGTCGGTGGCGCTGACGCGGAGGGTCGCCTCGCCGTCGGGCAGGCCGCGTCCGGAGAGCTGGAAGCGCCACTCCGGGTCGTCGGAGTCGGCGGTGCCGAGCAGCCAGCCCGCCTCGGCGCGCGTCTCGAGTAGCGATCGCGAGCCCTCGGCGGTGTCGAGGAAGACCTGGACGTGGCGCAGGCCAGAGCCCGGATCCTCGGCACTGAAGGTGACCTCGCGGGCCTCCTTGCCAATCCAGATCGGGCCGTCGATGACGACCAGCGGGGCGTCGCCCTCGCAGCGGACGAGGCCCAAGGCGGCCGTCCCGGCCGCCAGAACGGCCAGGATGATGAGCAGACGCGCAGTGACGGTCACGAAACCCCCCGGATCCCCGTCGAGGCCTCAGTCTAGCAGTGCCGGGCGGGCGCCGGACCGCGGCGAGAGGATTGACGGACGGCCCGGCCTCACCGATTCTCCCGCCGTCCCAGCCTTCCGGAGGTCTCATGTCCCGTCTTCGCCGCATCGTTCTGGTTCGTCATGGAGAAACCGAGGGCGAATCCAGCACGCGGTTTCACGGCGCGGGCGATGTCGCGCTTTCGGCCGAGGGCGAGGCCCAGATGCGCGCGGTGGCCGCCTCGTTCGGCCCCACCCGCTTCGACCGCGTGATTGCGAGCCCGTTGCAACGCTCCTGGCGGGCAGCCCAGATCGCCGGCCACACCGACGCCGTCCGGGTGGAGGCGGACTTCCGCGAGATCGACTTCGGTCGCTGGGAAGGCCTGACCAAGCAAGAGATCGAAGCCAGTGACCCCGTCCTCTATGAGGATTGGCAGAACAAGACCGCGGGCTTCGAGTTCCCGAACGGCGAGCCGCGCGGCGACTTCCGCGCGCGCGTGGAGGCCGGCCTCGACCGGCTGCTCGACAGTGGCGCCGGCACCGCACTCGTGGTCGTCCACAAGGGTGTCGTTCGAACGATCGCCGAGAAACTGCTGGGCGCGCCGCTCGAAGAAGGCACCCCCGACCTCGCCGGTCAGGTCGAACTCTACAAAGAGAGCGACGGCTGGAAGCTCGGCCGCGTCGGCAGCAACCCCGCCGCCGTCGACTCCACCCCGTCCCTACAAGTAGAAGCCCCCGCCGCCTAGCCCTGTCGAAGGGGGACGGTTCTATTTGATGTCGAAGGGGGACGGTTCTATTTGATGTCGAAACCCGGGAATAGCCAGAGCGCTACAACCCAGGCAGTTTCGTCATCAAATAGAACCGTCCCCTTCGACAGGGGTCAGCCTTCGTCTCTTAGTTTGGCGAGGACGCTCAGGTCTTCGAGGGTGGTGGTGTCGCCGACGGTTTCGTTGCCGCTGGCGATGTCGCGGAGCAGCCGGCGCATGATCTTGCCCGAGCGTGTCTTGGGGAGCGCGTCGGTGAAGCGGATCTCGGCAGGCTTGGCGAAGGCGCCGATCTCGCCGGCCACGTGCTCGCGCAGCTCCTTCACGAGCGGGTCGCCCGCTTCGACGCCTGCACGCGGCGATACGAAGGCCACGACCGCAGTGCCCGTGATCTCATCGGGCCTCCCGACCACGGCGGCCTCGGCCACGTCTTTGTGGGAGACGAGCGCGCTCTCGACCTCCATGGTTCCGATCCGGTGGCCCGAGACGTTCATCACGTCGTCGATCCGGCCCATGATCCAGAAGTTGCCGTCCTTGTCGCGGTGGGCACCGTCGCCCGCGAAGTAGAACTTCCCGAATTTGCTCCAATAGGTTTCTTCGTAGCGCTTCGGGTCGCCCCAGATGCCGCGCAGCATGCCGGGCCAAGGCTTGGTGAGCGCGAGGAAGCCGCCGTCGGGCGCTTTGACCTTCTTGGCCTTCTCGTCCACGACTTCGGCCGCGATGCCGGGGAACGGCAGCGTCGCGGAGCCCGGTTTCGTGTCGACCGCACCGGGCAGCGGCGTGATCATGATCCCACCGGTCTCGGTCTGCCACCACGTGTCGACGATCGGGCAGCGCTTGCCACCGATCACCTCGTGATACCAGATCCACGCCTCGGGGTTGATCGGCTCGCCGACGCTGCCGAGCAGCCGCAGTGAAGAGAGGTCGTGGCCCTGCGGGTGTTCGTCGCCCAGGCGGATGAACGTGCGGATCGCCGTCGGCGCCGTGTAGAAGATGCTCACCCGGTGGCGTTCGATGATGTCCCAGAAGCGATCGGGGCCCGGCGTGGTCGGCCCGCCTTCGTACATCAACGTCGTCGCGCCGTTCGCCAGGATCCCGTAGACCACGTAGGAGTGGCCGGTGATCCAACCGATGTCGGCCGTGCACCAATAGACGTCCTCGTCCTTCAGGTCAAAGACCGCTTTGGCAGTGGTCGTGACGTGGGTGAGGTAGCCGCCGGTGGTGTGGAGGATGCCCTTCGGCTTCCCGGTCGTGCCGCTCGTGTAGAGGATGAAGAGCGGGTGCTCGGAGTCGAGCTTCGCCGCCGGGCAGTCGGCACTGGCCTCGGCCATGAGGTCGTGCCACCAGTGGTCGCGCCCCTTCTTCCACTTCACGTCGTTTTCGCAGCGCCGCACCACGACGACGTTCTCGACGCTCTTGCAGCCCGTGATGGCCTCGTCCACGGCGGGCTTCAGCGGAAGCGGTTCGCCGCGCCGGTAGCCGCCGTCGGCGGTGACCACGAGCTTCGCGCCAGCGTCGTTGATGCGGTCGCGCAGCGATTCGGACGAGAAGCCACCGAAGACGATGCTGTGGGGCGCGCCGATCCGGGTGCACGCCAGCATGGCGATGGCCAGCTCCGGAACCATCGGCATGTAGAGCGCCACGCGGTCGCCCTTCGTGACGCCGAGCCCCTTGAGCACGTTCGCGAACTTGCAGACCTCGCGGTGGAGCTGCGAGTAGGTCAGCACGCGCTGATCGCCGGGCTCGCCCTCCCAGATGATGGCGGCCTTGTTGCTGCGCCACGCGTTCTTGCCTTCGAGGTGTCTGTCGAGACAGTTGTAGGAAACGTTGGTCTTCGCGCCGACGAACCACTTGGCGAACGGCGGCTTCCAGTCGAGGGTCTTCTTCCACGGCTTGAACCAGGTGACGTTCTTCTTCGCCATCCGGGCCCAGAACTTCTCCGGGTCCTTCGCGCCGAGCTTGCGCAGCTCGCGGACGTTCTTCTTGCTCCAGTTCGCCTGCTTGGCGAACGCCTTCCCGGGCTTGAAGACGCGGGTTTCCTTGAGGAGGGACTCGATGTCGGGCAATGGGGGCTCCGGGCTCGGGGAGAGCGGGTGGTGTCAGTCGTTCATCCAGGCTTCGATGTCGGCCGGGCGTTTCGGGATGCCCGCTGTCAGGTTCTCGTGGCCGTCCTCGGTGACGATGACATCGTCTTCGATGCGCACGCCGATGCCGCGGAAGCGTTCGTCCGTCTCGGCGCCCGGCGCGATGTAGAGGCCGGGCTCGACGGTGAAGACCATCCCCGGCTCGAGCGCGCGCGGCTTGCCGTCGACGGCGTAGCTGCCGACGTCATGCACATCGAGGCCGAGCCAGTGGCTGGTGCGATGCATGTAGTAGGGCGAATAGGCCTGCTTCTCGATCAGGTCGTCGCGTTTGCCCTCGAGAATACCGAGCTCCAGCAGGCCCTCGACCAGGGTTCGCACGGACGCCTCGTGCACCGCATCGAGCGTGGCGCCGGGCTGCGACTCCGCGAGCGACGCCTCCTGTGCGGCGAGAACGACTTCGTACAGAGCCTTCATCGGGCCCTCGTAGCGCCCACCCACCGGATAGGTGCGCGTCACGTCCGAGGCATACCCGTCGAGTTCGCAACCCCCATCGACCACGACGAGGTCGCTCTCGCGCAGTTTGTCGCCGTTGGTGACGTAGTGGAGCACGGTGGCGTTGCGTCCGCCGCCCACGATCGTTTCGTACGCCGGGCCGACCGCGCCGCACCGTCGGAACGTGTAGTTGATGGCCGCCTCGACCTCGTATTCGTAGTGGCCCGATTGGATCAGGCGTGCACCCGCCTGGTGCGCTTCCGCGGTAATGGACGCGGCGCGCCGCATCAGGTCGAGCTCGGCCGGCTCCTTCATCAGCCGCATCTCGTGGACGATCGAGCGTGGGTCGACGATCTCGGAGGGCGGCATGACGCCGGTCCGCGAGCGCAACCGCATCTCGTCCACGGTGGAGACGAGCTTCGCGTCGAGCGCGGCGTCGCGCCCGAGTACGTGATAGACGCGTTCCGCGCCCTGGAGCAGCTCGGGGATGCGCTCGATCAGTTCGCTGGCCGAGTGGGCTGCGTCGGCGCCGTGGTCCGAGACCGCACCCTCGACCCCCGGCCGATACCCCGTCCAGGTCTCCATGGCGCGGTCGCGCGGCTCGACGAAGAGCGTGTACTGGGGCTGATCGTCGCCCGGCAGCTTGCGCAGCACCGCCGCCGCACACGGGTGGTCGAACCCGGTCACATAGTGGAAGTCGCTGTCCTGCCGGAACGGGTAGTGGGTGTCGGCAGAGCGCGTCGCCGGCCGGGCGCCCAGAAAGAGCGCCACGGAGCCCTCCCCCATGGCCGCGAGGATCCGCGTTCGCCGTGCCTCGTACACGCGGGCACTGTACACCGTCCGATCCCCGGAGTCGGCAGCCAGCGTCGGCTCAGTCTGCGGGTGCGGCGTCGCGGCAGGCCACGGTGCGGCCCGAGCAATACGTGGCGCAGAGCCGTTCGCCGCGCAGGACCCCCGTGTAGTAGAGCCCCTCGTCGTCGAGTTGCGGCATCCGCACCGCCCGTGCCTCGCCGGCCCGCCCGACGACGTGGACCCACCCACTCCAGCGGGTGGCGGCGACCCGGCCGTCGTCGGCCACCTGGAGGTCCTGGACGAAGTCGAACCCCGCCGGGAAGCCCGCGTCGAGCGGGACGACCCGGCCGCGCTCGAGCGGAGCCTCCGCGTCGCCCGGGGCGAGGGTCCGGAGCGAGAGCTGCGCTCCATCGAGCTCGGCGAGGTGGCCCGTTCCATCTGGCTCGAAGTGGACGAACTGGATCTCGGGGTGCGTCATACGCAGACGCTCCCGACCCCAGCGGTCGATCACCCGTGCGTCATGGGTGATGACGCCGTCGCCCTTCTCGGGGAGCAGGTCCGTGAGCACCCAGGTTTCTTCGCGTCGCGGGTCGTAGGCGACGCTCTTCGGGGCGACGCGGTGGCCTTCCGGCGCTGCGAGCGGGACCTCCGCGACCACGAATCCGTCTGCGGAGAAGCGCACGACGCTGCCATTCGGGTGGCTTGGCCGGCCGTAGCGGGCGCCGACGATCTGGCCGCCGGTCGCAAGGGCGAGCTCGGCAAGGCCCGTGCCCACGGCATCGAAGCGGCGCTGCGCCCCCGTTCGCGGGTCGACCCAGCCCGAGGTTTCGAAGAAGGTCGTGAAGTAGACGCGCCCGTTCGGGTGGGCGAGCACGTCCCAGACGCCCGAGCGTGCGCCGGGCCGCGTGACGTCGAGGGGTGCGAGCAGCCGCTCGGTCGAGAGGTCCATGCGGCCGATCTGCTGCGGCCCGGTGGCTCGCAGGTCCGCGCGCGGGTCGCGTTCGTGGGCGCGATAGGAGGGCCAGAAGGCGGCTTCGCCAAAGTAGAGGGTGTCGCCATCGCGGTTGCCGAACCAGGCACAGCTTCGTTCCGACACCCCGGCGGCCTGGGCGCCACGGCGAACCACCACGCCGGCCTCCCCTTGGGCCATCGGGACGGCCGTAAACAGGCCCCCAAGGGCTGCAAGGATCGCGAACCCGGCCCAGCCCACCGCACCCGGAGGCTGCACCGCCGCCGCCCGAGGCTTCGCCTCAAGTCCTCGTTTTAGAAGGAAAATCACGAAATCTCCGAGATCGCCCCAGGGAGCCCATTGGAGCTGCCACCTTTCGCGGCGGGCTGACCGGACGCCGAATCCGAAGAACCTCCACGATTCCAACCACTTCGCCGGATCGACCCAGTTGGCACGGTCCCTGCTCTAGTGAGAGACCGAGTGCGATCCGGTTTAGGGCTTCCCGATGACGTGGGCGCGCTTATCGGGAAACTCATCGCGACGGAGGTTTCGGAAAAGATAATCAAGGCGCCTTCCCCCAGAACGGCACCCCGCCTTTCCGAAGCAACCGCAGCACCGAATCGCATGGACCCCCGGAGAAGTTCTCCGGGGGTCTTTGCGTTCTGGCACTCGCAAGCCCGCGGAGGTTTCTCTCGGGTCGGGATCGCGGCTAGCTCTTTCCGCCGGCGGTCTTGGGCTCGCTGTCGCCCGCATGCAGCGCGGCGACGGCCTCGGTCCCGAACTCGCGCACGAACCAACCTTTGAGCTCCGGGAGTTCGGTCAGCTCGTCGGCGCGCTCGGGGTTCTTCCAGGCGATCGCCTCGAGGGTCGAGTTCGGCGCAAAGACGCCCGGGTCCATGGCGAGCGCCGTCGACTGCTCCGTGCGCCAGCGCTTCAGCACGGCGACGCGCCGCTCGGTCCGGCGGTCCATGCGCCGGCGCGAGCCCCCTTCGGTCTTGGGGATCGGCCCGTGGCTCTTCTTCACGCCCTTGTCGACCGCCGCCATCAGCTCGCGCCCGAAGCGCCGCAGGATCAGATCCGTGACGCCCTTGATGCGGCCGAGTTCTTCTTCGGTTTCGGGCATTCGCCCGGCGATCTCGAGCAGCGCGCGGTTGCCGAGCACCTTGAACGGCGGCCGGTCGAGCTT
>JAFDDA010000185.1 GCA_019311105.1 Deltaproteobacteria bacterium
GAATGATCACGACATGCGCGCATTTCTCTTGCAGGCGGGCGATAGCAGCAGATTCTCTTCCGTCGTCGAGGAAGAGAAAGTTTTCTCTAACGACCACGCATTGTCCGTTTTCCCGCGCGCACTCCGCGGAAAAGTCAACGGGGTTCGATACAAAGCAGCTCATCAAGTTTCCCTTACGGAAGGTTACGAAACCCGACAACATGCTCGGGAGTATCCCGCTCTTTGGTAGTCGCGGTCAATGTGGGATTCCGTGCCAAAGGAAACTCGAGAGCCCACAATATCGCAACCCGGACACCGCCCGGCGACACGGCGTACCAAACCAGGCAAACCGCAAACGCCGACGTCTGGGCATCAGTCGTGTGTATTACAACTCGAGGCGTCAGCACAGTCGCATCCGGCGTGAAGCTCTCAGGGCCATTGAAGAACCGGGCGATCTCGGCGCACGCGAGGATGAGCGACACATGCGACATTCCGTTATGATGGGACCTCGTGCTGCCTCTCATGGGAGGCAGCCTCTGGGCACACGAACACCTCATCGTTGTCGGAGTGGCCTACCCGCCGGTCGCGCCCGGTGGTGGGCATCGTGACGCCCATCGGTGTCGCAGCGCAAGGAGCATAGTCGTGGGCGATTCAGTCGAAGAGATCCTGTCCGCTTTCGAGGGCAGACCGCATGAGCTGATTCCGCTCCTGCAGGCCGTCCAGGAGAGGGAAGGCTTCCTGTCCGAGGACGCCATGCGCCGGATCGCGCGCCACGCCCGTGTGCCAGAGAGCCGGGTGTACGCGGTGGCCACCTTCTACGCGCAGTTTCGCTTCTCGCCGGTTGGCAAGCGGCACATACAGGTGTGCCGGGGCACCGCCTGTCACGTGCGCGGGGCCCCGCGCGTGATTCTCGAGATCCAGAAGCTACTCGGCATCCAGGAGGACGAGACGACGCCGGACCGGGCCTACTCGCTGGAGACGGTGGCGTGCATCGGGGCCTGTGGCCTAGCGCCGAACATGGTCGTGAACAAGGAGAACCATGGTCACCTCACGGCCAAGAAGGTGAGCAAGGTGCTCGGCCGGACCGAGCCCCTGGCCGAGGACTGAGCCCGATCGGCAGGTGCGTGGTACGTCCCATGCGCAGCCGGCGATAAGCGACATGAACGACCACGACGGCAAGCGGACACTAATCATCTGTCAGGGGACGGGCTGCGTGTCGTCGGGCTCCCTGGAGGTCCGGAGCGCAATCGAGCGCGTGGCGCTGGACGGGCTCGACGACGTCGAGATCAAGGCGACCGGTTGCCACGGCTTCTGCCAGCGCGGGCCCGTCGTCGTCGCCGAGCCCCAGGGCGTGTTCTATTCGGAGATGAAGGCCGAGCATGCCGGCGAGCTGATGCGTTCCCAGTTCCTCGACGACGAGCCGGTTGAGCACCTGCTCTACCGTCACCCGCGTACGCACGAGCCCATCCGTCGCTACCAAGACATCCCCTTCTACGCTCTGCAGCAGCGCGTGGTCCTGCGCAATTGCGGACACATCGATCCGGAGGACATCGACGAGTACCTGGGCGTGGGCGGCTACGAGGCCCTTCGTCGGGTTCTCGCCGAAATGACGCCCGTGGACGTCATCGAGGAGATCAAGCGTTCCGGCCTGCGTGGGCGTGGCGGCGCCGGGTTCCCGACGGGTCTCAAGTGGGAGTTCTGCCACCAGGCGCAGGGCTCGCCCAAGTACATGATCTGCAACGCCGACGAGGGGGACCCCGGCGCCTTCATGGATCGCAGCATCCTCGAGGCGGACCCGCACAGCGTTCTCGAGGGGCTGCTCATCGCCGCCTACGCCATCGGCGCCAGCCAGGGTTACTTCTACGTGCGGGCCGAGTACCCTTTGTCGGTGAGCCACGTGCGCAAGGCCATCGAGCAGGCCCGGGCGCGCGGCTTCCTCGGCGAGCGGATCCTGGGCACCGACTTCAGCTTCGAGATGGACGTGATGGAGGGTGCGGGGGCCTTCGTGTGCGGCGAGGAAACGGCGCTGCTCGCGTCCATCGAGGGTCGCTCCGGACGCCCTCGACCCCGCCCGCCTTTCCCCGCCCAGTCGGGCCTCTGGGGCCGGCCGACCACTATCAACAACGTGAAGACGGCAGCCACGGTACCCGTGATCATCAGTCGCGGCGCCGACTGGTTCTCGGCCATGGGCACGGAGCGCTCCCACGGCACGGCCGTGTTCGCGCTCACGGGCCACGTCGCCAACTCGGGCCTCGTGGAGGTGCCAATGGGCACCACGCTGCGCACGATCGTCCAGGACATCGGTGGCGGCGTACCCCGGGGTAAGGCGCTCAAAGCGGTGCAGACGGGCGGACCTTCCGGAGGCTGCCTTCCGGCCCGGATGCTGGACATGCCGGTGGACTTCGAACACCTGGCCGAGGCCGGATCCATCATGGGCTCGGGCGGCATGGTGGCAATGGACGAGGACACCTGCATGGTGGACATCGCCCGCTACTTCCTCGACTTCACGCAGCGCGAGTCTTGTGGCAAGTGCGTCCCGTGCCGGCTCGGCACTAAGCAGATGCTCGACGTCCTCGAGGATATCTGTGCGGGGCGGGGTCGACCCGAGGACATCGAGCTGCTAGAGGACCTCGCCGACGCCGTGAAGGCGGGCTCGCTGTGCGGCCTCGGCCAGACGGCGCCCAACCCCGTGCTCACCACGCTAGAGTACTTCCGCGAAGAGTACGAGGCGCACATCCATCGCAAGGAGTGCCCCGCGGTGGTGTGCAAGGAGATCATCTCCAGCCCATGCCAGCACGCCTGTCCCATCGACACCGAGGCGCAGGTCTACATCTCCCTCATCGCCGAGGGCCGCTTCGCCGACGCCTTCGACAACATCCTCGAGGACAACCCCCTGCCCTCGGTCTGCGCCCGCGTGTGTCACCATCCCTGCGAGTCCAAGTGCCAGGCGGGGAAATGGGGCAATCCCATCGCCATCCGGGCGCTCAAGCGTTTCGCCACGGATTGGGCCATCGAGGCGGGCGTCTACCCGCGGGCCAAGCGCCCAGCCGGCGGCGGCGCCTCCGTAGGCATCGTCGGCTCCGGCCCCGCCGGGCTGATGGCCGGGTACCGCCTGGCGTGCGAGGGCTACGCCGTCACCATCTACGAGGCCGAAGAGATCCCCGGTGGCGCGCTTTCGCTGTACCTGCCCGAGTACCGCATCCCCAGGGCGGCGCTCAATGCCGACATCCAGAATATCGTCAATGCCGGCGTGGAGATCCGCACCCGCACGCGGGTCGGACAGGATGTCTCCCTGGAAGCACTGCAGGTACGTCACGAGGCCGTGTTCATAGCCACCGGGGCCCACAAGGCACGCACTCTGGGGCTCGTGGGCGAGCACGCGGCCGGGGTCGCGCACGCGCTTGATTTCCTTCGGGACGTGAACCTGCACCGCGATGTGAGCTTGGGCGCCCGGGTGTGCGTGATCGGGGGCGGGAACTCCGCCGTCGACGCGGCGCGCTCGGCCAACCGGTGCCCGAGCGTGGAGCAGGTCACCATCGTCTACCGGCGCACCTACGACGAGATGCCCGCTTTCCACGAGGAAGTCGACGCCGCGGTGGACGAGGGTGTCGACCTGATGCTGCTCACGGCGCCGGTGCGCATTGTCTCCTACGACGGGCGGGTGACGGGGCTGGAGTGTCGCAAGATGGAGCTCGGTGATTTCGACGCGAGCGGCAGGCGGCGCCCCGAACCGGTTCCCGGTTCGGAGTTCGTCGTCGAGCTCGACAACCTGCTCATCGCCATCGGTGAGGACCCCGACCCCGACTTTCTGGGTCACGAAAGCGCTATCGCGACCTCGAGCTGGGGAACTATCGAAGTTCACCCCGGCACCTTCGAAACTGCCGTCCCCGGCGTGTTCGCGGGTGGGGACGTGGTCACCGGTGCGAACAACGTCATCGAAGCCATGTCCGCCGGCAAGCACGCCGCGGCGATGATCGACATGTACCTGCGCGGCGAGCAGCCGGTGCGCGACTACGCGCTCACGCGGCCGTCCACGTACCGACCGGCCGCAGTGCTCACCGAGGAAGAGGTCGAGACCGCGGATCGGCCGCCCATACCCGTGTTGCCTCCCGCGCAACGCGTGAACAACGACCGGGAGGTGGACCTGCGCCTGCCCGAGCTGGTGGCGGTCGCGGAGGCGCGGCGTTGCCTGCGCTGCGACCTGGAGACCGAGGCGGGCAAGCAGGCCCTGCGCGATTTGGCCGCTGCCTCGGCGACGGCGAGATGAGTGCGCGCCGGCGCAGCCTAGAGCACGTCGGGCGAGCAGTCAGCGGAGGGGAGTGACGGTGGCCCAGGAGAAAGCGAAGCTCGTGATCGACGGGCTGGAAGTCGAGGCGGATGCCGGGATGTCCATCATGGAGGTGGCGCGCGCCAACGACGTCTATATTCCACACCTGTGCTACCACCCGGATCTGGAGCCGGCCGGTGCGTGTCGCATGTGCATGGTCGACGTCGGGGGCCACATGGTGGCCTCCTGCATGACGCCGGCCACGGAAGGGATTGCAGTCACCACCTCGACGCCGCAGATCGACTCCGTCCGGCGCCACGCGACGGAGCTGCTGCTCACCGACCACCCGCTCGTGTGCC
Source organism: Deltaproteobacteria bacterium (assembly GCA_019311105.1). Lineage (GTDB taxonomy): Bacteria > Myxococcota_A > UBA9160 > UBA9160 > JAFDDA01 > JAFDDA01. The sequence continues at coordinate 4,606 of JAFDDA010000185.1, forward strand.
ACGACTGCACGGCGAACAGCGACTGCACGCTGCAGACGCTCTCCGCCCACGTCGGCGTGACGCCCGAACGCATGGCGCGTCTGCGCCGAGTGCAGCAGGACCGACCCGTCGATGACTCCAACCCGTTCTTCACCTTCGATCCGAACAAGTGCGTGCTGTGCGGGATCTGCGTGCGTACCTGCGACGAGATCGTGGGAGCCAACGCCATCGACTTCTCGCGACGTGGATTCGATTCCCAGATCAGTCCCTTCGGCGGCTCGCCCTTCATCGAATCCGTGTGCGAGTCCTGCGGTGAGTGCGTCGTGCGTTGCCCCGTCGGCGCGCTCTCGCCGAAGCGCTTCGGGCGGGCCTCGCGCGAAGTCCAGACAGTCTGCGGCTACTGCGGGGTCGGCTGCGGCCTGTACCTGGGCGTGAAGGGCGACCAGGTCGTCAGCGCACGCGGCGTCCCCCACAGCCCGGCGAGCGCGGGCAGCCTCTGCGTGAAGGGACGCTTCGGCCACCGTTACATCAACCACCCCGATCGGCTGACCACACCACTCGTCAAGCGCGACGGCCGCTTCGTAGAGGCGAGCTGGGACGAGGCGCTGGGCCTGGTCGCCGAGCGACTATCGGGCTACTCCGGCCGCGAGTTCGCCACCATCGCCTCGGCCAAGTGCACGAACGAGGAGAACTACCTGCTCGGCAAGTTCACGCGCGCCGGGAT
>JAFDDA010000186.1 GCA_019311105.1 Deltaproteobacteria bacterium
CGGCGCCGGCCGCCGCCCCGGCGGCACCGCCGACCGCCGCGCCGCCCGCCGTCTGGCCGGCAACCTGGCCCGCGCGGTTGCCCCGGGCGCCCATCTCCTCGGCGTAGTCGATGCAGAGGTCGATGTCCTTCTCGGCGATCGTCTTGCCCATTCGCTGATAGGTGGCGTTCGGGTAGAGGACGGGCTTCTTGGTGCAGCCGAGGGCGAGGGGTGCGACGAGGAGTGTCGCGAGCAGGATGATTCGCATCGTGGAGCCTCCGATCCCGAAGCGTACCACCCCTCGCTAACCTGGAAGACGGGTCCGCATCTCAGCCCGACGGGCAGGAGGCGAACGATGAACGAAGGAGGTTGCCTGTGCGGCGGCGTGCGCTTTGCCTACGAGGGCGGCGCCACCCCGATCCAGTTCTGTCATGCCAAACGTTGCCAGCGCGCCTCGGGGTCGGCCTTCCAGCCGGAGATGGCGGTCGCGGCAGACGGATTTCGCTGGTTGCAAGGTGAGGACCAGGTCGAGATCTACGAAGCGCCGCTCCTTCGAGAGCCGCCGGCGCTTCGGCGGGCGTTTTGTCGCGTGTGCGGCTCGCCGGTGCCCGTGGTCCGAGAGGGCCAGCCATGGGTGGCCCTGCTGGCGGGGAGTCTCGACGGCGACCCCGAGCGTCGGGGCTTTCGACACATCTTCCTCTCGCAGTCGGCCGCCTGGTACGAGGTGCCCGACGACGAGCTGAAGCACTACGAAGAGCGCCCACCCGCAGCAGAGCGTCTGCGCTGGCGCAAGCCCGAGGGCGGCTAGCGGCGCGCGAGGTCCGTCGTTTCGAGTACGTGAGTCGCGTCGGCTTCGTGTGTGATCTGGAAGCCGAGAGCTCGGTAGAAACGGTCGGCGGGGTCTTCCAGGGTGCGCAGTCGCAAGCGCCGGAACGACGCAGCGCTTCGTTCGACGACGCGCCCCACGAGTTCGCGCCCGACGCCCCGGCGCCGGGCTTCGGGGTCGACGTAGACGTGACGGACGCGGCCGACATCCGGGGCCTCCAAGTACGGGTCGACGCACAGGCCGGCCACGCCGAGCAGATGTCGGCCCTCCCGGGCGGCGAAGAGCCCCTCGCCGGGCCCGTCGAAGCGGCGCCCTTCGTCGTAGCGCTGTCCGAGGCGCTCGAGCATGTTGAAGCCTTCGGCGACGCTCACGTCGAGCAGCCGTGCGAACCCATCGGGCAGCTCGCTCACCTCGTGGAACTCGACCATGGCTGGAGGCTATCGGATTGCCGTCGCGTGAGGGCTAGGAGGCGTCCGTCGAGTCGGCCAGAGGGATGCCGCAGTCGCAGCATCGTCGTCGGAAGGGGGAGGGAACCCGCTCCGGTGCCACGCCGAAGAAGTGGCCCGCGCAGCGCGGGCATTCGGTGTGAAGGATCGAGATGAGGTCGTCCACCACATGGATCGTGGCCAGCGAGAAGAGGCCGGTGGAGGCAAGGAAGAGGAACTGGAGATCGTGCGGAGCTCCGTCCACCCCGCCCGCACCGAACACCAACACGATGGCCGAACCCACCATGAAGGTGACCTGCGCCGCGAGCGAGCGTTGACGGATGTCGAGCCGACGCAGCTCCGAAGCCCTGGTGGGCGCCGGGCGCGCCGAGCCCGTCGGCACCGATTCCATTGCGTTCTCCCACTTGTACGGATCGGCAGGAGACGTTCTGGCTTGAATCGGGGCCCGGCTCAGGCCGGCTGGGGCGGGATCGAGTAGGTCACGGTGGCGTGGGCCACCAGGGCCTCGGAGCCCTCCGAGGTGATGCGCACCTCGGCCACCGCGAGCTGACGACCGAGCTTGAGCAGGCGTGCCTCGGCCACGACATCGCGGTCGGCGGTGGGTTTGCGCATGAAATGGATCGTCAGGTTCGTGGTCACGGCCAACGGGGTGCGCCCGATCGAGGCCAGCAACGCCGCATAGGTCGCGGTGTCGGCGGTCGCCATCATCACCGGGCCCGACACCGTGCCGCCGGGCCGGAGCTCCGCGTCGCCGACGGCCTGGCGAACGCGCGCGAAGCCGGCACCGCTGGCTTCGACCTCTACGGTCGATTGCGGGAAGACCTCGGCCAGATAGACCGCGAGTTCGGAGGTAGTGAGCTTCTCTTCCAACGTCTGCTCAGTGCGCGCCAGCCGGGCCCGCGAGGTCGGGTGCGCCGCGCCAGGCGCGCACCGCCATGGCCGCCGCCACCACGAGGTCGAAGCCCAGACACGCGGCGGCGTACCACGGGGGCACGTAGGCGGTGTCGGCGACCCAGGGCAAGAGCAGATCCCAGAACGCGTGGAGGCCCCAGCCGAGCATCAGGAACCACGCCGAGACCGCGACCCCGAGGCCGGCGAGGATGCCGAAGAGCGCCACGCCGCCCCATTCGACCGGCATCCCGCCCACGCCGTGCGTGGACCATCCCATCAAGGGGTAGAGCACACCGGCGGCGAACAGGCCGCTCGCGATCCAGGCGAGTTCGGCACGCCCGGCGCGCCGCGCGAGCACCACGAAGCCGACGGCGAGGCTCTTGCTTCGCAGGGCGGCTTCGAGAAGATGGCGGTGGCACTGTTTCACGTCTTCGTGGCAGTGGCAGAGCAACGTCACGTTCCCGACCTCGGACAGATGCTTCAAGAGCCGCAGCGTCGACTTCTGGCCGTGGTTCTTGATCGTCTTGTTCTCGCCGTCGATCGAGGCCGGCGCGAACAGTTGCTCGCGGTAGCGCTTCGCGAAGCTCCGCCAATCGGTCTTCCCATCGAGGAAGGAGCGCAGCAGGCGTTCGCTCGGGCCGAGGCTCGGCATCCAGACGTCGTAGCGGTCGGCGGGCAGACCGCGGCCCCGAAACCGGGCGACCAGGATGCGGAGCCCGTCGCGTCGGGTCGCCGGGGTGTGGACGGAGCGGGTCTGGAGCATGTTGCCTCCTGGGTTGCCGGTTTCCGATGCCCACGACCCGCTTTCGTCACGCCCCCTGGCTCCGAGCGTGGCGCTATCGGGCGGGGGCGGCGAAGCGGCCCGAAATCAGGCATCGTCCGGCCGTCCCCCGGCGCACTCCGCGCCCCGGGCCCCCAGCACTCGACAGGCGGCGGGGAAGCCACGCGCCAGGGGAGAGACCATCATGAATCCCGAAGATTGCGTTCTCTTCAGCGGCGCCGCCGGTGGCGCCGAGGCTGCCTTCGGCGCGGCCGCCGAGCGGCAGGGCATCGACGAGGTCAACTTCACGTTCGAGGGTCACAAGGACGCGCGCACGCGTGGCATTCGCGTGTTGACCCACGAAGAGCTGCGCGAGGGCGACGTCAGCCTCGCCTACGTCAGCAAGCTCATGCACCGCCAGTACAAGGACACGCCGCTGTTTCGCAAGGTGCTCCAGAGCATCTGGCATCAGGTGAACCAGGGGCAGGAGATCTACGTGGTGGGCCGCATCCTGCGCGACGACACGGTGAAGGGCGGGACGGGCTGGGGCGCGGAGTTTGCGAAGCTCTGCAACAAGCCGCTCTACGTCTTCGACCAGGACAAGGGGGAGTGGTTCCACTGGACGGGCGAGGCATGGGCGACGGAGGAAGCGCCCGTGATCACGCACCCCCACTTCGCCGGGACCGGCACCCGCTTCCTCGAGCCCAACGGCGAGGCCGCCATCGAGGCGCTCTTCCAGCGCTCGTTCGCCTAGGCCTCGATCTCCTCGGGCGGGTCGGGCTTTCGGCCCGCGGCGATGGCGTCGAGAGAGCGGTCGATGGCATCCTTGGCCTGGGCGGTCATGCCGCCGCGTTCGTACTGCTCCACCACCAGCGATTCCATCCGCTCGACGAGCCGGTTGATGCCGGGCGGCTGCTCCGCGTCGTCGCTCGACGCGTGATCGAAGAGGTTGATCCAACCGTCGCTGCGCCGGCCGACGCCTAGCACCTGCTCGAAGTAGAGGGGCTCGCGGTCGGTCCCGGTCGCCAGATCGAGCAGCGCGGCACCGAGCGAGAGCGGCGAGAGCGCCACGTCGCGCAGCGCATCCATGGCCAGCTTCACCTGGAACACCAGGACGTTTCGCAGCAGGATCCAGCGGCGGTCGCTGGGGTCGGCGTTGGGGTCTTGGGTGGGCTCGTCGGCCATGGTGTCTCCAATGCGCATCTGGTTCGAAACGGACGCCGCTTGGCAACCCGCGAATTAGTCGGGGAGTCGCTTCCAGTAGTCCGCCATCAGCTCGCGGGACCAGCCGGGTTGTGCGACGAGGCCGGGGGGCAAACGGTCTCCTAGATGATGATGTCGAGGAGGAAGCCGAGGATGCGGAACGGGAGCTTGATCACCTCCCAGGTGACCTTCGCGGTGCAGCCCAACACGCCGCCGCAGCCCGACTCGCGTTCGGTCACCGTGGTGCTCTCCCGGGTGACCTTGACCTGGGTGTCGCGCTCGGCGACCTGGCCGTCGGGCAGCGTCGTGCCAGCGGGGTATTCGATCGTCTCCGTGGTGGTTTCGGTCTGGCGCTTGCCGGCACAACCGGGCAGAGGCGTCGCGGCGACGACCAGAACACAAAGCGCGAGGGGAGCAGTGAGCCGGCGGCTCCAATGGGGCAGGGCGCGTTTCATCTTCGGTCTCCTAGGCGTGATCGATGGGGATGTGCCCGGGCTCTGCGCGTACGCGTTCGTGCCATGCGCACACCGCGGGAAAACGCGACAGCTCGAAGTCACCTTCCTCCGCTACGTGGGTATAGGCGTAGAGCGCAATGTCCGCGAGGCCGAAGCGGCCCTCGACGAGGAAGGGCTCGCGGGCCAGGGCCTGATCGAGGATCCCGAGTGCACGATGCCCGCCGTCGAGCTTCGTCCGGTACTCCTCGCCAATCTCCTCCGGCGTGCGCCCGAGTGACCGGCGCCAGTAGCGAAGCGTGCCGATGAAGGGTTCGAGGGAATACTGCTCGAAGCCCATCCACTGCAGCATTTGCGCACGTTCGAAGCGGGCCTTGGGGACGAGCTGCGTGCCGTCGGCAAAGTAGAGACAGATCGCATGGCTCTCGGCCAGGAAGCGCCCCGGCTCGACCTCGCAGGTCGGGATCTTGCCGTTCGGGTTCATGGCGAGGAATTCCGGCGTGCGGCTTTCGCCGCTCGTGATGGCGACGGGCACGAACTCGAAGGGGAGCTCGAGCGCGCGCAGCACGAGACGCACTTTGTACAGCCCCACGCCTCCGGGACACCCGGCGAGGTGGCCGTGAGCGCGATCACGGTCGCCCATTCCGGGGCTTCGTTTCGTTATGATCGGCGCAACGTCGAGGGGGAGAGCGCTTGTCGAGAGGTCTCGCGGTCGTAGCCGGTGTGGTGATCTTGCTGGTCACCCTTCCGTTTCTCTACGTGGATTCGCTGGCCAAGGACGCCCTCGAGCAGGGTGCGACCGAGACCTTCGGGACGAAGACGACGCTCGGCTCCGTGAGCCTCGGTCTTCTCTCGGGCAAGGTCGGGCTCGGGGATCTTCGCGTACGCAATCCGGAAGGTTGGGAGGCGAAGCACTTCTTCACCATCGACGATGGACGCTTCGGCGTTGGCCTGTCGGATTTCCTGAAAGAGGAAGTCGAAGTGCCCGAACTCATTCTCGAGGACGTCGATCTCTCGCTCGAGCGCAGCCCGACGGGCAGCAACTACGGAACGATCCTGGCCCACATGCAGCAGGGCCCACCGCCGCCGCCCGACAAACAGGGCAAACGTTTCGTCATCCGCGACGTGCGGATCCGCGACGTGAAAGCAGACCTTCGTTTCGCCGGCCCCGCCGGCGCCGACAAGACGCTCGAAGTCCTGATCCCCGAGATCCGCCTGCGGAACCTCGGCTCGAACACCGAAGGCGGCATGTTGGTGTCGCAGATGTGGAGCACGGTGATGCGGGGCGTGCTCGCCGCCGTGGTCCGCGAGAGTGGCGGCGGCGCGGGCTTCATCACGCGTGACCTCGCCGGCGGCCTGGCGCGCCTGGGCGGTGTGCCCGTGGAGGTGATCGGTAAGGTGACCCGCGTGGGCGGCGATCTCGCGGTTGGTGTGGGCGAAGCGGCGGGCGAAACGCTCGGTGAGGCCGGCGAGCTCGGCAAGGCAGCGGGCGGTGCCGTGAAGAAGGGCCTCGGCGGCCTGCTCAATCGGAAGGATTGACCCACGGTCCCCTTCTACGCAATTCGTCTGGCCCACCCCGAGGATTGCTCCCGCCTGCCCGAGATCGAACGCGCTGCTGGCGCAAAGTTCGCAGACTTCGACTTCCTTTCTGGGATCGACGATGTCGGCAGCGTCGAGTGGTTCGAGGAGGCGCAATCCGCAGGGCTGCTGTGGGTTGCTGCCGATGAGGCAGACGCGCCGGTGGCGTTTGCACTCTTCGAACCCCTCGGCGCAGGACTCCACTTGGAAGAGGTCGACGTTCACCCCGAGCACGGCCGCCAGGGTCTCGGCGCGCGCCTGATCGACGCCGGCGCGGCTCGGGCTCGCGAACTCGGCCACCGCGAAATCACCCTGACCACGTTTCGCAAGATCCCCTGGAACGCGCCCTACTACCAGCGGATCGGTTTTCGCGTCCTGGCGCGGGAAGACTGGAGCCCAGCACTCGTCGAACAGGTCGCCGAAGAGGCGCGTGGCGGCCTTGACCCGGAGAAACGCGTCGTGATGCGACGGCCCGTCGGCGACGACGAGCGCGAAGGAGCCGATGCATGAGTGCCATCGCACGGGAAGCGGAGAGCGACGAGGACATCGAGCGGTGCCACCCCGTCCTGCATCAACTCCGACCGCACGTGCCCTTCGAAGGATGGCTAGAACGCGTGCGTCGCCAACAGGCCTGGGGCTACCGCCTCGGCTTCGTGGTGTCCACCTTCACGTGGACGATCTGGTGACCGACTCCGGCGTCCGGTCTTCGGGGCATGGCGAGCTGCTGCTCGATTGGCTGAAGAGCCTTGGGCGACGCGAAGGCTGCAAGACCCTGAACCTCGAGTCGGGTGTCCAGCGCTTCGCCGCCCATCGCTTCTACCTGCGCCATCGCATGGAGATTCGAGCGCACCACTTCGGGCTGTCTCTCGACGAAGGCGAAGGCTAGAAGTCCGGATCGGGCGCCGGGTCATCGCCAGCCACGTCTTCGCGGCTCGGGATCCGAAGCAGAAAGGTCACCAGGGTGACACCGGTGGCGACCATGGCGGCCCGTGCCCACGGATCGGCCAGGAAGAGCGCGGTCGAGCTTCCGATGAACACGACGATCGCAGCGATGGCGACCCGCTTCGCGCTGCGGGGCATGGCCCGGTGGGCACGCCAGTCCCGGATCAGCGGGCCGAAGACCCGGTTGTCGAGCAGCCAGAGATAGAAGCGCTCCGACGAGCGAGCGAAGCATGCGGCCGCGAGCAGCAGGAAGGGCGTGGTGGGAAGGATCGGCAACACGGCGCCCACGACGCCGAGCCCCACGAAGAGCCACCCCAGCGTCAACAAGACCCAGCGAAGCGGCCCACGCGCAATGGGCGGCATCGTGTTGGGGTCGGGTGTCTCGTCGGTCATGGCGCGGCCAAGGATACACTTCGTCGCGAGGCGCGGTACAAACTGGGCATGAGTCACTACGCCGCAGACCTGGCGGACATCCGGGCCGCCGCCGTTCGGCTTTCTGGCGTGGCGCGGCGCACGCCGGTCGAGACCTGCGCCACGCTCGATGCGGCAGCTGGCCGGAGCCTGTTCTTCAAGTGTGAACACCTCCAGAAGGTCGGTGCCTTCAAGTTCCGCGGCGCCTGGAACGCCGTGGCGCGACTGTCCGACGAGGCGGCGCGGAATGGCGTCGTGACCCACAGCTCCGGGAATCACGGTCAGGCCGACCGACGCCACGCGCTCGAAGAAGGATGCGATCCGCGGTTACGGCGCCGAACTCGTCGAGTGCAAGCCGAGCCTCGAAGCGCGCGACGTCGAGGCTGCGCGGCTCGTCGCCGAAACCGGTGCGACGCTCATTCCACCCTATGACCATCCCGACATCGTGGCGGGGCAGGGGACGGCGGCGCTCGAGCTGATCGAGCAGGCCCCCGGTCTCGACGCCATCATCGTCCCGATCGGAGGTGGCGGCCTGATCTCCGGCACGGCGCTCTGTGTGCGCGAGGCAGCGCCCGACGTCCGTGTCTTCGGTGCGGAACCGACGACCGCAGACGACGCCGCGCAATCCCACGCGAGCGGGACGCTCGTGGCACCGGAGCCGTCGGACACGATTGCAGATGGCCTGCTCGCGGGCCTCGGGGAGCACACCTGGCCGCCGATCCGCGACCTCGTCGAAAACGTGTTCACGGTGGACGACGCCGACACGGTTGCGGCCATGCGCCTTTGCTGGGAGCGCGCGAAGCTGCTGATCGAGCCGAGCGCAGCCGTCGCCGTGGCGGCCGTTCTGTCGGAACGCTTCCGCGCCCTCGACGGGCTCGAGCGGGTCGGGGTGATACTCTCCGGCGGAAACCTCGACCTCGACCACCTTCCCTGGTAGGAGACCGCCCCGTGACACTGGCCCGCGAAGGATTCGTCCTGCTTCACAACCCACGCTGCTCGAAGAGCCGGCAAGCGAAGGCGCTGCTGGAAGAACGCGGCGTGGCCTTCGAGGAGCGTCTCTACCTCGATGCGCCCCTCTCTCGCGCGGAGCTCGAAGACGTGGCCGAACGCCTGGGCAGGCCCATCGACGAATGGGTGCGGCGCAAGGAAGCGGCCTTCGCGGCGGCAGGCCTCGACGCTTCGTCCGACGCGAACGCGCTCCTCGACGCCGTGGCCGCCGAGCCGACTCTGATGGAGCGGCCGATCCTGATCTCGGGCGCTCGGGCTCGCGTCGGCCGACCGCCCGAGGATCTACTCGCGCTCCTCGACTGACATGAACGAAGACCCGAAGCGCTACTGGCGAAACCTGGTGCGCGGCCGTCCCGCCGAGATCGTTCCGCCCGGGCCCGGTCAGGAATCGGTTTGGGACTACCCCCGCCCGCCGCGCGTGGAGGCCAGTCGCCGTCCCGTTCGCATCGAGCTCGCAGGCGAGGTGCTGGCGGCAAGCGAGCGCGCTTTGCGGGTGTGCGAGACCTCGTCGCCGCCGGTCTACTACGTGCCCATCGCAGACACCTGCTCGGAGTGGCTCTCGCCGTCCGCACGTCGCTCGGGCTGCGAGTGGAAGGGCGTCGCCCACTACTGGAACGTCTGCGTCGGCGATCGCCGTGTCGCCGACGTGGCGTGGAGCTACCCGCAACCCGACACGGGCTTCGACTCGCTTCGCGGTCACCTCGCCTTCTATCCGGGAAGGGTCGATGCTTGCTACCTCGGTGATGAACGCGTGCGACCGCAAGCCGGAGACTTCTACGGCGGGTGGGTGACCGCCGAGATCGTCGGGCCCTTCAAGGGCGAGCCCGGAACCGAGGGTTGGTGAGAGCACGCAGAAACCGGGCGAAGGCGGGCAATGCTTGGTGCCCGGGAACGCGCGGGTTAGCATCCATTGCCGTGCCCGAGCGAGGAACTCCATGACCCCTGTCGGGAACTCGACTAGCCCTGTCGGCACCCAGCCCGAGCGTTTTCGCAAGGTTCGTTCGGCGAGCGAAGCCCTTGCCGCCCCGCTCTCGCCCGAGGATTGCGCCGCGCAGTCGATGACCGACGCCAGCCCGGTGAAGTGGCACCTCGCCCACACGAGTTGGCTCTTCGAGACCTTCGTGCTCGAACACGAGATCGAGGGCTACGAGCCCTTCCATCCCGACTTCCGGGTGATCTTCAATTCCTACTACAACGGGGTCGGCGCCCAACACGCGCGCCCCGAGCGCGGCATGTTGACCCGGCCGGCACTCGACGAGGTGCACGCCTATCGCCAGCACGTGAGCGAGCGGGTCGCGACGCTTCTCGACGCCGGCGCCCTCTCGACGGCGATGAGGGAGATCGTGGAGATCGGGATCCACCACGAGCAGCAACATCAGGAGTTGATCCTCACGGACGTGTTGCATCTGTTCTCGCGCAACCCGCTGCGGCCCGCCTACCGCCCGGCCGGGCCGCGAGCCGACGCCAAGCCGACTCCGCTGCGCTGGCACGGCCACCCGGGTGGCCTCGTCGAGGTCGGCCACGCGGGGCCGGGCTTTGCCTTCGACAACGAGGGCCCGCGGCACGCGGTGCACCTGGTGCCCTTCGAGCTGGCCTCGCGTCTCGTCACCAACGGTGAGTACCAGGCCTTCATGGCGGATGGTGGATACGAGCGGCCCGAGTTCTGGCTCTCGGACGGCTGGGCGAAGCTCCAGGCCGAGGGATGGAACGCGCCGCTTCACTGGGCGTCGTGCGACGGTGACTGGGAACAGCTCGGCCTCGCCGGGCAGCGAGCCGTCCACCCCGATGAGCCCGTCTGTCATGTGAGTTTCTACGAGGCCGACGCCTATGCGCGTTGGGCCGGCGCCAGGCTGCCGACCGAGGCCGAGTGGGAGGTGGTGGCCGCCGCCTCCCCGTGCGAGGGCAACTTCGTGGAGAGCGGCGCATTGGCGCCCATCGGCGCACCCGAACCGAACGGCGCGCCGACGCAGCTCTTCGGGGATTGCTGGGAATGGACGGCGTCCCCCTACGTGCCCTACCCGGGCTTTTCGCCGCCGCCGGGTGCTCTCGGCGAGTACAACGGCAAGTTCATGGCGAACCAGGTCGTGCTGCGCGGGGGTTCCTGTGTGACGCCCGAGTCTCACATTCGCGCGAGCTATCGGAACTTCTTCTTCCCGGACGCGCGTTGGCAGTGGAGCGGGGTTCGCCTTGCCCGCGACGCGCGATGACTGTTCGGGCTGAGCGGTGACCGAAACCACCGGGCTCGTCGTTCGCGCCTTCCGCGACGCCGACGAACCCACGGTCACCGAACTCTGGAATCGGGTCTTCGGCTATCCCGCCGCACGCAACGCGGCCGATCGGGTGATCGAGCAGAAGCGGAAGGTCCAACCCGAGCTCTTTCTCGTGGCTGAGCTGGCCGGGGACGTCGTTGGCACCACGATCGCGGGCGATGATGGCCACCGCGGCTGGGTCCACCTCGTCGCGGTCTCACCCGACCATCGGGGTCGCGGCATCGGGCGGACGCTCGTGCTCGACGCGGCGGCTCGGCTGCGCGAACGCGGCGTGCCGAAGCTGAATCTCCAGGTTCGAGGCGACAACCCGGGTGTGGTCGCCTTCTACGAATCGCTCGGCTTCGAGGTCGAGGATCGCATCAGCCTGGGCCTCCTGCTCGGGGACGACGGGTGAGCTCGCGACCGATGGCATGAAGGTCGAAGTCGTCGAGGTCGCGAACGTCCTGACGCGCGCCTCGGGCTACTTGAACGACGTCTGCTCCCACTCCCTCCAACCCTACCGGGGCTGCAGTTTCGGCCGCTCGCTCTGTGGGGTCGGCTGCTACGTCCGACACAACCCGTGGGTGACCGCAGGCCGCGAGTGGGGAGGCTTCCTCGAGGTTCGGCGCAATGCCGCGGAGTCCTATCGCGCGCACGCGCCGCGCGAGCGGGTCTGGGCCCGCAAGCACCGGGGCCGCTTCGCGATCTTCCTGTCGAGCGCGACCGACCCGTTCCTGCCGCACGAGGCCCGCTTTGGCGTGACGCGCGGCGTCCTCGCCGCCATGGCGGACCAGCCGCCCGACACGCTCATCGTGCAGACCCACAGCGACGCCATGCTCGACCATCGAGACGCCCTCGTCCTCCTCGCCTCGCGTTGCGACCTGCGCGTTCACATCTCGATCGAGAGCGACCGCGATTCGCTGCCAGGCTTGCCGCCGCCGGCGGTCCCGGTGGGGCGGCGCATCGAGGCGGCGGCGACCCTGCGCGCCGCTGGGCTCCACGTGGTGGTGACCCTCGCGCCGCTGCTCCCCATCGTCGACCCCGATGCCTTCTTCGCGCGCCTCGCGCGCTCGTGCGATGCGCTGGTGATCGACCACTTCATCGGGGGCGACGGGTCGAAACAGGGTGCGCGCACGCTTCGCACCCCGCTCCCGGCGGCCATGGAGAGCGTGCACACAGGTTCGAGTGAACTCGCCTACCGCGACGAGGTGGTGGAGGTCGCGCGCCGCTACTTCCCGGGCCGTGTCGGTGTCGGTGCAGAAGGCTTCGCCGGGCTTCGGCTCCCGTAGGGCCTCATCCGCCGGACAGGGCCTGAAGGATCTGTACCCGATCGCGGGGCGCGAGTGCCTGGTCGATCCCTGCGATGCGCTCCTGATTCACGAAGATTCGCATGGGAGGCCGGATCCGCCCTTGCGCGTGCCGACGAGCAGGGTCACCTCGCCGCTCTGGGCTTCTGCGGATCTCGAGTTCACGGCGTCCCCTCAGGCAAAGAAGCGGTTCAGCTCTTCGAGAGAGCCGGTCCAGCCCTGCGTGTGCGCTTCGGCGGATTCTTCGTCCGGGAGGCCGTCCTGTGCCACGACGACCTCGGTGCCCTCGCCCTCCCGGCGCAGGTCGATCGTGACCCGGCTCTCCGCCGGGTCTTCGGGCGGCTCCCAACGGCTCGTGTAAACGAGCCGCTCGCCCGGCTTCACCTCGCGGCACTCGCCGCCAAACGTGTAGGGCTCGGCGCGGTCGGGCGGCTGCATGGCGATCCGGAACCGGCCTCCGACCCGCGCATCGAACTCGGCCACCGGCACCGTGAAGTCGGGCCCCGGCGCATGCCATTGGCGGATCTGGTCGGGCTCGGTGAAGGTGGCGAAGACGGCCTCGGGCGAGGCGGGGACGATGCGGCGGACGGTGCTGCCGGCCATGAGTTCCTCCTCCCCATGGAGACGGCCAGGGTGCACCCAGGGATACGGCGGTCGGTCTACCCGTCGCCGTTTCCATCCGCCGGGCACCCGCGTACCCTCAATCCATGGCCACGCAAACACCGAACCCCGAGGCCGGATCGCCCCGCTGCCCCGAATGTGGCGCCGAAGTCCGCTGTGGCGCGCGCCTGGGCACAGAGCGTTGCTGGTGCACGGAACTCCCGCCCGTCA
>JAFDDA010000025.1 GCA_019311105.1 Deltaproteobacteria bacterium
CACGCTCTCCATGCGGACCCGTTGGGATGCGCTCAACGATCCCGCAGACGAGATCCTGCGCGACGTGGAACAGTTCATCGAGATGGGCACCCAGCACCTGGTGGTCGAGCCCTCGCAACGCGACCAGGACGCCTGGCTGCGCTGCAGTGAGGCGTTCGCAAAGCTGTTCGAGCGCTTCGCGTGAATGATGTTCGAACGCTTCGCGTGGGCCCGGGCACACCCTCGGGCCTTCTGCTCGCCACGGATTCCATGAGCCCCGCGGCGATTCGCGAACGGATCGCGGCCCAGCGCGACGCGAGCGCCAGCCCCGTGCAGATCCTGCCCTACAATGCCAAGCCCGAAGGGCGCGCTGCGGTGGAAGATGATCGAGGCGTTGGGCCCGGCTCCGACTGAGCGGCCGCTACCCCACCGTCGTATCGGCGATCACGACCGGAAGGAGACAAGGCGTTGGCGAGAAAGCTGACCAAGCTCGACGAGTGGCCCCTGCACCAGACGATCGACACCTTCGACTCGGTGGCCACGGCCAGCCAGAACTGGAGCGACGGCTTCTGGACCTGCGTGGGCGACCCCGAAGGCAAGGTCAACCTCATCACGGCCATCCGCTTCTACCAGAACACCAACGTGGCCGACGGCTACGCCTGCCTCAGCCTCGACGACGGCCGGCAGTACAACCTGCGCTGTAGCCGCCGCCTCCGCCCCCGGATCGACGAGCTCGACGTCGGCCCGCTCTGGATGGACATCATCGAGGGACTGCGGAGCTTCCGCTTCGGTTGCCGCGAGAACCCCCATGGCATCGAGTTCGACATGCTCTGGGAGGCGGCAGCGCCCGCCTGGGACGAGACCCCGGGCAAGACGGGGTACATCGACGGCCGGATCGCATTCCAGCGATCGAACTACGTGCAGCTCGGTCACGTGAGCGGATCGATCCGGGTCGCCGGGAGGGAGTTCCAGGTCGGGCCCGAGTGGGTGGGCGCACGCGACCACTCGTGGGGCCTCGGGGGCGATTCGGGGACGGGCGGCAAGATCGGGCACTTCGTGGCCCCGCCCGGAGGCGTCCGGCACCCGAGTTCGAAGCCGGCCTTCGGCATGCGGCATTGGTCGCTGTTTCGCCTCCCGAAGCGGTCGATCTACTACTGGCTCCATCACGGCAACGACGGCGAGATGAGCCTCTTCGAGAGCCACATCGGCTACCCGCTCGAGAGCGACCGGCCGGGCCGAGCCTACAAACGCGCGGTCGTGGAGTCGGCGGAGTTCGACGGCGGTCGGCGCCGCCTCGAGCGCGCCGTCGTGGCCTTCGAACGCTACGACGGGCGCAGCGACCGCTTCGCCATGGAGGTCGTGAGCCGGCCCCTCTACATGCAGGGCGGTGGCTACTGGAAAGGCTTCGACGACGGCCTCGGGCGCGGCATCTACCGCGGCGAAGACCACATCGAAGGCGAGGTCTGGGACATCTCCCATCCGACGAAGGTCGTGGGGCCCGACGGCGAACCGATCCCACAGAGCCACGGGAGCTGGGCGGAGACGTTTGCGCGCTTCGAGAACCTCGACGACCCGGAAGAGAAGGGCCTCGGCCTGCTCGAGTGCGTGGTCGCGGGGCCCTACCCCGGCATCGAGGAGCCCGACTAGACCGGCGCCGCGCCGTCAGCCGCCGATTCCGAGGGAGCGGGCCACGGCGCCACCGTGGTGGTAGTCCACCTCGCGGCACACCTTGCCGTCGCGGAACTCGAGGGTGGACATGCCGTCCGAGTGCCACTTCTTGCCCCGGGCGTCGGGGCCGAACATGTCGCCCTTCACCGTGGCGCTCATGTGGAAGCGAAGGGCGACGCCCGTGTCGTTGAGCCAGAACGCGTCGGGGGCCAGGACCAGATCCGGCGAGACGCTCAACGCGAAGGCGAAGAACTCGCGGATCTCCGGCCAGCCCACCTTGTCGCTCCCCGCGACGATGTCGTGGAGCACCGCATCCTCGGTGAGGAATTCGCGCGGTGCATCGGGGTCGCCGCTGCTCCACGCGGCAAAGAGCTTTCGGGCGATCTCGATCTCGGCTTCTCCGGCCATGTCTCTTCCCTTCCCTTTCGTCCTCAGTCCTGCCCGACGAGCTCCGCCATCCGGCTCTGAAGGAGCAGGTGGATGCTGGTGCCGACCGCCGCCATGTTCGGCGCGGGGTTCACGCCGTCGGCGAACAGACGCAGGGCCGTCAGGTTCGCGCAGGCTCCCTTGAACTGATTGAAGACCTCCCAGAAGCACCAGGCTTCGTCGGAGACTTCGACGCCGACCTCGGTCTTGAAGAGCCCCTGCCACTCGTCGCGAGGCATCGCAGCGCCGCGGATCGTCGCCATGTAGACCCAATCCTCGTCGGGGTCTCCGAGGTGAGCGAACTCCCAGTCCGTGATCGCGCGTATGCGATCCCCTTCGTACATGTAGTTGCCGGGGCCGGGATCCCCGTGCACCAGGGCGATCCGCCGCGGGGGCGGAGCGTGACGACGCAGCCAGACCGCCGCCTCATCGAGGAGCGGCACGGGCAGGAAGCGCGCGTCGCGGTAGATGGCCTCCCAGTGTTCGATCTGGCCCAGCGTCGCGGCCCGTGGCGTCGCCGGCGGCCCCAGGAAGGCAAGGCCGGCGCCTTGCCAGTCGAGCTCGTGCTGGCGGTGAAGCAGCCGAACGCACTCGCGGATGGAGCCGATCTCCGGGTTCTCACCCCGACCCGGAACACGGTCCATCACGAAGAAGGGTGCGCCGACGACCGAGGCGTCGCGCTCGAACCAACGCACCGGAGCGACGGGCAGGCCGGCCCGCCGCAACGCGCGCATCAAGCGGAGCTCGCGCAGGCTGTCAGTGCCGAATACGCCGCCCTGTTCGACGCGCAGGACGTACTCGCGCGGCCCCTCTGGCAGCCCGACGCGAACCCCGAGCATCGCGCGAGAGTGACCGATCGCGATCCGGTCGGGCCCGTCGAACTCGACCTCCGCGACGGCGCCGAGCTTCGCCGTGAACCAGCGTCGCAGCGCCGGCGCCAGCGTCGGGAGCGGCCGCATCCGCGGAACCTGCCGAGCGCTCATCAACCGGTGCTGCCCAGGGATCCGGAGGCCAGGAAGGCCTGGAGCATCGGACCGGTTTCGCCGAGATCCTGCTGGACGTGCGCCGTCAGGACCGGCCGCAGACGCGAACGAATCGCCGCGCACGCGAGGTCGTCGCCGTCGAGGGCGTGGATCAAGAGCCGGCCCGCGCGGGCGCGGAGATCCCAGCTCCGGTCCCCGCGAAGCTCGGCCGTCGATACGACTTCGCGAAGTGCCGGGAACTCCGCGAGCAGCCCATCGATGCAGCTCGCGAGCTCGATGTCCTGCGCCTCCAGGGAGTCGGCCGCGGCACGCGCAGCGGCGTAACGCAGCTGACCCACGAGACCCATGGCCGTGGTCCGCGCCCAGGGCGTCTGGAGCTCGGGGACCAACACGTCCTCGAGCGTGCGAACCGCACCTTCCAGGAGCTCGGCCTGGGTCGGGTGGCGCTCGTGTTTCATACGGGGTCGGGGCTTCCCGCTCGGATCGCTTCGGCGAGCCTGGCCTCGTAGTCGAAGTCGAAGCTCGCGAACCAGAGGGGATCCATCGGCGCGTCCTTCGTCTCGTGAAGACCCGACTCGGTGAACCACTCGAAGGTCTGGGCGTGGCCTGCGCGGAAATCGTACTCGGGTTCGAATCCGAGCCGGCTCCGCGCCTTCTCGATGCTGAGGATGCCGTGGTGGGCCGCGCCGAACAGGTGGTTGTAGGCGGGCTTCGACGTCCTTCCGATCCATGCGGAAGGCATGTGGATCACGTCGGCCGGCTTGCCGACGATCTCGGCGATCCGCGCGACGTACTCGTTCGCCGTCACCCCCTCGGCGGTGACGTTGTAGACCTCGCCGGGTGCGGCGGGATGGGTCGCCATGTCCACCATCGTCCGGCAGAGATCGTCGACGTGTCCGTACGACGTCGCAACGAGCCCATCGTGGGGCAGGATCACGGGCAAGCCGCGGAGGAGCCGCAGGAAGTACGCCATCTCCATGTCGTAGATGTTGTTGTCGGGCCCGTAGATCGCCGCAGGCCGAACCACCGAGGCGGGGAAGCCCGTCGTGGCGTGGCGCTCGAGCAGGGTCTGCTCGGCCGCCTTCTTGAACCCGCCGTAGGTGTTCGGGCCCTCGTCGACGCTGGCGAAGGTCTCGTCCCAGGGGAACGAGCCCGAGGGCGCGTAGGCCATCACCGAACTCGTGAAGACGTAGGCGCCGACGCGCCCATCGAGCAGCTCGACGAGGTCCGACATGCCCGCACCCTGCGTGACCATCACGAAACCCGAAACATCGACGACGGCATCCCACTCCGTGCCGGCGAGAGCCGAGCGCATCGACTCGGCGTCGGTGCGATCCGCCACGAGGCGCTCCACCCCGGGCGGGAGCCGCGCCTCGGTCTTGCCACGGTTCAGAACGGTGACGTCCCAGCCGCGCGCCACGAGCTCTTGCACCGTGTGGAGACCGACGAACTGAGATCCGCCGAGGACAAGGGCCTTCATCCGAAACGTTCTCCCTGCTGTCCGGGTCGATGCCCAGCCGCTCGTGACCCGGGGAGCGCGAGCATGACATACTGCCGCGCCATCGGAAAACCGCTCCGGCGACGGCGACCCTGGCAACGCGACCGACGCAGGAGGACTCGATGCGAATCGGCGTGGACTCGGGCGCGATGCCCACGCCCGACGGCAGCCTCGCGCGCCTGGCGACGCACGCGCGGGACATCGAGGCGAACGCGGGACACCGAGGCGCGTGGATTCGACACGATTGGGATGGCAAACGGCACTGGCCTCGGTGCCATCACGACCCAGGCCGTGATCGGACATGAAACCGAGCGGATCGAGATCGGAGGGCTTCGCGTTCTTCTCTCGTCGTCTCGATCGACCCGGCCGCCTCCCCCTCGCGGGCGAGCCGGGTGGATCTCGAAGGGGTCGGGACGCCTCGCGGGATCCGCGCGCGCCCTTCCGCGCGGCAGGCGACCACCGCGCGTCCACGCCGGAAGACTCGAGCCGGCCCGACGCGCGCCCGGCTCCGCGCTCGAAACCCCTTGAGTTCCGGGGGTCTCCGGGCGCGGAGCAGCGCCGGACCCGGACGAAAAGGCGAGTTGAACGGACGTCGCCGGCTGATCTAGCCTGCTCATTCGAGAAGGCTTCCACACCGGCAGCCATGACCCGCGAGGCCCGAATCGATGTCGTTCGTCGCACCTCCCAACCTTTCCGACACCGACGAGTTTCGTCACGCGAAGCCCGCCGACGCCGGCGACCTCCTCTACGGCGACACCCTGTGGATCAGCGTCGTCGATCCCAAGGCCGGCATCCACGGCGTGATCCACTTCCACCTCACCAACAACGGCTTTGCCCGCTACGAGTCGCTCTTCGTGATCGACGGCGTGGTCCAGCTCTACGGCAACAAGATCCCGATGGATCCCGAGCCCGATCGCGGACCCTGGTCCGACGGCCGGCTGACCTACGCCGTGATCGAGCCTTGGAACCACCTCCACATCACCTTCGACGGGGAGGCCTTCGGCTTCGATCTCGACTTCCGGGGCCGCTTCGCACCCTTCGACTACGCCGACTGCCTCCCTAACGGCGACCCTCTTGCGAGGGTCGGGCCCTTCCATGGCGGCCACTACGAGCAGGCCATGACCTGCCGGGGGAGCTTCGAGATCCGGCGCGGCCCGAATGCCGGGGACGTCCGGCAGATCGACTGCTTCAGCCACCGCGACCACTCCTGGTCGGATCGCTTCGCGAGCCCGCCCCAATGGAGGGTCCCGGAGGCCCACATCGCCTCCCACTACTGGCCCTCGATCCAGCTGCCCGATCGGCACATCAACGTCTTCGGCAGCTACTTCGAGAACGAACTGCCGCCGGAACAAAAGTCCATCGGTGGGTTCGTCTCCGACGAGGCCGGCTCGCGGCCGCTGCTGAACGCCACGGCCAAGATCTTCCCCGACGATGGCTCCGCAGCGACGCGATCCGCCACTGCGTTCCGGTACTCCTTCACCCTTCCCGACGGCGAGGTCATCCACGTCCGCAGCACCCAGCACCACGGGACCATCCAGCTGTGGTTGCGCGGCGAGAACGATCTCGAGAACCGTCTCGACTGCTACGAGGCCTTCTGCGACTTCGAGGTCGAGGAGACCGGCGAGGTCGGGACGGGGACCGCCGAGTACAGTGTCATGCCCGTCTTTCCCCAGTGGAAGGCGTAGGCGAAGACGATACGGGACGAGCCATTCCGGACATGACGGGAGTCGCGGCCTTGGGACGACCCCTGAATCGTTCTACCATGCCGGCCTCGCGCCGCAGGCCGCCTCGATTGCAAGCCTGTGGGGTCGCACGGAACCACTGAGAGGAGAGCGTTCTTGTCGTTTCAGCCGCCCGAAGGTCTCACCGCCGAAGACGAATTCCGCCATGCCCTGGTCGACGCCCCGAGCAACGTCCTGTTCGGCGACAGCCTGTGGGTGAGCGTCGTCGACCCCAAGAACAACATTCATGGCGTGAACCACTTCCACCTCACGAACAAGGGGTTCGCTCGCTACGAAGCGCTCTACCTGATCGATGGCGTGCTTCAGCAGTACGGGAACAAGTTCCCCCTGCCCCTCGGCATCGAGAACGGCCCCTGGGACGATGGCCGGATGAAGTACGAGGTCGTCGACCCGTACAACCACATCCGGATCACCCTCGACTGGATCAACTTCTCCTTCGAACTCGACTTCAAGGGCCGCTTCGCGCCCTTCAACTATGCCAACTCGTCGCCCAACGGCGACCCGATGAGGGTCTTCGACGAGTACTACGGGGGCCACTTCGAGCAGGCGATGAACTGCACGGGGACGCTCCAGATCCATGGCGGCCGGGCCAAGGGGCAGACGCGCCAGATCGACTGTTGGAGTCACCGCGACCACACCTGGACCTCGCGCTTCAACGAGCGCAACGACTGGTACGTCCCGGAGGGCCACTTCCCGGCGCACTACTGGCCTTCGATCCAGCTGCCCGACCGCCACATCAACGTGCTGGGCATGTACTACCAGAACGACACGCCGATCGAAGAGCGGGTCAACGCGGGCTTCGTCTCCGACAAGGACGGGAGCCGCCCGATCCTGAACGCCAAGGGCTTCATCATCCCGAACGACGGGACGCCGGAGGTCCGGACCGCGAAGAAGTTCCGCTACGAGCTCACGATGCCGGACGGCGAAGTGCTCCACGTGAAGAACACCAAGCACCACGGGACGGTCAAGCTCTGGATGCGGGCAGAAAACGACCTCGAGAACCGTCTCGATTGCTACGAAGCATTCTGCGACTGGGAGATCGAGGAGACCGGTGAGGTCGGAACCGGCACGGCCGAGTACGATGTCATGCCCGCCCTGCCCCAGTGGATGGTCTAGAGACCGCGACGGAGAGCACACCATGAGCGAACGCGTGATCCCCAAGCCGGACTTCCTGGAGCAGGAAGAGTGGAACAACCTGATCGCGACCCGGGACCCTGCGGTCATCCGGATGGCCTCTCAGTTCCACGTCAAACGCTACCTCGAGCTCGACGGCGGCGAGGACACCTTCCTCACCCAGGGCGCCCCGACCCTGCTGTTGGGGACGAGCGGCCGGAAGTCGGGCAACGAGGTCATCTCGCCCGCGAACTTCTTCCAGGACGGCGACGACCTGCTCGTGGTCGGCTCCATCGCCGGCCTCGACCGGCACCCGCACTGGGCGCTGAACCTCGAGGCGAACCCCGAAGCCTGGGTCCAGGTGAAGGCGAAGCGCTGGCCGGTCCGGGCGCACAAGCTAGAGGGCGAGGCGCGCGCGGCACGCTGGCCCGAGCTGACCGAGTTCTTCCCGCTCTGGGGTCACTTCCAGAAGTACTGCGACCGTGAGTTCTTCGTGTTCGTCCTGTCCCCTGCGGAGAAGTAGGCGTGGCCGAAGGCGACGACGAGCGCGTGGCACGCGGCCTGGCCACCGCCCTCGAGCTCTTCAAGCCGGGCTCGGCCGTGAGCCCGCCGCGCTTCGAGTACCCGAAGGAGATCGCCGAGGATTGGGGGCGCCTCTCCATGTCCACGGTGATGGGCGACGTCTGGGGGCGACCCGGGCTCGAAAAGAAGCAACGCGCCCTCATCACCATCGCCCTGCTCACCGCCCTCGACAAGCCGGAGCAGCTCCGCGCCTACGTGACCGGAGGTCTGAACCTGGGCCTTTCTCGCGAAGAGATCTGCGAAGCCATCGTGCACGTCTCCGTGTATGCGGGCTTCCCCGCGACGATCCAGGGCCTCGGCGTCGCGAACGAAGTCTTCGACGCCTTCGACGCCGCGTCGGACCAGTAGAACCCGAGGAGAAGGCATGGATCTGCAGGGTCAGAACGCGCTCGTGCTCGGCGCGCTCGGCCGGGCCGGAAGTGCCGTCGCCCGCAAGCTCTGCGAAGAAGGGGCTTCGGTGGTTCTCTCCGCCCGGCGCGAGCCGGAAGGCCAGGCCCTCAGCGACGGCTTGCGTGCCGAGGGCTTCGAAGCCTCCTTCGTCCCTGCCGACGTGACGCGGCAAGAGCAAGTGGCCGCCGCCGTCGACGCGACCGTCGAACGGCTCGGCCGCATCGACATCCTGGTGAACTGCGTCTCCTACGATCACATGCGTCGGTTCATGGACGACGAGGAGAGGCACTGGGACAAGGTGCTGGCGGTGAACTACAAGGGCGCGATGCTCGCCTGGCAGGAAGCCCTGCGGCACATGATCCCCCAGCGCTATGGCCGGATCCTGACGCTGGTCTCGGACTCCGCGAAGATCGGCGCGACCCTCGAGACGGCGCAGTCGGGGGCCAAGGGGGCCATCGTCGCCTCTTCGAAATCCCTCGCCCGCGAGATGGCGCGCCACGAGGTCACCGTGAACGCGGTCTGCCTCGGCCCGACCAGCGAGACGGCCGACCCGCCGCCGGGCCTCTCGCCCGAGGGTTGGGCAGCCTTCATGCGCTTGATCCCGTTCCGCCGCCCGGCCCGACCGCCCGAGGTCGCGTCGCTGGTCGCCTTCCTGGCGATGCCCGAGGCCAGCTTCATCACGGGCCAGGCGATCAGCGTGTCGGGCGGCTTGACGATGGGCTGAGGGTCAGGCGTCCCCGTCGCCCGGCGACTTCCCGACCACCTCGAGCCGATAGTCACAGGTCAGGCAACGGCGCATGGCCGTGCGGATGCGCTCGTTCTCGGCGCGCAACCGATCGACCTCGCCACGCAGCGACTGGAGCTCGCGCGTCTGGCTGAAGAGGCGCTTCTCGCGGGCGAGGATCTCCAAGAGGCCGGGCATCAGGCTGGGTCGGTCTTCCAGTTCATCCGGACCGTGCAGGACGTCTCGGGAAGGTGCGGCTCGAACTCCATCGACAGGCCGCCATCCTTGCCGTCGAAGAGCGCCTCGAAGGCGCCCTTGCAGATGAGCAGGCAGCCCTGCTCGGGGAGCGCATCGGGGTTGGGCAGCGACTCGGCGGCGGCGCAGATGTGCCATGCACAGTCGGGCACCTCCATGATCGCCGTCCCCTTCGCCGTGTCGAAGGAGGTGATCTGGGCCGGGCCGGTGAGGAATCCGGCGGGGTTGAACATCTCGAAGGCGAGCTTCTGGAACCCCTTCGGCTGGGTCGGCCCGCCTGAACCCTCGTCGCCCTTGGGCGTCCGCTCGCCCATGCTGTTCATCATGTCCAGGAAGTCCTGCGAGTTCTCGTGGCCGAGGGCGACGCTCGTCCCGATGACGATGTCCTCGTACTGGGCCTGCGAGAAGTGCTGGCGAAGCTCGAGCAATGCCCACTCCACCTCGCGGACGAAGTTTCCGTAGCGCTTGCGCCAGCGTTCGCGCGGCGAGTCGAAGAAGCGCACGTCTTCGCGCCGTGAGCGGATCTCGACCCACTCGCGATCGATCCGCTCGGCGTCGGTCGTCATGCGCAGGATGGGCAGGTACGTGAACGTCACCACCGGCCAGGCCTGCTTCACGATCATCCGCTTCGACATGACCATGTCGATCCAGGCTTGCGGGCCGTAGTGGTAGAAGAAGCCGCCCCTCTTCGCGGGGACCGCGGCGCGGCCGCGGAGTTCGGCGGGGTGAGCGATGGCTTCGGACATGGGAGCCTCCTTCAGCGCGGTTCGATCATACACGAAGGCCCTTTGATCTTGCGGAACCGGACCGCGAGTCGCCAGCGGGATGGGAACCGACGTAGCGACGGAAGGAAGCGGAGCCGAAGAGAAGGACGATCGTCGCGGGACGAGACATTCAGAAGATCGATCGGATCGGGTACAAACCAGCCTGTGAATGACACGCAGGCGGACCCAGCCCAGGCGCGCGAGTCTTCAGAGCTCGAAGCGCTCGCCGAGCAGCCTCTCCGAGACCTCCCAGAGCCGGCGGGCCGCTTCGACGTCCACAGCGTGGGGCTTGTAGCCCGAGGACGACGCTTCGTCCTCCACCAACTCTCCGACGTGACAGTCCTCCAGATAGAGGCCGCCGCGCCCTTCGAGCTCGCGAGCCGTGGCGGCATAGACCGAGGTCGCCGCGCCCGCCTCGACGGGCTTGAACTCGAGGCCCCCGTCGCCGGGCGAGTTCGCCATCAGCTCCTGAATGTCCGCCGGCGTCAGGTGCCGTGCGAGCTCCGTCATGATCACCCCAGGGTGGAGCGCGAAGCTGCGCACACCGCGATCCTTCAGTCGGCGATCGAGCTCGCAGCTGAAGAGCACGTTGGCCGACTTCGACTGGCCGTAGGCGACCCACTTGTCGTAGTCGCGGTGCTCGAAGTGGATGTCGTCGAAATCGACTCCAGCGAAGCGATGGCCGGCCGAGCTCACGTTCACGACCCGCCCGGGCGCGCCGGCGACGAGCGCAGGAGCCAACAGTCCGGTCAGCAGGAAGTGACCCAGGTGGTTCGTGGCGAACTGGAGCTCGTAGCCCTCCGCCGTGCGGGCGAGAGGGCAGGCCATGATCCCGGCGTTGTTCACGAGCAGCTGCAACGCATCGTGCCCGGCGAGCCAGCCCTTGGCGCAGGCACGCACGCTGGCGGGCGAGGTCAGGTCGAGTTCGGCGACCTCGACGGCGGGGTTCCCGGTGGAGCTGCGGATCGACTCCGCGACGCCCTGCCCCTTCTCGACGTCGCGCACGGCAAGGGTGAGCGACGCTCCCCTCTCGGCCAACGCCCGGGCCGTCTCGGCGCCCAAGCCCCCCGACGCCCCGGTCACGAAGGCGGAGCGGCCGTCGAGATCGACACCCGAGAGCACATCGGCCGTGGTGGTTTCGCGCCCGAAGGCTGCTCGCTCGGTGCCCATGACTGATCCCCCTGCGCCGCGCCTCAGACCCGGAATTCGAGATGGAGCTTCTTCAACGCACGCGCGATGAACATCGAGTTGTGCTTGAAGTCGTTCCGGCCGGGGGCGAAGCGGATCTCTTGGAACCGGTCGAGCAGGGCTTCGAGCGCCACGCAGCCCTCGAGGCGCGCCAGGCCCGCCCCGACGCAGAAGTGCGTACCGTGACCGAAGGCTACGTGCTCACGCACGTTGGGCCGACGCGGGTCCATCCGCTCGGGCTCGGGGAACATGCGCGGGTCGCGGTTGGCGGCACCGAACATGATCCCCACCCTCGACCAGGCCGGGATCGGGACGCCCCCGATCTCAGTGTCGCAGGTCGAAACGCGGAAGATGTTCTGGACCGGAGACTCCAGCCGGATTCCCTCCTCGACGATGCCGGGCACCAGGCTGCGATCCTTCCGCACCTCGGCGAGCACGTCCGGCTGCTCGATCAGGAACCGTTGGGTCGCGGCAATGGCCGCGGTGCTGGTCTCGTTGCCAGCCAGCATGAACTGCTGGAGGATGCTCGCCATCTCGGCGTCGTCGAGAGGCCGCTCGCCGTCGAACTTGGCGCGGATCAGGACGCCGAGCATGTCGTCGCGGGGGTCGGAACGATACTCCGCGATCCGCCCGGTGAAGAACTGCTGGCACTCGAGGATCTGGTGGGCGCACTCGATGCTCCGCTCTTCCGAGGCCAGGCCACCGATCAGATCCAGGAACGCGTCGGACCACTTCTTGAAGTCGCCGATCCGCGAGTGCGGAACGCCGAGCTGCTCGGCGATGATCGTGAGAGGCAGCGGCGCCGCGAACTGGGCGACCAGCTCGACCTCACCGGCGGCCTCGAACTCGTCGATCAGCTCGTGGGCGACCTTCGTCACATGCTCGCGGACCTGCTCCACGCGCCGGGGCGTGAAGGCCCGGGTCACGAGCGAGCGATAGCGACCGTGCATGGGCGGGTCGGCGGTGATGAGGGTGTTCGCCGGGGGCAACCCGGTGGCCAGGATCGCGATGGCGGCGTCGGCCGGCGGCTTGGTCATGCCCCCGATGGCAGACGAAAACGTCTCCGGGTCACGAAGGACATCGAGCAGATCGTCGTAGCGCGTGACGAGGAAGGCCTCGAGTTGCTCGTCCCAATGGGCCGGCGACTCCTCGCGCAACATCGCGTAGAACTCATAGGGATCTTCAACAACATCGGGCGAGAGCGCGGTCATTTCGGCAAGCGCCATAGGACCTCCGGTGCAGGGAGTCTACCACCCGTTGGGTCGGGTCCAGCCAACGGTTCCGTGTATGCGATGTTCCACGCATTGTGTCCCATGCTGCATCACCGATCGGTGGCAATTCCCGCCGATCCTCGAGCGGCCTATGATCCCCGCAACCGGAACCCTTCCACTGGAGACCCGCGATGCCGACCCCCGAAGAGATGCGAGCTGCGATCGAGGCCTACATCCAGATGATGTGCGACAACGATGTGGACGGGATCCTGGATCTCTACAGCGAAGATGGCACCGCTGAGGATCCGGTCGGCGGAACGATCCAGAGCGGGCAGGAAGAGCTTCGCAACTTCTACGCCGGGACGGTGTCGAGCCTGCAGGTCGAGATCACGGGCCCGATCCGCGTCGCGGGCAAGGAGGCCGCCGTGCCGATGCTGGCTGAGCTCACCATGAACGACAACAAGCTCTATCTCGACGTGATCGACGTGATGACCTTCGACGATGCGGGCAAGATCACCGGCATGCGGGCCTTCTGGAACCCCGCCGAGATGCGCCCCACCCGCTGAATCGGCGCCCCGCTCTCGGCTGAACGAGCAGCCCGCTCCCAGCTGGGCTGAACGAGCAGCCCGCTCCAAGCTGGACGAGCGCGCCCTACGCCGCCCCCGAACCGACCTGCGAGACCCAGGTCCCATGAAACCCCGACGGGATGTGGTGGTCGAAATGCGCCCGTGCGACCGGGCCATCGGAGACGTGCTGCGCGTCGAAGACCGCGAGATGGCTCGTCCGGCTGCTCGAGCGGTAGACGATCGACAGCAGGTAGCCCTCCCCTTCGGGCGCCTCGGGGCTCCTGGGAACGAAGAGCGCTTCGGAGTTGAACTCGCCCTCGGGGAACCGGAACACATCCTCGCTGCCCCGCTCGAGATCCACATGAACGAGTCGGAAGCGGTTCTCCTCGTCGACGTTCAGGCCGAAGAGGTGACGGTAGTCGCTCCCCGCCATCCGCAGATCGGTCTGACCGAACTCCAGAGTCGTTTCGCATAGCCGCTCGTGCTCGACGCGGTCGGTGCCGTGCGGGATCCGGATGCGGGTCACCTCGCCCGTCTGGGGCGGCTCGTCGACGTCGGCGACGTTCACGTCGAGGGCGCTCGAGTCGGCGTACTTCATGACGTCGACGGCCACCGCATCGGGCTCCTCGCGTCCGCCGCAGAAGTGGATCTGGAAGAAGGCGTCGGTCCGGAATCGGCGCACCCGCTCGGGCTCGTCGATCGGCACCACGATCACCTCGGTGCCGGCGCTCGGCGTCCAGCGGAAGAGATCGGTGAAATCACCGATCGAGAGGATCGCCCGGTGGATCACGAGCCGCAGCGGCGAGACGAGCATCACCACGTGCTTCTCGGTCGCCATGAAGTCGTGGAGCATCACCGGGTGGTCGAGGGGAAGCTCGGTGAGGCAGCGGGCCTGCCCCTCCCAGGGCAAGGAATAGATCGCCACACTCGTCTTGCGGCCATAGCGGAGGCCGATGTTGTAGGTCGTCCGGCGCGAGGGGACGGGGTGCGGATGGGCCGAGAAGGCGCCCTGGATCACGCCGCCAAAGCTCGTCTCGCCGACGGTCTCGAGCTCGCGATCGAAGGCGATCGGCCGCGCGTTCTCCATCAGAGCATAGAGATGCCCGTGCCACTCCATGACGTTGGTGTTGCCCGTGTTCTTGAAGCGACCAAGTAGACCGTTCGCCACCTGGCGCGGCCACGAGACGGCGGTCTGATAGAGCGGCCGGCCCGCTCGCTCTTCCTCGACGAAGCCGTCGCCGCGCAACAGCCGGTGGGCACCCTGGGCCTTCCCCTCGCCGAGACGAACCGCGCAGATGGCGCCGTCGCCTTCGAAGACGTGGCCGTAGGGTCGCCCGAAGCGTTGGGTGAGTGCGGGCCCCGTCCGGTAGAGGGTGCCCGCCAGCTCCTGGGGGATGTCTCCTTCGAGCTTCAGCGGCTCGTAGCCGTGCTCTCGCGTGAGGTCGGACCAGAAGTGCGAGACCCTCGTGCCCATGCGGGCCGGATGGAGGCGACGACCCTTCTTCGCTGCGGTGGCTGCGGTCATTCGGCTGGCTCTCCCTGGCTCCGGGTTCAACGACGGGCCAGATTCTTCTGAACGGCTCTGAGGACACCCGAGTACAGGCCGTGAACGGCCTTGCGTGCGTCCTCTTCGCTCACGTCCTTCGGCTCCCAGGTGCTGCGCCAGACCAGGCGGCTTCGACCCTTGCCCAGATCGACCGCCCTCATGGAGGCGCGGTAGTCGTCCACGGGCATCGGATTTCCGTCCAGGACCCTGTAGTGAACCGTGCGGCTCTCTTCGTCGATGGCGTCGAGGCGCTCGCGGACCGTGGGCAGGCTGCGCGTGCGGATCGTGCGAACCATGCCGACGCCCTCCCCCTCGGACTCGTAGTCCGGGTTGCCGGGTATCCAGCTCACGTCACCGAAGTCACGGAGCACTCTCCACAGCGCGTCGGCGGACATCTCGATGTCGCCTTCGATTTCGTAGCTCGCCATGGCATCTCCTGGGTTCTCGTGCGGGGGCCGATACCGCCGTCGCATGGCGAATTGTATACGAATCGCGTCTGGGAGAGTCCGGCTCGGACCGGAATCCGGAAGAGAGCAATGTGATGGTGAAGGGGATCGCAATGATGAAGTGCGACAGCGAAACCACGAGCCGGTGCCTCGAAGGGCTGCGCGAGGCCGAGGCGCATGTCGACCGCCCGGCCGAGCTCGGCCGCCTCGAGATCACGGTCACCCCGGCGGGAGTGCTGGATGCGGCGGCCATCGCGCGCTTCCGCGACCTCGGCGTGGATCGGATCATGCCTTTGGCCCTCGGTGGCTGGGCGGATCAGCGGATCGAATTCGTCGAAACGACCGCAACCCTGGCTCGACCGAGCGCGCACGACTGACGCGCGAAAAACCTGAGCCCTGCGCCCTCGAACCGGACAGCCAAGAAGAATCATCTGCAATAACAGGGGGATACCGTTCCAAAGCCGACGAGCGAACGCCGCCGCGGGCGAGTTGAGCAAAGCCCGGACGAGCCTCTATTGTTCTGACCACGGCTGTCGGCACATGGGGTGCCGACGGTGGCTCGAAGCCGACTCCGGAGAACTCATGTCGTTCCAACCCCCGCGCAACCTGAAGCCCGAAGACGAATACCGCCACGCCCTCACCAAGGGGAACAACGCCGACGTCCTGTTCGGCGACACCCTGTGGGTCAGCGTCGTCGACCCGGCGGCCGGCGTGCACGGCGTGAACCACTTCCACCTGTCCAACAAGGGCTACGCCCGCTTCGAGTCGCTCTACGTGATCGACGGCGTCCGGCAGTACTACGGGAACAAAGTCCCGCTCGACGTGACGCCCGACAAAGGCCCGTGGACCGATGGGCGCATGACCTACGAGGTCGTCGAGCCCTACAACCACATCCGGATCACGCTCGACTGGGAGGCCTACGCCTTCGACCTGGACTTCAAGGCCCGCTTTGCGCCCTTCGACTACGCCGAATCGCTTCCGAGCGGCGACCCCATGTGCCTGTTCGACGAATACTACGGGGGCCACCTCGAACAAGCGATGAGCTGCACGGGCAGCTTCGAGATCCGCCGCGGCCCCGCCGCCGGCGAGACGCGCAAGATCGACTGCTGGAGCCACCGCGATCACACGTGGACGTCGCGCTTCAACACGCCGCAGAACTGGAAGGTCGACGACGCCCACTTCGCGGCCCACTTCTGGCCCTCGATCCAGCTTCCCGATCGCCACATCAACGTGTTCGGCCTCTACTACCAGAACGACCAGCCCCCGAGCGAACGATCGATCGGCGGATTCGTGTCGGACAAGAACGGCAGTCGGCCCCTGCTGAACGCCACGGCGGAGATTGCTCCGAACGACGGCACGGCCTCGGTCCGCGATGCGAACTTCTTCCGCTACGCCTTCACCATGCCCGACGGCGAGGTGATCCACGTCCGCAGCACCAAGCACCACGGGACGATCAAGCTCTGGCTGCGCGCCGAGAACGACCTCGAGAACCGGATGGATTGCTACGAGGCCTTCTGCGACTTCGAGGTCGAGGAGACTGGCGAGAAGGGCACGGGCACGGCCGAATACAGCGTGATGCCCGTCTACCCGCAGTGGACGGCCTGATCCGGTAGCCGGGCTCAGCCCTCCGCAGCGAGGGTGTCCCTGCGGAACTGGTCGCGGAGAGGCTCGGCGCCCTGGGCACGCGCGCGTTCGATGTTCTCGAACTCCTCGGGGACGTACCAGTGCAGCCGGTCCGAACCGTAGGCCTCGAGGACGCAGGCCGCGACGTCCTCGGCTTGCATCAGGCGCATGGGCCCCTCCGGCGTCGTCGACTCTCGCATGGCGACGCCCGGCCGCTCGCCCGTCGAGTGGTCGACGGTGGTCTCCAGGATCTTCGTGTCGATCACCCCGGGGAGGACGTCCGCGGCACGCACGTCGTGACGCGCGAGCTCCACACTGAGCGCCTCTGTCAGGCCCTTCACGGCGAACTTCGTCGCGGAGTAGATCGCCGCCTTCGGCATCCCGTAGATGGCCGCGGACGAGACGGTCGTGAAGCAGAGGGAGTTCGGCGTCGTCTTCAGCAAGGGGAGCCCGCAGTAGATGCCGTTCACGACGCCGATCAGGTTGACGTCGATGATCTGGCGGCTGACCTCGTAGGGGACGTCTTCGAACCAGCCCCCTCCCCCTACGCCCGCGTTGTTGAAGAGCAGATCGAGGCGGCCGCCAGTCGCCTCGGCGAAGGTCTCCATCGCGCGATCGAACGCGGGCTTGTCGCTCACGTCGAGCCGGCCGGTGATGCAGCCCTCGTCGCCCAGCTCACGGCGGAGCGACTCGAGGCCCGGCTCGTCCACGTCGTAGGCGCCCACGAACCAGCCCTGCCCTGCAAACAGCCTGGCGGTGGCGCGCCCGATCCCGCTGGCCCCACCCGTCACGAAGAGACATCGCCGATCGATCGCTTGTGCCATGCTGCGCTCCTTCGCGGGGCCGAGACGACCCCGTTCATCGTGTAGCAGCTTCGGTTGCGGACGGGCGAAGCGTCACCTCCGCTATCCTCGCACCCCCGAAAGAGCAGGAGAGTCAGCCGTGGATGATGCGAAAGGCAACTTCGAACAGGTCTCGATCTACCCCATGGACGACGACGTCCGGGAGAAGCTCCTGTCCACGCAGATCGAATGTGTCTTCAACTGGGCGACCCGCGAGGGCTGGCCCATGGGCGTGATCATGTCGTGCCTGTGGCACGAGGGCCGCATGTGGCTCACGTCCGGCGCCCAGCGGCACCGCGTGTCCGCGATCCGTCGCGATCCCCGCTGCTCCGTCGTGTTGACCAGCACCGGGACCGATCTCGGGCCGGGGAAGACCGTGACCATCAAGGGGCGCTGCACCGTTCACGAGGACGAAGAGACGAAGAGCTGGTTCTACCCCAAGTTTGCATTGCACCTGAATCCGGATCCCGACGGTGCCAAGAGCTTCGCGGACACGCTCGACTCCCCGCTGCGCGTGATCTTCGAAGTCGTGCCCGAGAAGTTCATCAGCTACGACGCCATGAAGATGTTCCAGCACAAGGCAGGCAACCTGGACGAGAGCAAGCTAGGCGAGGCCAAGGATTCGGACACGGTCCGCCTGGCGCGCGAACTGAAACGGCGCGGGCTCTCCTAGGGAACCTCCGTCGAGGTTCCCTAGGGAACCTCTGTAGAGGTCCTCTAGGAGAGGATTCCGCGTTCCGTCAGGTCGGCGATCTGCTCGGCGGAGAGGCCCAGGATCTCCTCCAGAACCAGGGCGTTGTCCCGACCCAGGGACAAAGACTCTTTCGGAGTTCGAGCGGGCGTGCGGGAGAGCAGCAGCCGCGAACTCTCGACCGTCGTCGTCTGGAAGACCTCGTGGGCCATCTCGATGAAGTGTCCGCGGTGCTGGAGCTGCGCGTCGCGAAAGAGCCCCGGCGTGTCGAGAGCTTCGTGAGCAGGCACGTTCCCCGCCTGGAGCCGTGTCTCGATCTCGGCGGGCTGCCGCTCGCGGGTCCAGGCTGCGATTGCCGCCTCCACCTCGGCGCGCTCCTCCCGGCGAGGGACGAGATCCGCGCGATCGATCGCTTCGCAGAGAGCCGCCCAGTCCCGGTCGTCGCGCACCGCGATGGCGACCCAGCGGTCGTCCCCTGCAGCCGGGAACATGCCGTGAGGGAAGAGTTCCCCGTCGTCGTTCCCGACGGCGCCCGGCCCCGAGCCGTGGAGGGTTCGGTCGAGGATCGCCGGCGCCAGGAAGTGGAGCGCCGCCTCGCACTGGGAGAGATCGATGTACTGGCCTTCGCCGGTTCGGCGTCGATGTTCGAGCGCCGCGAGGATCGCGAGGGCGTTGTAACGCGAGGCGATGGCGTCGGTGTAGGCGCCGAAGGGGCCCGACGGCGGGCGGCCGGGCCAGCTCCCGAGCTCCTGGAATCCGGTGATGCTGACGGCGAGGCTGCCGAAGCCAGCGTAGTCCCGCCACGGGCCGGTCTGGCCCATGATGCAGCTCGAGATCATGACGAGATCCGGCCGGCCCTGTCGCAGGGCTTCCCATCCGAGCCCGAATGAATCCATGACTCCAGGCGCGAAGGATTCGGTCACGACGTCGGCCCAGCCGGCCAGCTCACGCACGAGGTCGCGGCCTTCCTCGCTGCCGAGGTCGACCGTGATGCCGAGCTTGTTCGCGTTGGCGGATTGGAACCCGACTCCCGACTCCGGGTGGGGTGCGCCGAACTGCCAGGGCGGGCTCACGCGCAGGGTGTCGAGCCGTTGGCTCGACTCGACGCGGATCACCGTGGCGCCGTAGTCGGCGAGCGTGCGCGTGGCCGTCGGGCCGGCCAGGACCCAGAAGAGATCGAGGATCTTGACGCCGGCGAGCGGAAGCGACCCGTCGTCCGCATCGGGCGGGATGCCGGCCGGCGCGGGGCGACGAACCGGCTCTGCTTGCAGCTCGGGCCCGTGCTCGTCGAGCTGTGGAGGCGGGAGACGGTGGCGGATCGGCGAGGCACCAAAGCGAGCGAACGGGCCGGGCGCTCGAGCGAGCGGGTTGCCGTCGGGTTCGAGGGGGACCAGGAACTCCCGCTCCACGAGCTGCTCACTCGCGAGCATCTCGCCGAGGGTCAGGGCGGGCGCCACCAGCAGTCGCCGTTCCACGGCCGCGCGCATCACGTCCGCCTTCGTGCGGGTGGCAAAGAATTCGTCGAGCACGCGGGCGACCGGGTCGTACGCGTCGGGCGGGAGCTTGCCGGCGCCGAGCCGGATCCCGAAGCTTCCCCACTCCTGCTCGGCGAGGGCCGGGTCGCAGCCGCCCTCCTCGGCGACCCACTCGAGCAGCCGCCGCATGAAGTGGCCGGTGGAAGGAAGGATCGACGGCCCGAGGGTCACCCAGCCGTCGCGGGCCCGGTGGCGGGTCGGAACGAGCACGCCACCCGCCTGGATGCCGCTCCCGACCCGCTGGGCCGGCGCCATGCCGACCGCGTCGTCGAGGGTCCGAAACATCATCGCGAGCGTCACCGACTGCTGGAGCGAAACATCGACGTGTTGGCCGCGGCCCGTCCGCACGCGTTCGGCGTGCGCCACCAGCGCCCCGATGGCCGCGTCGGCGCCCGCCTGGGCATGGGCCTGAGGGACGCTCACCCGTGTCGGCGGCCCGTCCGCATTCCCCGAGAGATACGCGAAGCCCCCGGCTGCCATCGAGGTGAGATCGGTGGCGGCCCACCCGGCCTTCGGCCCGTCCTGACCAAAGGGAGTGATCGACACATGGACGAGGCCCGGCTGGATCCGCAGAAGGTCTTCGTGACCGAAGCCGAACTCGGCCATCCGACCCGGCCGCTCGGACTCGATCAAGAAGTCGGCACCGGCGACCCAGCTCGAAAAGCGTTCGCGATCTGCGTCCGCCCCGAGGTCGAGAACCGCGCTGCGCTTGTTACGCGCGTAGGCGGCGAAGAAGAGCGAACGCTCGACGGCCGGCCCTTCACGCCGCCAGGGCCCGACCCGCCGAGCCGACGAGCCGCCCGGCGGCTCGATCTGGATCACGTCGGCGCCCAGGTCGGCCAGGATCTGGCCACACAGGATCCCGTCTTCGTTCGTCAGGTCCAGTACGCGGTAGGGGGAGAGCACGGAGCGATCAGGCGCCGACGTGAGGTCTCACGTTGACAGGGATCGCCGACTGCCGAGCCATCCCGGAGAGGCGGTCGTAGTCGGTCGCATCGTCGACGAGCCGGCTCGTGTTGCTTCCCCCGTCCCGGACCTCGACCGGCCGGCTCGGGAGACCGCCCCAGCAGTGAGCCATCGAGATGACGCCGTGCGGGAGGTCGTCGCTGGCTTCGACGACAGCCAGGATCTCGCCGTGGCCCGAGGCGATCTCCACGAGGTCTCCGCTCTCGACGCCGAGCTTCTCGAGATCATCCGGATGCATGAACGCAGGGTTGGTCGTTCGTTTGGCACGAACGGCCGGAAGCTCCCGCCCCATGGAGTTGAAGACCTCGCGCAGACGCCGGCTGATCAGGCGGTGGGTAAAGTGCTCGCCCGGGTGATAGCCGGCGCCCTCGACCGGCGGCTCCGCAGCGAGCTCGGCGAGTTCGAACTCGATCTCCTCGGGGAAGAGCCGCATGCGCGCCGTCGCCTCGGGGTCTCCCGGACGGACCCGCACCGGCTCGCCATCGAACACCGCACCACCGGGATGGCGACGCAGCTCGTCGAGCGGAATGCGCGCGTTGCTCGTCAAGCTGTCGAGCAACGCGTCGGCATTGGGCATGACCTCTCGGTCGACCGCGCCGCCGGGCAGATGGGTGTCGCCCACGAGATCGCCCAGGCGTTCGGAGAGGCCCCACAGGAACGCCCATTCCGGGAGCGTGCCTTCGGGCGGCTCGAGCAACGCGGGTGTGTACATCCCGTACGGCTGCGGATACCACGTGTCCATGAAGAGCGTGGTGTCCGGTCGCTCGAGGGACAGGGTCGGGGCGATCACGTAGTGGGCGAGCTCGGCCGTGGCACTCACGAGCGGATCGATCACCACCAACAGCTCGAGCGACGCCAGTGCCTCCTCGGCCTTCCGTTGATCGGGGAAGGAGAGCGCGGGGTTGCCGCCCATTACGATCAGGGCGCGCACCTGCCCCTCGCCGGGCGTCAGGATCTCGTCGGCCAACGCCGGAGTGGGGAGCTCGCCGGCCACCGGGCCGAGCCCACGAATCCGGCTGCGAGGCTCCATGCGGAAGCCCGCGTAGGGCTCCATCGCCTGCTCCACGAAATCGCGCTGCGAAGTGAGCACGCCGGGGTTGGCCACCGGGTCGCCGGCCCGGTTGTAGCGCCCGCACAGCGTATTGAGATTCAGGATCAGGTGTTCGCTGAGCGTCGATCGCGGCGCCATGCTGGGCCCCGTCCCGGAGCTCGCGATTCCGCGCGGCCCCCGTGCGAAGCGACGCGCCGCCTCTTCGACCAGTGCCCACTCGAGGCCCGTGCGTCGTTCCACGACGTCACGGCTGAAGCCGCGCAGGGAGTCGCGCAGGGGCTCGACACCCTCGACGAAGCGCTGACAGAAGTCCCGGTCGTAGAGCCCCTCCTCCAGGATCACGCGCAGCATCCCCGCGAGCAGCGTCGCGTCCTCGCCGGGACGGATCGGGAGGTGAAGCCCGGCCATGCGGGCCGTCTCGGTTCGCCGCGGGTCGACGACGATCAGGTCGAGGCCGCGCGCCGTTGCCTCGCGCAGGCGGCGAGTGGGATCGAAGGACGGGAACCCCGAGATCCCCCCATACATGGAGATGATCGAGTTGCAGCCGAACAGCATCCACACGTCCGAGCTCTCGAAGCTCTGGGTGCCGCTCAGGAACGAACCGTGGAGCTGCGGCGCCACGATCTTGTTGGGCTGGTCGATGGTGAGGCTCGTGTAGAACGAGGGCGAGCCGAGCGCCCCCATCCAAGCGCGGGCGAACGGCAGGGTCAAGGAGCTCTGATAGACGGCGGTGCCCGCATAGAGCGCGACGGAGCGTGGCCCGTGCTCCTCGATGAGGCGACGCAACACGGCCGCGATCTCGTCCTGGGCGGTGTCGACCGCGATGGGCGCCAGGCGCCCCGGGCCTTCCCGCTTCTGGGAATCGCGCAGCCGATCCTCGTGGGCGTGCTGATCCGGGAGACTGCGCCCCTTGATGCAGGTGAACCCGCGCGTCATCGCGTTGTCGCGGTCGCCGCGCACCTGAACGGCACGACCCTCGGCGATCTCCACCAGGATCCCGCAGTTCGCGTGGCAGTAGCGGCAGAAGGTCTTCTCGGTCGGCACGTCGCCCCCGCGTTGGCTGGGGGGCATTCTCCCCGAGCGACGGTCGAAGTCAACATGGCCCGCTGCCCGAGCCGGGAGGCTAGGCTGTGACCCTTGCGAGTCACGACGATCGGGAGGGTTCCATGACAGAGCGCGTCCGCCTGGAAACGCCCCGCGAAGGGGTGGCGTTGATCACGATGACCCACCCCGATCTCCACAACTGTGGGTCCTTCGAGGCCATCTCGCAGCTCGCCGACTGCATCGAGCAGGCTCGCCGCGAAGGCGCGCGCACCTGCGTCCTGGCCTCGGGCGTCGAAGGCCACTGGCTCGAGCACGCCTGGCTCCCGGATCTGCACGGCATGGTGACGGGCGGCCCGACGAGTGGCGACGGCTCGGGCTGGTTCCGCGCGATCGCGGGCCTCACCTGCGAGGGGCTGGTGACGATCGCCGCGATCTCCGGCGACTGCAGCGGGGGCGGTGCCGAGCTCGGCTGGGCGTGCGATCTGCGCGTCGCCGAGGAGCAGGCCACCTTCGGGCAACCCGAGGTGCAGATGGGTCTCGCTACGGGGCTCGGCGGTACGAGTCGACTCATGCGTCTCATCGGCCGCACCGCCACCGCGGAGATGGTGCTCGACGGGGCGCCGTTCACGGCTCGCCGGATCTACGAGCTGGGCGGACTGAACCGGATCGTGCCGACGGGCCAGGCCGTCGACGCCGCGCTCGCCTGGGCCGAGCGTCTCGCCGAGCGCCCTGCCCGTTCGTTGGCGATCCTCAAGAAAACGCTGAACGATGCGGAGGAGCTTCCGCTTTCAGAGGCTCTCGCCAACGAGCAGCGACTCTTCCAATCGCTTGCGCTGACGCCCGAGGGAGCGCAGGCAATGGCCGCGGCGCAGGAGCCGATCGACGCGGGGCGGACACTTCGCGAGATCTACGGCGAACCGCGGAAGTAGCGGACGGCGCCCCGGCCTGAAACGGCCGTGCCTCAATCGTGGGGCAGGCCCAGGATCCGCTCGGCGATGATGTTCTTCTGGACGTTCGGCGTCCCGCCGCCGATCACGGTCGTCCCCCATCCGAGCGCCTGTTTCTGCCAGTGCCCGCCGGCGACGGCCTCGTCGCTCCCTCCGGTGAGCGCGCCGTAGCTCCCCTGGAGCTCGATCCCGAACTCGGCGAGCTGTTGCTCGAGGCGCGCGGCGTGGAGCTTGTTGATCGAGGTCTCGCTGCCGACGGACTCACCCTTCACCTGCCGGGTGAGGAAGCGCAGGCCGTTGAAGCGCATGGCGCTGATCCGAGTGTGGAACTCGGCCAGTCGGCGCCGCACGCGGGCATCTTCGAGAGCCGGGCGTCCGTCGAGGGTGCGCACGCGCGCCAGCTCGCGGAGCCGATCGAGCCGGCGGCGAAGCCCGGCCACCTCCGCGATCCCCGAACGCTCGTTGGCCAGGGCGCCGAGGGTGATCTGCCAGCCCTTGCCCTCTTCTCCCAGGCGATTCTCCACCGGCACGCGCACGCCATCGAAGAACACCTCGGCGAAGAACGAGTGCCCGGCCAGATCGCGGATGGGCTTCACGGTGAGGCCCGGGGAATCCATCGGCACGAGCAGGCAGGTGATGCCTTCGTGCTTGGGCTCGCGGCCGACTTCCGTGCGCACGAGCAGGATCATCCACTTGGCCCACTCTGCGAGGGACGTCCAGATCTTCTGCCCCGTGACGACGTAGTGATCGCCGTCGCGGACGCCTCGACACTGGAGCGCCGCGAGGTCACTCCCGACGGCGGGCTCCGAGTACCCGGTGCACCACTGGTACTTGCTGTCGAGGATGTCGGGGATGAACTGCCGCTTCTGCTCTTCGGTCCCGTGCTGGATGATCGCCGGCCCGACCCAGGCCAGCCCCATGATGCAGGTCCCGAGCGGCGGGGCCGCTCGCTGGGAGAGTTCTTCCTTCAGGATCGCCTGCTGCATGACCGTGGCGCCGCCGCCCCCGACGTCGCGGGGCCACGAGAAGCCGACCCAGCGCTTCTCCCGAACGACCTTCGCCCAGCGCAGGGGGAACATGCCGCCCCGGTCGGACTCGGGCGGGAGGTGCTCGTCCAGAAAGCTGCGGACGTCGCCGCGGAAGGCTTCCTCTTCGGGCGTCAGGTTGAAGTCCATCAGACGACTCCCAGCTCTGCGACGCGCTCGTAGTGGTGATCCGCACTCCCGAACATCGCCTTCGCCCACTTGGAGCGCTTCAGGTACAGCTGCGCGTCGTACTCCCAGGTGTATCCGATCGCACCGTGGAGCTCGACGGCGTCGATCCCGATGCGGGTGAAGGCATCACTCGCATAGGCCTTCGCCATGGAAACGTGCTCCGCCGCTTCGTCGGGCGCCTCGTCGAGACACCAGGCCGCGTAGTAGAGGAGCGACTTGAACGACTCGATGTCGACGTACATCTCAGCGAGAGGGTGCTTCACGCCCTGGAAGCGACCGATGAGCGAGCCGAACTGACGGCGGGCCTTGGCGTACTCGACGACCATGGCATGGGCGCCCTCGGCGGCTCCCACCATCTCGGCCGTGATCGCGGCCGCGGCGTGATCGAAGAGGCGACCGAGGGCGGCGGCTCCGGCGGGCCGGCCCGAGGCCCCCTGCAACGTCGCGTCGGCCGGGACGCGCACGCCAGCGAGCGAGACCTTCCCGAGTCGCTTCGAGGCGTCGATGCTGGGGAGGTTCGTCACGGTCACGCCTGCCGCATCAGCCGGGACGACGGCCAGGGCGATTCCCTCCGGGCCCTCGCTCTCCCGACACGAGACGATGAAGTGGCTTGCGCTCACCGCGTCGGTCACGAAGAGCTTCTCTCCGTCGAGGACGAGATCGTCGCCTTCGCGCACCGCGCGCGTGGCCTGCACCTCGGGGTCGAGAACGTCCGCTCGCTCGAGCCACGCCACGCTGAAGAGATCCGTGCCCTCGGCGATCCGCGGCAGGTAGCGCTGCTGCTGCTCCGGGCTCCCGTTCTCGACGATCGCCAGCGTGGCGAGCACCGTACCGAGGAGTGGTGACGGGAAGAGCGCTCGCCCCGTCTCCTCGAGCAGGACCACGAGATCCACCCAGCCGAGCCCCGCGCCTCCGTAGGACTCGGGCACGAGGAGCCCCAGCCAGCCGAGCTCGGCGATCTCCTTCCAGCGCTCGGGGCAGTAGCCCTCCGCCGATTCCATGATGCGGCGGGCGTCCTCCATCGGACAACGCTCCTCGAGATACTTGCGGACCTCGGAGCGGAGGATCTGTTGCTCTTGGGTGAAGCCGAAGTTCATCGCGTGGTGGGCTCCCATCGGACGACCGGGCAACCGGGCGCGTTGGCGCGCGGCTTGGATAGCACGGCTTGGATACAATAGGCCGCCATGGAAGCAAGACGTCCGTCGGGAGCGCGCACGTGACCGACTCGAAACAGCGAATCGAGGCGGTCGCCGACGAGTTGGCCATCCGTGACCTCGTCGCCGGTTACGCCGACGCCGTCATCCGGAACGACCCGGAGGCGTGGAGCGAAACCTGGGCTGAGGACGCGACCTGGATCGTCGGCGGTCAGGCCACCGAGGGGCGTGAGGCGATCCTGGCTCAGTGGAACGGGCTGATGTCGCTCTTCGAGTTCATCACCCAGCTGCCACAACACGGGCGGGTCGAGATCGCTGGCGACTGCGCCACCGGGCGCTGGTACGTGAACGAGCTGGGCCGGCCCCACGGCGGCGAGCCGAGCCTGACCCTGGGCGTGTACCACGACCGCTACGCCCGCCACGGTTCGCGCTGGCAGTTCCAACGCCGACGCTTCGACCTGCTCTACGTCGGCCCCCCGGACCTCTCGGGCACGACGTTCCCCTTCCCGACCGACGCCGAGTAGCCCCGTCAGGCGGCCAGCGACTGGACGACGCGCTCCCACTTCTTCTCGTGGGCACCGCCCACGACGGGGATGTAGAGGCCCACGCGATCGACCAGGCCCTCGTACTTCTCGCGGACCTGGTCGGCGATGGCGTCGAAGGACCCGCGCACGGAGAACTCGTCGAGGATCTCCTCGCTCACCAACTGGGGCGCCTCGGCCAGCTTGCCGGCCCGGACCAGATCGTTCAGTCGAGGCTGCAAGTCGTTCCAACCGTGCGCCTCGAACACGCGCTTGTAGGCCGGCGT
This sequence comes from Deltaproteobacteria bacterium, assembly GCA_019311105.1. Taxonomy (GTDB): domain Bacteria; phylum Myxococcota_A; class UBA9160; order UBA9160; family JAFDDA01; genus JAFDDA01. The sequence continues at coordinate 26,957 of JAFDDA010000025.1, forward strand.
CGAGCCATAGAAGGCGATCTGGCTGCGCACGACGCTGGACAGCCCCTCGCGCTCCTCGTCGGTTCCACCCAGGATGAATGCCGTGGTCGCGTACTCGAAGCTCGCCGGGTCGCGACCCGAGCGCGCGAGACCCTCGTTGACGCAGGGCTTGACCACCTCCTCGATGTAGCGGGTCGTGTGGAACGGGTGGATGTGGATTCCGTCGCACAGCTCTCCGGCGAGTCGGCACATGTACGGGCCAACGGCGGCGATGAAGAGCTTCGGCTGACCGAAGCCGGTCGGGCCGGGGTTGAAGAAGGGCTGGATGTAGTCGTGGGTGTAGTACTCCCCGCGGTAGTCCAGAGGGTGCTTCCCATCGAAGGCATCCCAGATGTGACGGATCGCCATGAGCATGTCGCGCATGCGCGGCCCAACGGGATCGAAGGGGACCGAGAAGCGGCGCTCGTTGTGCTTTCGGATCTGTGCGCCAAGGCCGAGGACGAAGCGCCCCTTCGAAGCCTTCTGGAGATCCCACGCCGTCATGGCGTGGATCATGGGCGAACGAGGGAAGGCCACGGCGATGGCGGTGCCGAGCTCGATCTGCTCGGTCGTCAGGGCCGCGACCGCGTGGGAGAGGAACGGCGTCTGCATCGCTTCGGCGGTGAAGACCCCGGCAAAGCCCATCTCCTCGGCGCGTTTGGCCAGACCGCCCACACGATCCAAGCCTCCCATGGCCAGCGTCGTATCGAGCTTCATGAAACGAAATCTCCTTGCAAGAACGCGGCATGCTATCACGGCCGTGAACGGTCGAAACTCGACTCCGCGCTGGAGGGAAGGCCACCGTCAGGGGCCGGGACCGAATCCGGCCGGCGGAGACCGGAGTTCCGGCGGCGGGTTGCGCGCTCGGCGCGGCGGGTTGCGCACTCGGCCCCCCGAACGCCGGCGTCGGCTTCGTGATCGGAGCATCGAACCTCGCCCCCACACGGTGAGCCGATCCAGGGGGAAACGAGATCTTGGGGATTGTCCTATCCGCCTCGAACCATGTCCCTACCTATTAGGGGCGCGATTCTGCATTCCGCCACCGCCGGCGGTATGATATCCCCTTGAATATCAGCAAGATAGGGCATCCAGTGGGGGCGTTGGGCGCCCCTCCGCCCTTGGAGAGCGAAGTGAGCCGAACGGTGGCCTGGAATCCTTCTTCCCTGAGGCATCGGGGCCCGGTCGCGCTGGCACGCCGGGTCGCGCTGGCTGCCCTGCTCGCGCTCGCCTGTGGCTTTGCCGCTCCGGCCTCCGCCGACGCCCCGGCCGAGGCGGCCACCGCCGGGACGCTCCGGGTCGTGCCCGTCGGGCTCGAGAGTTCGAAGGGCAACCTGATCGTGCAGCTCGCCGCGAGCGCCCACGACTTCGAGGCCGATGCAGAGGGCTTCCGCTATCTCATCATCAAGATCGAGAACAAGCAAGCGGAAGCCGTGTTCGAAGGCATTCCCCACGGCGAATACGCCATCAAGATCTTCCACGACGAGAACGCCAACGAAAAGCTCGACACGAACTTCATCGGAGTTCCGAAGGAGCGCTTCGGCTTTTCGAACGATGCAATGGGTCGCTTCGGCCCGCCGAGCTACGACCAGGCCCGCTTCGTCTTCCAGGACGAGCAGGCGACCATCGAGATCAAGATCCGCGGCCTCCGTTAGCCGCGATCACGACCCAAGCAAAGCACGGGGGGCAGCCACCATGACCGTAGATCTCGACCAGGAGTTCGGATCGGGCTGGAGCAAGTGGAACCCACAGGCCTGGATGGACTTCATCGTGGTGAAGATCATGATGGGCCGGGTGGGCGACGTGATCCCGAAGACCTACGTCCCGATCCTGCGGCTCGTCTCGGACGACTCCGGCAAGGTCGACGACGCCTACGCCCAGGTGCTGGCCCTGCGCGAGCCGATCCATCTCCTCGACTCGCCCCGAGACAAGTGGCGCAAGCTCTACGGCGCCTACATCCGCGAGCTCGAGTGGGTCTACGGGGAGCTGCGTCAGCACTTCCCGAAGCAGGAGTACCAGGACGTGGTCGTCGATATCATGGCCCGAACCATCAAGGACGCGATGGGTGCCATGATGCCGAGCCTCGAGAAATCCATGCGCACCGAGGCGGAGGCCAGCGGGCCCCACACGCCGGGGCGAGAGCCCTCAGCCATCGCACGCGGAATGGCGCGACTCTCGGAGAAGGTGCTCGGCGGACCCATCGGGAAGTGGCTGCTGGAACACCTGAACCCTGTGAACGGCATCGTCGGGCCCGTGGAGATGAAGGTCCTGCCGGACGGCAACCTCCAGATGTACATCCCGCGCTGTTACATGCACACCGCGCCCTCCGACGGACAAACCCAGGACCAGGCGTGCCTCTGGGGCTGCAAGGGAGCCTGCGAAAAGGTATTCGGTCCCGATTCGGTGGCGCCCATGTACTTCGAGCCGCACCTTCCCGACTTCTCGTGCACCCTCACCGTCGACCTCGGCCGGGAGGCCTCGGCGCAATCCTGAGGGCGGAACGGGCTCGACCCAGATCAGTCCACCTCCGGGTGGCCAAGGAGCAGCTGTGACGAACGAAGGCAAGAGCCTGAAGGGACAGGTCGCGGTCGTGACCGGCGCCAGTCGCGGGATCGGCAAGGGCATCGCCCTGGAGCTCGGCGCAGCCGGAGCCACGGTCTACGTGACGGCCCGCACGGTCGACGACAGCGGTGCCGACATCCCCGGCACCGTCGGCGCCACCGCCGAAGAGGTGACCCGACTCGGGGGCCAGGGCGTCCCGATCCAGTGCGATCATTCTCGCGACGAAGAAATCAAGGCTCTCTTCGAGCGCGTCGTGGAGGAGCAGGGTCGAATCGACATCCTCGTGAACAACGTCTTCACGCTCCCGTCCGAGCCGGTCTTCGAAGGGACGTTCTGGGAGCACTCGGCCGCGCTGTGGGACGACTTCATGCACGTGGGCTGTCGCGCCCACTACATGGCCAGCCACGCCGTCGCGCCCACGATGGTCACGCAGAAGAGCGGGCTGATCGTCAACATCTCGTCCTTCGCCGGAGCCGCCTACATCTTCAGCGTGCCCTACGGGGTCGGGAAGGCCGCCGTCGACCGCATGGCCAAGGACATGGCCGTCGAGCTCGGGCCCCACGGCGTCACGTGCGTATCCCTCTGGCCCGGCGTCGTGCGGACGGAGTACCTGACGAAGTCCCACGAGGACGGCGAGGTGCCCTTCGACATCGCGAACGGTGAATCGCCGCGTTTCACCGGCCGCGCCGTCGTGGCGGTGGCCTCGGACCCGAAGCGCATGGAGAAGACCGGCCAGGTGCTGATCTGCTACGAGCTGGGCCACGAGTACGGCTTCACCGACATCGACGGTCGGCAGCCTCCCGCACTCGGAGACCAGATGGGTCTCCAGCCGCCCGCCGAGGCCTAGGCTCCGGGCTCGACCCGTCCACAGAACCCGCAGAAGAAAGTGAAGCCCGCGTGCCGCCGTTGGACATCCCGACCCGCGTCGAAGACCTGACTCCCGATTGGCTCACCCACGCACTCCGGGAGGGAGGTTCCCTCGGCGACGCCCAGGTCGCCTCGGTGCGGCACGAGACCTTGAGCGATGGCAAGGGTTTCATCGGGCAGGTCTTCCGACTGCACCTCGACTTCGACACGGCCGAGAGCGATGCGCCTCGCACCGTGATCGCAAAGCTCCCGACTCCGGTTCGCGAGAACCGCGCCCTGGGCGAGCTGCTCGGCGCCTACGAACGCGAGATCCTCTTCTACCGCGAGCACGGCGAAGGCCTCCCGATCCGAATTCCCCGCGCGTTCTTTTCCCAGATGGACGAGAGCAGCAGCTCGAAGCGCGTGGACGAGGGCGCCGCCATGATGGATCGCCTCCCCATGTGGCTCATCCGGGGCGGCATGCGCCTGGTGACCTGGCTCTCCGCGCACCGGGGGCGCGACTACGTGCTCTTGATCGAGGATCTGGCGCCGGATCTGCCCGGCGACCAGGTGGCAGGCTGCAGCCCGGCTCAGGCCCGCGACCTGGTCGAGTCGATCGCGAAGCTCCACGCGCGCTTCTGGCGGAGCGACTCCCTCGAGAACGCCTACTGGCTACGCCGTCTCGATCTGAACCCGCGCACGATGCACTGCGTGTTCCTGCAGAATCTGGCCGGCTTCCGTGCGCGCTTCGCCGGCCGCTCGCAGGGCCTGGACGAGAGCCTCACGTGGCTCGAGGGGAACGCCGTCGAGCTCATGAGGAGCCTCCACGCCTCCGCCCCCGAGACGCTCCTCCACTGCGACCTCCGTCTCGACAACGTGACGTTCCCGCGGACCGGAGGCGGCGTCGCGTTCTTCGACTGGCAGCTCTGTGGCCGGGGCCCGGGAGCCTACGACGTGGCGTACCTCTTGAGCGGCGCGCTGGCTGCCGACGCTCCGCCGGCGACGGCCGAGCAGCTGATCGAGGCCTACCACGACGCGCTGTGCGCCCAGGGCGTCGACGGCTACTCCCGGGAGGCGTGCCTCCGGGACTATCACCGGGGGCTCCTCTGCGCGCTCCACAAGGTGGCCAGCACCGGCACCGTCGAGTTGGGCGACGGGCGCGGCGCCGAGCTGATCGCGGTGTGGGCGGAGCGGAACGTCGCGCGACTGCGCGGCGTCGACCTCGATGCGCTGCTCGACGCGCCCGGCCCCTAGCCCGCGCTCGAGAGCACGAGCGAACGCAGCTCGACGAGGGCGAGCGCCGGATCCGGCTCGACCAGGATGCCGCGCATGCCGAGCGCCTCGGCCGCCTCGACGTTGCCCGGAAGATCATCGAGGAAGATCGCCGAGCTCGCGTCGACCCCTCCCAGCCGCTCGAGCGCCAGGTGATAGATGGCCGGATCGGGCTTACGGACGCCCACCTCGCTCGAGTCCACGACGTCGTCGAACAGGTCCGCCAGCGGCAGAACGGCCCGCCATCGCTCGCGGATCTCGAGGGCGTTGTTCGTCAGGAGCCCCGTCTTCAGACCCGCACTCCGGATCGCGTGCACACAATCCACCACGGGGGACCGCGCCTGGGTCTGGGCCCCCATCGTGCGTGCGAGCAGCCGGAACGGGTCGACCTCCAGATCCTCGGCCTGACAGAGCGCGATGATCTCCTTCCGGGCATCGAGGATCGGGAGCTCGCCGCGCTCCACGCGGTGCCACGGGTGATCGGTGTCCTCGTCGAGCGGACCGAAGGTGAGCTCCATCAGCCGGCTCGCATCGAGGCCCAGCTCCAGGCTCGAGGCCGCGAAGGCGGGGAACGGCGAGTCGATGAAGACCCCGCCGAAGTCGAACAGCACGGCTTCGAAGGGGCGCGCAGCAGGGTCGTCCATGTCGGCACCATATCGGAGAATGGCGGGGCGCTACAATGCCGCCCGATTCGTGACCTGTCCGAGCCGAGGAGAGACATGCCCACGACCCGACCCTTCCGATTCGGTGCCCAGTCGTTCAGTGCGACCTCTGCCGCGGAGTGGCGCGACAAGGCGAGGCGAGCGGAAGACCTCGGCTACTCGACCTTCCATCTGGCAGACCACTTCATCGGCCCTGGCCCCGCGCAGGAACGCAGCCAACACCCGCCCCAGGAGCTGGCCGCCGTTCCGGCCATCGCCGTTGCGGCCGAGGCGACCACGCGGTTGCGCGTGGGCTGCCGCGTCTTCTGCATGGACTATCGCCACCCCGTGATGCTGGCGAAGGAGGCGGCGACGTTGGATCTCCTCTCCGAAGGCCGACTCGAGCTCGGTCTCGGCGCCGGCTGGCTCGCCGACGAGTACGCGGCCGCCGACATCCCCTTCGACCGCCCGGGCCTCCGCATCGATCGGCTCGCCGAAGGCGTCACCCTGCTGAAGGCGTTGATGGCCGGGGGCCAGGTCGACTTCCAGGGCGAGCACTTCCGGGTCGAAGGTTTCGAGGGCCGGCCCGCACCGGTGCAGCGCCCCCACCCTCCCCTCATGATCGGCGGAGGCGGCCGCAAGGTGTTGAGCCTCGCTGCTCGCGAAGCCGACATCGTGAGCTTCAACTTCGACAACTCCTCGGGAGTCATGGGAGCCGACGGCGTGATGAGCTCCACCGCCGAGCTCACCGCGGAGAAGGTGCGTTGGGTTCGCGAGGCCGCGGGCGCGCGCTTCGACGCACTCGAGCTGGAGATCGGCGCCTACTTCACCTTCGTGGGCGACCAGGGGGACGCGATGGCGACGGGCATGGGCGGGGCCTTCGGGCTCGACGCCGACGCCATGCGCGAGCACCCGCACGGGCTCTTCGGCAGCGTGGATTCCATCTGCGACGAGCTGGTTCGCCGGCGGGAGCAGTACGGCATCAGCTACGTCACGGTCATGGACATCGCGATGCAGGACTTCGCCCCGGTGGTTGCCCGTCTGGCGGGCCACTGACCCCGTCGGCTCAGAACTCGCGAGGCTTTGCGACTTCGCGACGCGGCCAGAGGAAATCGACCCGCATCTATGCACCCTCGCTGCGCGTCACGTTCACCGGGACCGCGCTCTGCAAGGCCAGACCCGTGATGGGGTCGTAGCGGACGTCGTCGGGGATCAAGCGCTGGACGTTGGAGCCTTTCTCCCGGACGCCGCGGGCATCCGAGGGTGCACCCCAGCCGAATGCCAGTGCGATGGTCTCGGGCGCGAGGTCCGCGCTCGCCTCGACGATCCCTTCCACCTGGCCATACCCGCTGTCCACCACGACGAGATCGCCGTCGGCGAGTCCGAGGGAGCCCATCGCTTCAGGGTTCATCAGCACGGGATTGAAGGAGCGCTTCTTGCGCAGCGAGGGCAGGTTCTGCCCCTGCGTGCAGTACGACTCCTTGGTGCGGTAGGTGATCATGCGGAAGCGGAAGTCCTCGCCCGTTTCGTAGCCACCCCCTTCCACCAGGGGTTCCGCGCGAACGTCCCGCAGCTCCTCCAACACCTCCGGGTGCCCGGCCGCCATCTTGCGGTCCTCATGCCCGATCATGTTGGGGATCACGCCGCCCCAGGTGAGCGAGGGCTCGCCGAAGACGTGGCCGCCGGGATACTTCCTGACCTCGTCGAGGGGGACGCGGGAGTTCCCATGGAATGCATCGAGCAGTTCGTCCGCGGTCGGCTTGTGGGCCATGTCGATGCCAGGGAGATCGAGCTTCAGCGCGAGGCGCGTCGCCAACCCCCAGAAGACCTCCCACTCCTCGAGGGTGCCAGGCGGCGCCTCCACCAGGGGCGTGGCGTACTGGCTGAACGGGAACGGGTAGGAGTAGTCCATGAGCCGCGGGACGTCCGTCCGCTCGAAGGGGTGCTTCACCGCGAGGACGTAGTCGGCATAGTGCGCCGTCGCCGACATGAACAAATCGCTCACCACCAGCAGATCGAGATCCTCGAGCGCCCGGATCGTGGACTTCTCGTCGGGGAAGACCAGGGCCGGGTTCCCACCGTTCACGATCAGGGCGCGAACCTGCCCCTCGCCAGGCGTCAGGATCTCGTCCGTCAGGGTGTTGGTCGGCATCTCCGTGTAGAAGCCGAGCAGGCTGAAGCTGCTGCGGATGCCGCGGATCCGCGACGTGGGCTCCCGGAAGTGCGGCAGCGGCGCCGGGCCGATGCCCTCGGGGATCTCGAAGTTCAGCACACCGCGGTTCCGGACCAGGCCACCGCGGCGATCGAAGCGTCCGCACAGGCCGTTCAGGGTCATGACGAGCTGGGTGTTCAGGTCCTGGTGCCGTGCCATGTGAAGCCCGGTCCCGCTGGACGCCCCGCCGGAACCGGCCGTAGCGAAGGTGCGCGCCGCCTCGGCGATCTTCTCCGCCGCCACGCCGCTGCGCCGGGCCACGTACTCGAGGTCGAAGTCGCGGACCGCTGCCTGGAGCGCCGGGACGCCGCTGACGAAGCTCGCGACGTACTCGCGATCTTCGAGCCCTTCGTCGAGGATCACCTTGATCATGCCCGCGAGCAGCGTGGCATCCTCTCCGGGCTTCACCTGGAGATGGATGTCCGCGAGGCGCGCCGCGTCGCTGCGTCGCGGATCGATCACGATCAACTTCATCCCGCGCTTCCGTGCATCCTTCAGCTGTCCCGACGGATTGGATTGCGGGATGGTCATGATCTGATGGGATGCCATCGGGTTCGTCCCGACGAACATCACCACCTCGGCGTGTGCGAGGTCGATCAGACTGACGGGGACGGGGCTGCCGAAGAAGCGGTGGCCAGCGAGGAACAAGCTCGGCGAGTCGATGGTGAGCGACGTGTAATGACGCGGCGAGCCGAGCGCCTCGAGCCACTTCGCCACGAGCCACGGGCCGCCTGTGGAGGTCCGGTGGCCGCCACAGCCCGTGTACACCGCCACGGCTTCGGGGCCGTGACGATCGATGATCTCGCGCAGCCGGCCGCCGATCTCGTCGAGGGCCTGCTCGGGATCGACTTCGACGTGGCCGTCGCCCACGCGCTTGCGAGGTGCAAGCAGGCGATCCGGGTGATGGATCCGCTCGACCTCGGCCCTGCCCTTCTGGCACGTGTAGCCCCTCGAGACCGCATTCTCGCGGTCGCCCCGGACGGCCACGACGCGGTCCTTGGCGACGTCGACGTCGACCTCCACGCCGCAGTAGACGTGGCAGAAGCGGCAGAACGATTTTCGGGTCTCGATCATGGGATCGAACTCCTCGGTGGGTCCGGAACGCGGCAATCTAACATGGCGGGAGGGCGGACTGGCAGGTCGTCAACGGCCGGGCGGGGATCGGATATGGTTCCACGCGATGCGTCCCCCGAGCCCTCGAAGGCAACCGAAGCAAGATCGCTCCCGCGAGATCGTCGAAGCCATCCAGCAGGCGGGTCTCCAAATCCTCGAGCAGGAGGGGCCGGCCGCCCTCACGACCAACCGCATCGCGGAGATCGCGGGGGTGAGCATCGGCTCGCTCTACCGCTACTACCCGAACAAGGAGGCCATCGTCGCCGCGGTCTACGAGGCTCGGACCCAGCGCGACCTGGAGGTCTTCCAGAACGTCGAGCGCTGGTCGGGGGCCCTCGACCAGCTGCCCCTGCGCGCGTCGGTGCGCAGCATCGTAGAGACCGCGGCGGAGCGCGAGCGCCAGCTCCTGGAGCTCGATCGCGATTTCTATCGCGACCACAACCGCCAGTTCATCCTCGGCTTCCGCGTGGGGAAGCCCCTGGTGGACGGCATCCGGCGGATCCTCGAGGGCAAGCGCGATGAGCTTCGCGTGCAGAATCTGGATCACGCCTCGTTCCTGCTGGCCCGGGGCCTCGGGGGCATCCTCCGGACGACCCTCGACGAGCGCCCGGAGGCGCTCTCCGACCCGCTCTTCATCGATGAGCTGGTCGATCTCTTCCTTCAGTACCTGGTCGGAACCGCCCCCTCCGCCTGAGACTCCCCGGCGAGAAGAGTTCCAGGGACTCCCCCGCGGGGGCCTCGAGAGGCCG
>JAFDDA010000257.1 GCA_019311105.1 Deltaproteobacteria bacterium
CCCGACGTTTGAGCCACGCCGACGCCACGAACGACGACCAACAGGTCTCCCTTCCGATCCGCGTCGCCTATGGCATCGGCTCCATCGCCGATGGCGCCAAGAACGCCGCCTTCAACGGCTTCCTGGTCCTCTACTACACCACCGTTCTGGGGCTCCCAGGCACGCTGTCGGGCCTCGCGATCTTCATCGCGCTCTGCGTGGACGCCATCACCGACCCGTTGGTGGGTTCGATCTCCGATCACTTCCGCTCGCGCTGGGGTCGCCGCCACCCCTTCATGTACTTCGCGGCGATCCCGATGGGCTTGTGCTTCTACGGCCTGTTCTCACCGCCCGACGGGCTGTCCGAGCAGCAACTGTTCGTCTGGCTCACGGGCTTCGCGATCGGCGTCCGCTTATTCCTCACGTTCTACATGGTGCCGAGCGGCGCGCTCGGCCCGGAGATGACGACCCACTACGACGAGCGCACCCGGCTCGTCGCCTATCGCTGGCTGATCGGCTGGGCGGGCGCCCTCGCCATCGCGAGTGCGGGTTGGTTCGTCTTCTTCGCCGACCGCGAGGTCGTGGGCGACGGCCGCCTCGACCCGGCGAACTACAGCCAGCTCGGGATCTTCGCAGGCGTGCTGGTCGCGAGCGCGATCCTCATTTCGTCGGCCGGCACCCACAGCGTGATCCCGCGGCTCCGGCAGCCCGCCGCCGATGGCCCCGTCTTCTCGTTCGGCGGGTTCGCTCGGGACGCGGCCGCGGCGTTGAAGAGTCACACCCTGCGCATGCTGCTCGGGAGCTCGCTCTTCTCGGCCGCCGCGCTGGGCGTCGCCGAAGTGCTCGAGCAACCTCGGCTACCTGGCCGCGTTCCAGATCATTCCCCTGCTGATCGGCTTCGCCATGGTCGGCCCGGTGAGCCGGCGCTGGGACAAACGCAAGGCCGCCATCGGGCTCGCGCTTTTCGCCATCCTCTGGGGCCCGCTGCCCGTACTGTTTCGCTTCGCCGGCATCGCGCCCGAGAACGGCAGCCCGATGCTGCTGGCCTTCATCATGGGCCACGGCACGTTCCTGATCGCCGCGGCGATCCAGATCGGCATCCTGAACAGCTCCATGGTCATGGACGCCACCGACGAACACGAATACGAGTCGGGCCAGCGCCGCGAAGGCACCTTCATCGCCGTCACGACCTTCACGGCCAAGGCCGTCTCCGGCTTCGGGAACTTCCTCGGCGGCGTGATCCTCGACCTGATCGACTTCCCCGTGGGCCAGGTGGACGCCGCGGTCGGCAACGTCCCGGAGGAGACGATCTTCCGGCTCGGGCTCATCGCGGGCCCTGGCCTCGTCGCCTTCTATCTCTGCTCGCTCTGGTTCATCACGCGCATGCGGCTCAGTCGTGAACGCTACGCCGAGATTTCCCACGCCATCCGAGGCCCCGGCAGCAGCCCGCCGCCCGAGGCTTAGGGCGCGCCGTGCAGTGGCTCGCCGATCAGGCGCTCCACCTCCGCCACGCTCACGTGGTAGGACTCGAGTGCCTTCAGGTATTGGCCGCGCAGCCGGAACAACGTGCGCTGGGCGTCGAGGACGTCGTCGTAGGCGTAGTTGCCGGCGTCGAATTCTTCCAGAATCTGGCGATGGACCTCTTCCGCATCGGGCAGGACGTCGCGGCGTAGAGACGTCACCTCGCGGTAGGCGCTCTGCAGCCGGTCGTCTGCCGCGGCGAGGTTCGTGAGCACGCGCAGGCGTGCTGCGCGGCGCTCCTCTTCCGCCTTGGCGAGTTCGTAGCGGGCCGCCAGCACTCCACCCTTGTTGCGATTCACCAGGGGGATCGGTACGTCGAAGCCGAACACGACGGCGGTGTCCGTCGTCGCCGAGAACCTCCGGACGCCAGCCGCGACCGTGACGTCCTGGATGCGCTGCGACTTCTCGAGTTCCACGACGGCGCGGCGCCGCTCGACCTCCGTCGCGAAGCGGGCGAGGTCGGGGTTGGCCTCCATGCGGACGAGCAGGCTCTCGAGCCCCGGGGGCTCCTGGACCGCTTCGAGTTCGCCCTCGACGCGGGCGAAGCGTTCCTGCTCGCTCCCCCAGCCCGCAGCCAGGTTCGAGCGGGCGGTCGCCAGCTCGGCGCGCGTGCGGTCGCGGTCGACCTGGGCAGCCGCGAGCGCGACCTTCGCGCGCGTGCCCGCGATCGGCGAGGCGAGGCCCTCCTCCACCTCCTGGGCGACCGTGGCCAGCGATTCTTCCGCGATGCGGACCAGCTCGTCGGCGAGTTCGAGCCGCTCCTGGGCCACGAGCACGACACGGTGCCGCCGCGCCCGCTTCCCACCGAGCTCGAGGCGCTGGGCAAACTGGATCGTCGTCTCCGCAGAATCGACGCCGTGGAAGCCATCGGTGCCCCCAACGTCTTCCATGCGGAACGAGAACTCGGGGTTCGGTGCGAGCCCGGCCTGCAGCGTACGCGCCTCATGGGCACGGACATCCCAGGAGAACGCCGCAAGGCGCGGGCTGTTCAGCAGCGCGAGTGCCTGGGTTTCGCGCAGGGAGAGCACGCCGGTCGGTTCGTCGACTTCGCCCAGCACGGTGCGAGCCTCGGGGAGCCGCGGCGGCCGGTACGCCTCGAGGCCGGCGCCGAGAGGC
>JAFDDA010000187.1 GCA_019311105.1 Deltaproteobacteria bacterium
GCTTCACTCGACGACATCGCCGCGGGCCTCGCCGCCTACCGCCCCGCCCCGGGACGGATGAACCTCGTCGACCTCGGCAACCAGGTCTGGCTGATCGACGACACCTACAACGCCAACCCCCAGTCGATGAACGCGGCGCTGCACGGGCTGGCGGAGCTTCGCGGCGACGGCCGAGCCTTTGCCGCGCTCGGGGACATGGGCGAACTCGGCGACACCACGATCGAGGCCCACCGCGACGCAGGCCGGCTCGCCGGCGAGCTCCGGCTGGACGGGTTGGTGGCCCTCGGCGACAACGCGGGCTCGGTCCTCCAGGGCGCGCGCGCCACCGGGCTCCCGGACGCGAGCGCGATCGAGGCGGGGGACCACGAAGAAGTGATCGAACGCCTCGCCATCCGGCTTCAGCCGGGCGACCGCGTCCTGGTCAAGGGCTCGCGCGCCATGCGGATGGAGCGCGTGGTCGAAGGCCTCGTCGAACGAATGGGAGTGGATTGAATGCTTTACCACCTTCTCTATCCCCTGGCCGGGGAGTTCGGCGCATTCAACGTCGTCCGCTACATCACGTTCCGGACCGGGGCGGCCGCGCTCACGGCCTTGTTCATCGCCTTCGTCGTGGGCCCGCCGCTGATCCGCGCCCTCGGCCGCTTGCGTGCGAACCAGCCCATCAAGGAGATCGGTCCCGCCCACGAACACAAGGCCGGGACGCCGACCATGGGCGGCTTGCTCATCCTGCTCGCCTTGCTCGTCTCGGTCTTGCTCTGGTCCGAACTCGACAACCGGATGGTCTGGATCCTGATCGGGATCACAACCGGCTACGGCCTTCTCGGCTTCATGGACGACTACATGAAGGTGAGCAGCGGCAAGAACGATGGCCTCTCCGCCTGGACCAAGCTGTTCTGGCAGACCCTGCTGGCGATGGGCGTGGCGATCGCGATCTACATCGATCCGAACTTCGACCAGGAGCTGTCCGTCCCGTTCCTGAAGGACTTCAACCCTCACCTGGGCATCCTGTACATCCCGTTCGCCGCCTTCACGATCGTCGCCTTCAGCAACGCGGTGAACCTCACCGACGGGCTCGATGGCCTGGCGATCGGGCCGGTGATGATCGCCGCCGCCACCATGGGTCTGCTCTCCTACGTCGCAGGCCACTCGCTGATCGCGGATTACCTGGGAATCAAGTACGTGGCGGGGACCGGACAGCTCGCGATCTTCTGCGGCGCCCTCATTGGTGGCGGTCTCGGCTTCCTCTGGTTCAACGCCTACCCCGCGCAACTCTTCATGGGCGACGTCGGCTCTCTGGCTCTCGGCGGCGCGCTGGGAACGATCGCCGTAGTCATCCGCCAGGAGATCCTGCTCGGCGTCGTCGGTGGGATCTTCGTTCTCGAAGCCGTTTCCGTCCTGATCCAGGTGGGTTGGTTCAAGCTCACCGGCAACCGCGTCTTCCTGATGGCGCCGATCCATCATCACTACGAGCAGAAGGGCTGGGCCGAGCAGCAGATCGTGGTCCGCTTCTGGATCATCTCCATCATCCTCGCGCTCCTCGCGCTCTCGTCGTTGAAGCTGCGCTGATGGAGACGCTGGCGAACCAGAGGGTGCTCGTTCTGGGGCTCGGTGTGTCCGGGCGCAGCGCGGCGGCCTTCTGCAGCGAACGCGGCGCCCGCGTGACGGCTGCCGACGAGCGCAGCGCCGACGCCCTCGGGCCCCTCGACCTGCCGGCGTCGGTTGCGACGGTGGTGGGCGTCGAGCTGCCCGACCCGGCGAGCTTCGACCTCGTGGTGCCGAGCCCCGGCGTGCCGCCCTCGCGCTACGCCGGGCGCGCCCGCCGCGTGTGGGGCGACGTCGAACTCGCGGCCCGCAACCTCGCGGTGCCGATCGTCGCCGTGACGGGGACGAACGGGAAGTCGACCACGGTCCTCCTGATCGAAGCCATGCTGCGAGCCGCCGGGCTGCGGGCCGAGGCCGCCGGGAACGTGGGCCGCCCCGCCCTCGAACTGGTCGGTCGCCCCCTCGACGTCGCGGTGCTCGAGGTCTCGTCCTTCCAACTGGAGGCGGTGGACGCCTTTCGCCCGCGCGTGGCCGTGGTGTTGAACCTGGCGCCCGATCACCTCGACCGCCACGGCGACCTCGCGGCCTACCGCGACGCCAAGGCCCGGATCTTCGCCAACCAGGAGCCCGACGATGTGGCGGTGCTCAACGGTGCCGACCCGGCCGTCGACACACTGGCCAGCCGCACCCGCGCACGCGTGCTGCGCTTCCATCGCGATGCACCGCCCGCGGAACCGGGCGCCGGCTGCGCCTGGTTCGACTCCGGCGCGATTTGCCTGCGGCTCGGTGACGAGCTCTCGCGCGTCCCGCTCGACGGCCTCTCGTTGCCCGGCCTCCACAACGTCGAGAACGTCATGGCGGCACTGCTGGCAGTCAGCGCTCTCGGCGCCGACCCCGCCCGTGCCGCGCGCGCGCTCCCGGACTTCGAAGCCCTGCCCCACCGCGCGGAGGCGATCGCCTCGCGTGAGGGCGTGGACTGGATCGACGACTCGAAGGCGACCAACCCCCACGCGGCCGGTCGCGCGCTCGAGGGTTGCGATCGCCCCGTAGTGTGGATCGCGGGCGGACGCGACAAAGGCCTCGACTACGACTCCCTCGCCGAAGTCGCGTGCGATCGCGTCCGCGAGGCCATCCTGATCGGCGAGGCCGCGCCGAAGTTGGCGCAGGCCCTCGACCGCCGCGTCCCCTGCAGCGACGCGGGCAGCCTGGCCGAGGCCGTGGCCCGAGCGGCTCACGTCGCACGCGATGGCGACGTGGTCTTGCTCGCACCGGCCTGCGCGAGCCAGGACCAGTTCGAGAACTTCGAAGACCGTGGCCGCGCCTTCCGCGAGGCCGTAGCCCAACTCGACGCAGAGGAAGCCAGCCAATGAACCGCAGGACCCTCGGGACGAGCCGAAAGCGAGCGACTCGGCCGCGGCCGACGGGGCGTCGCAGCGCGCCGGAACGAATCTGGCCCGCGCTTCCGGAGCTCGATGGTGCGGTCGTGACCGCCACCGCAACCCTGGCCCTGTTGGGTCTGCTCATGGTCTACAGCGCGACCGCGACGCGCGACCTCGATCGGTTGATCCCCGCCCACTTCGTACGCCAGTTCGCCGCATGTCTCGCGGGGCTCGCCGTAGCCGGGGCGGCGGCATGGGTTCCGCTTACTTGGTGGCAGCGCGCGGCATTCCCTCTCTGGGCCGCCGGCGTCGCGATGCTCGCTGCGACGCTCGTCTTCGGCTTCGAGGTGAACGGCGCCCAGCGCTGGCTCGCGATCCCGGGCCTCGGCATCAGCTTCCAGCCCGTCGAGATCGCCAAGTGGTCGACGGTCCTGGCCGTGGCGGCGTGGCTTGCGCCGGGGAGCGGGCGCGTCACACCCTCGCCCCAAAGGATCTACACGAGCCTCGCCCTCGCGACGCTGCCGGCCGTGTTGCTGCTGCTTCAGCCCGACCTCGGGAACGCGGTGTTGATCCTCGGCGTCGTGAGCCTGCTGCTCTTCGTGGCGGGCGCACCGGCGATCTACTTCGCTGCGCCCGCCGCCGCCGGCGGCGTGGCGCTGGCCGTCCACCTGACGATCCATCCCTATGCACGTCGGCGCCTCGTCGGCTTCCTCGACCCGTGGGCCACGGCCGACCGCGAGGGTTTCCAGCTCGTCCAATCCTTCGTCGGCTTCGGGCGCGGCGGGTTGTTCGGCGTCGGCCTGGGCGACGGCCGCCAGAAGCTCTTCTACCTCCCCGAGGCCCACACAGACTTCATCCTCGCCCTCGTGGCCGAGGAACTCGGCCTCTTTGGTGTGCTCGTCGTGCTGGGCGCTTTCGCGGCGCTCTGCGTCGCCGGGACCCGCATCGCGCGCCGTGCCCATAGCCAGTTCGGTGCGCTCCTGGCGTTCGGCATGACCGCGCTGCTCGTCGTCCCCGCGCTGGTGAACGCGGCGGTCGTGACGGGGCTCGTCCCGACCAAGGGCATGGCGTTGCCCTTCCTCTCTTACGGCCGCACGGGCGTGGTGGTGAGCTTCGCAATGCTGGGCGTGTTGCTCGGTATCGGCCTGCGCGGCTCGCGGCCGCGCTGGCAACCCGTGCGCGGCGCCGAACGTCGGAGGAGCTGGCGAAAGTGACCTGGGCGGTGGCCGGAGGCGGCACGGGCGGACACGTGACCATGGCGTTGGCGCTGGCGGAGGAGATCCGCGAGCGCGGAGGCGACGTGTTCTTGCTCGGCACGGACCAAGGGCTCGAGCGCGAGCTCGTGCCGGCCGCTGGCTTCGAACTCGTGACCTTCGAGGCGCGCCAGGTCATGGGGCAGCGGCTGCTGGCGCGGGTCGGCGCGCTTGCGGGCCTCGTTGCAACGACCGCCGAGGCCCGGCGCGCGCTGCGCGGGCGAAGCGTGACGGGCCTGCTCTCGGTCGGGGGGTACGCCTCCATGCCGGCCGTCGCCGCCGCGGCCCTCTCGCGCATCCCCACCGCTCTGGTGGAACCCAACGGCATTCCGGGCCGGGCGAACCGGCTGATGGCACGCTTCGCGCGGCTCGTGTTCACGGGGTTCGAGGAAGCGAACGCCCACCTCCCGGTGCCGGGCGATCGCATCCGCCTCTACGGCTGCCCCTTGCGGCACGAACTCGTGGCCGCTTTCGCCGCCCGCGAATCGCGAAAGCCGGAGCCGCCGTTCCGGCTCCTCGTCGCGGGCGGGAGTCAGGGCGCACGGCAGTTGAACGAAGGAATGATGGACGTCCTGCCGTCGCTCGACCCCGCCACCGTGGAGATCTTCCACCAGACGGGACGGGACGACCGCGCTCGCGTCGACGAGGCGTACCGCAAGGCAGGCTTCCGCGCAGAGGTGGTCGACTTCACCGGCGACATGCCGGCCCGCTACGGCTGGGCCGACCTCGCGGTGTGTCGTGCCGGCGCCCTGACCGTCGCCGAGCTCGCCCTCGCGGGCCTGCCTTCCTTGCTCGTACCCTATCCCTTCGCGGCCGACGACCACCAGACGGTCAACGCGCGAGCCCTCACCGATGCCGGCGGCGCGATCTTGCTCGAGTCGCGCCCCTTCGACCCGGCCGCCCTGGCGAACGAACTGCGCGCGCTCTTCTCGGCGCCGACGCGAATCACGGAAATGCGGCGCGCGCTCGCAAGCCGGGCTCGGCCCGGCGCAGCGCGCGCGATCGTGGACGACT